>NZ_JBFBGL010000044.1:0-71872 GCF_040684635.1 Amycolatopsis sp. NPDC089917 | reverse complement strand
CTGATATATGATGTGACGTCGCACGTTACCAGACCACTTGTCCTGAAAGTCAGGACACCCGCCCTGTGCGCAAGTCCGTGAAGGCCTCCTTGAGGGACTCAGAGTCCCTCAAGGAGGCCTTCACGGACTTTGGGGGCGTGTCGCGCAGTAGGCCGATCCCACTTGCGAACCGCAGCCTCACGCACCGCAGAGGGTCCGGGGCCTCGGGTGATACGACGAAGTCCTCACCGAGGGAGGGCGCGAAGCGCCGACAAGGTGAGGGAAGTGAGCTAAGGGCGGCCCGCTCAACCAACCTGGGGGTCATTGGGAGCGGGCCGCCTCCTACATCGTAGGTAATAAGTCGCCGCCGCGCTGCATGGGGTTGCCATGTCTTCGGAATTACTTCTTCACAGACCTTCGCGGCAGTCGGTGATTTTCCGCGCCCTACGCCGCATATCCCGTAGTCAGCGGCCATTCGGCGCAGCGCCGGGTGCGCTGTGAGGCGGCTTCGTCACCGCATCGAACGTGACGAAGGTCGCTTTCGGTGGATTGCCCCCTTCCGCGAGTGCGGACTCACCCGGTGAGGCAGGATGTCGCGTGATCGGCCTTCGTCAACAAAAGGGGACGGTATGCACGACGGCAGTGGCCGCATCGCGGTGCAGAATCTGAGCAAGCAGTTCGGTGCGGTCAACGCGGTCCAGAATCTGAGCTTCACGGTGGAGCCCGGTTCGGTGACCGGCTTCCTGGGGCCCAACGGCGCCGGGAAGACGACGACGCTCCGGATGCTGCTCGGGCTGGTGACGCCCACGAACGGCACGGCGACCATCAACGGGCGCCCGCACGACCAGCTGGGAAATCCGGCGCGGGTCGTCGGTTCGGTGCTGGAGAACGAGGGTTTCCACCCGGGGCGCACGGCGCGGAATCACCTGCGCGTGTACTCGGCGGCGATCGGGATGCCGGATCAGCGGGTGGACGAGGTGCTGGGCCTGGTCGGCCTTTCGTCGGCGGCGGACCGCAAGGCGGGCGGGTTCTCGCTCGGTATGCGGCAGCGGCTGGCACTGGCGACGGCGTTGCTGGGGAATCCGCAGGTGCTGGTGCTGGACGAGCCGACGAACGGTCTCGACCCCGAAGGCATCCTGTGGCTTCGGAACTTCCTGCGCGCGTACGCGCGTGAGGGTCGCACGGTGCTGGTTTCGAGCCACCTTCTGAACGAGGTGGAGCAGACGATCGACCAGGTCGTGATCATCAGCCAGGGCATGACGCGGTACAACGGCTCGCTGGATCAGTTGCGCAAGAGCAACCAGTCCCGGGTGCTGGTGCAGTCCGCGGACGCGAACGGTCTCGTCGCCGCCTTGCAGGAGGCGGGCATCACTCAGGTGTCGCCGATGCCGGACGGCCGGGTCGCCGTCTCCGGCGCGACGGTGCAGCAGATCGGTGACATCTCGGCGAAGGCGAGCATCGCGGTCTACGGCATGCAGGAGGAGACCGCGGATCTGGAGCGGATGTTCTTCCAGCTGACGCAGGGCCAGTACGCGGCGCCGCAGCCCGGGTTCCAGCAGCAGGGCCCGCCGCCGGGCTACCAGGGTCCGCCTCCCGGTTATCAGGGCCCGCCGCCCGGATATCAGGGGCCGCCGCCCGGCTACGCACCGCAGAACACCCCGCCGCCCGGTTTCGCGCCGCCGCAGCAGCAGTTCCAGCAGCAGGCTCAGCCGCCGCAGCAACAGCAGCAGTACCAGCAGGCGCCGCCTCAGCAGCAGGCGCCTCAGCAGCAGGGCCAGAACGAGGGCTGGGGAGGCCAGGGCTGATGGGCAACCTGATCAAGGCGGAGTTCCGCAAGACGCTCACGCTCAAGGCGTGGTGGGCGCTGATGATCCCCGCGGTGGTCTTCGCGTTCGCGTTCGCCCTGTTCTGGGGCATGGTCACGAACGACTTCAGCGACTTCCTCGGCCGCTCGGACACCCGTGAGCTGACCCAGGCGCTCGGCATCTCGACCGGTGAGCTGCCCGTCGGCCTGCTGGCGCTCGGGCACGGCATCAACATCGGCACGATGATCCCGATCATCTTCGGTGTCTTCGCCCTCGCCGGCGAGTACACGAAGAAGACGATCACCACGACGTTCCTCACCGCCCCGAACCGGGTTTCGGCGTTGAGCGCGAAGATGATCACCTACATCGCGTGGGGCGCGATCTACGGCGTGATCATCGTGGGCGCGGCGAGCCTCGGCACCGTGATCACCGTCGACAGCCAGCGTCTGCCGACGGCGGGCCAGTGGCTGGGCGTGCTGGGCGCGGGCGTCCTCGCGACGATCCTGGCGACCCTGTTCGGCATCGGTGTCGGCGCGGTCTGGCGCAGTGTGGTCGGCAGCATCATCACGCTGACGATCTGGATGCTTGTCGTCGAGAACGTCCTGGTGTTCGTCATGTTCGGCGCCGCGGACATCACGTGGCTGGGCGGGGTCCTGCCGAACGGCACGGTCAACGGCATCGTGGGCGCCATCGGCGCGGAGGCGTTCGGCGCCGCCGGCGTGAAGGTGCCCGGCCTGCAGGACGAGACGGCGTGGGCGCTGCAGTACGCGGCGGGTGCCCCCGGCGCGTTCTCGTGGTGGGCCTCGGCGCTCATCTTCTTCGGCTGGACGATGATCTTCTTCCTGGCAGGCTGGGCCGTGAACCAGAAGAAGGACATCACTTAATTGATCGCGCGCTGACGGAAACGTGCCGAAGGGGCGTCGACCCGCATCAACCTCAGGTTGAGCGGGGAGGCGCCCCTTCATCACCGTTCGGTGGCGTCGACATGTGGCACTTGCCCCGACCGAACGTAGGGCTGGTTCACCTCATCACACACGCCATGAACGGTCCGTTCCTGGCCGAATTCGCAAGGAACGGACCGTTCATGGCATTCGGCCCTCCGCGAACCGGCCGATCATGTCGGTGCGGCGGCCTAGGCTGGCGGGGTGACTACTGCTCCACCTCGTCCGCGTCAAGCCAGTCCGGCACGTGAGACCACCCCCGCACCCGCCGGAGGCTGGATCCGCCGCCTGGCCGCTTCGTGCTGGAAACACCCGTGGCTGGTCGTGCTGTCGCTGGGCGCCGCGATCATCGGCGTCGGGTTGCAGGCCGCCGGTCCGCTGCTGATCCGGGAAGCGCTCGACAGCGCGGTCGCCGGCGACACCTCGAACCTCGGCCTGCTCGCCGCCGTGATGGCGGTGCTGCAGGTGCTGACCTTCGGCAACGCCTTCGCCCGCCGGTACGTCGGCGGGCGGCTGGCCCTCGACGTCCAGCACGATCTGCGCCGACAGGTGTTCAACGCGGTCTCCCGGCTCGACGGCGGCAAGCAGGACGCCCTGCGCACCGGCCAGGTCGCCTCCCGCGCGATCTCGGACCTCCAGCTGGTCACGTCGGTCCTGATGCAGGTGCCGCTCTCGGCGGGCTCGGTGATCTTCGCGCTGCTGTCGCTCGGCGCGATGCTGTGGATGTCCCCGACGCTGACTCTGATCGCGATGGTGGTCGCCCCGGCGATCGCGATCATCATGGCGGTGAGCCGGAAGCGGCTCTTCCCCGCGACCTGGGCGGCTCAGCAGCGCGCGGCCGACGTCGCGCAGCAGGTCGAAGAGACCGTCACCGGCGTCCGCGTCGTGAAGGGCTTCGGCCAGGAAGCGCGCGAAGTCGCGAAGCTGGAGAAGACGGCGAAGACGCTCTTCGCCGAACGCATGCGCGCGGCGCGGCTGTCCTCTTTGCCCACGGCCACCACGGCGGCGCTGCCCGCGGCGGGTCAGGTCGCGGTGCTGGCGGTCGGCGGCGTCCTGGCGCTGAACGGCGAAGTCAGTCTCGGCACCTTCCTGGCCTTCGCGACCTATCTCTCCATCCTGATCGGCCCGGCGAGGATGATCTCCAGCCTCGTCGTCCAGGCCCAGCTGACCAGGGCGGGCGCGGAGCGGGTCAACGAACTGATCGACGCGCAACCGGACGTCGTCGACAGCCCGGACGCGCGGCCGCTGCCCGAAGGCCCGCTCGGCGTCCGGCTGGAGGACGTCTCCTTCGGCTACACCCGGTCGGATCCGGTGCTCGACGGGCTCACGCTGGAGGCCAGGCCGGGCGAGACCCTCGCGCTGGTCGGCACGGCCGGTTCGGGCAAGTCGACGATCTCGCTGCTGCTGCCCCGGTTCTACGACGTGCACGACGGTTCGGTCCAGGTCGGCGACCTCGACGTCCGCGACATCCGGCAGCACGACCTGCGCAGCGCGATCGGCGTGGTCTTCGAGGAGGCTTTCCTCTTCTCGTCGTCGGTGCGCGACAACATCGCGTACGGCAGGCCGGACGCGAGCGACGAGGAGATCCGCGCGGCCGCGCGGGCGGCCGAGGCGGACGAGTTCATCCAGCGGCTCCCCGAGGGCTACGACACGCTCGTCGGCGAGCGCGGCCTCACGTTGTCGGGCGGGCAGCGGCAGCGGCTCGGCCTGGCCAGGGCGCTGATGACCGACCCGCGCGTGCTGGTCCTCGACGACGCGACGTCCGCCATCGACACGGTCACCGAGGCGGCGATCCACGACACGCTGCGCTCGGTCACCGCGAGCCGGACGACCCTGCTGATCGCGCACCGCCGCTCCACTCTCGCCCTCGCCGACCGGATCGCCGTGCTCGACAAGGGCCGCGTCGTCGACGTCGGCACCGAAGAGGAACTGCTGGCGCGCTGCGCGCTGTTCCGCGAACTCGTCGCGGGACCTGGTGACGACGTCGAGGAACCGCATCGCTGCGAAGGCCTCGACTGCGGTCCCGCCGGAGTCACCCCGGCCCTGTGGCCGGAGCAGGAGAAGGCCGACGAACTCGCGGGTGAGAGGAAGGGCACCGGCGGCGAGTGGGACGTCAACCTGCCGCCGAGCGAGGAGCTCATCGAAGGCGTCCGGAAACTGCCGCCCGCGACGGACGTCCCGCACTTGCCGGGCACCGACGTCACCGCGCCCGAACCGAAGTTCCGCCTCGGCCGGTTGCTGAAGCCGGTACGCGGCCCGCTCGCCGTGGTGATCGGCCTGGTCGCGGCGGACGCGCTGGCCACCATCGCGATGCCCGCGCTGTACCAGCACGGCATCGACAACGGCGTGCGCGCCGGAGCGGAGGCGGTGATCTGGCTGGCCGCCGGGATCGGCGCGCTGGTGATCCTCGCGGACTGGCTGGTGGTCTATCTCCAGACCAAGATGACGGCGCGGGTCGGCGAGACGGTGCTGTACTCGCTGCGCGTACGCAGTTACGCGCATCTGCAGCGGCTCGGGCTCGACTTCTACGAACGCGAACTGTCCGGGAAGATCATGACCCGGATGACGACCGACGTCGACGCGCTTTCGACGTTCCTGCAGACCGGGGTCGCCCAGGCCGTCGTGAGCGCGCTGACCCTGGTCGGGATCGCGGCCGCGTTGATGGTCACCGACCTCGGGCTGGCGGCGTACGCGCTCGCGGTGCTGCCGATCCTCGTGGTCGCGACGGTGATCTTCCGCCGCGCTTCGTCCAAGGCGTACACCGAAGCCCGGGAGCGGGTCAGCGTCGTCAACGCGGACATGCAGGAGAACGTGAACGGGCTGCGGGTCGCGCAGGCGTACACGCGCGAGGAGCGCACGGCGGAGAAGTTCGCGTCCCGCAGCGACGAGTACCGGCGTTCGCGGCTTCGCGCCCAGCGTCTCGTCGCGACGTATTTCCCTTTCGCGGCGATGCTTTCCGGGCTGGCCGAGGTCGTCGTGCTGATCGTCGGCGCGAACCGGGTCGCGGCGGGCACGCTGTCGGCCGGTGTGCTGGTGGCGTTCCTGTTGTACCTGGGCCAGTTCTTCTCGCCGATCCAGCAACTGTCCTCGGTGTTCGACGGCTACCAGCAGGCGCGGGTCGGCCTGTCGCGCATCGGTGATCTCCTGCGCACGCCGACTTCCGTTCCGCAGGCGGAGAAACCGGTCGCGGTCCCGGAGCGGCTGCGGGGCGAGGTCTCGTTCAAGGACGTCGATTTCGCTTACACCGCAACGGACGAACCCGCGTTGTCGCAGCTTTCGCTGGACGTCGCACCCGGGGAGACCGTCGCCTTGGTCGGGGCGACGGGCGCCGGGAAGTCGACGGCGGTGAAGCTCGTCGCGCGTTTCTACGACGCGACCGGCGGCGTGGTCCGGATCGACGGGACCGACATCCGTGAATACGACCTGGCGGCCCTGCGCACGCGGATGGGCGTGGTACCGCAGGAAGCGCATCTGTTCTCGGGGACCGTCGCGGACAACGTGCGCTACGGCAGGCCTTCCGCGACGGACGCGGAGGTCGAGGAGGCGGTCCGGTCCGTCGGCGCGCTCGACGGCGTCGCCGCGCTTCCGGCCGGTTTCCACCAGCCGGTCGGTGAACGCGGACGGTCGCTTTCGGCCGGGCAGCGGCAACTCGTGGCCCTCGCCCGCGCCGAACTCGTGGACCCGGACGTCCTCCTGCTCGACGAGGCGACAGCGGCGCTGGACCCGTCCACCGAAGCCGCCGTCCTGCGCGCGACGGAACAACTCGCGCGGCGCCGCACGACCTTCGTGGTCGCGCACCGGCTCGCCACCGCCGCCAAGGCGGACCGGATCGTGGTGCTGGACCACGGCCGGATCATCGAACAGGGCACCCACGAGGACCTGGTCAGCGCGGGCGGCCACTACGCGCGCCTGTGGTCCCTCGGCTGACCCCGCAGTGAGCGAAGGCGTGACTCGCGTGATCAGACGGCGAACTCCGTGATCGCCGCCTGATCACACGAGTCCCGTCTCCGATCACGAGTGATCGCCGCCTGATCACACGTGATCGCCCGTCTCGCCCGAACGCGGCACCTCCGACCTCCGGCGTCCACGAGAACCGCAAGCCCTTGGGCGAAGGAATTTCGGTCGCGCGCCAGCACCCGCGCCTGTCACGCTGAGCGGCAAATGAACGAAGAGATCCCGGCGCGGCAGATCCGCGCCGTCCACACCGAAACCACGATCCGCGTCTATCAGGCGTACTCGCCGTCCATCGCCGACGCCGCGCTGAAGGCGGGCACGTTCGTGCCGCCGTTCAAACGCGAACGCATGACCTGGATCAAGCCGTCCTTCCTCTGGATGGCGTACCGCTGCGGTTGGGCCGCGAAGCCCGGTCAGGAGCGCGTGCTCGCCCTCGACATCACTCGCGAGGGCTTCGCCTGGGCGCTCGAACACGCGGCGCTCAGCCACTACGACGCGGACGTCCACACCGACCAGAAGGCGTGGCGGACAGAGGTCGAGACCAGCCCGGTCCGCGTCCAATGGGATCCGGAACGCAGTATCCGGCTCGGCGCGCTGAAGCACCGTTCGCTCCAGATGGGGCTGAGCGGCGAGGCCGTCGATCGCTATGTCGACAAATGGATCACCGCGGTCACCGACGTCACCCCGGTCATGCGCGAGATCGGCGCCCTGGTCGCGGCGAACCGCATCGAAGACGCCGAAGCGCTGCTACCGGCGGAGCGCCCGTACCCCGGCTAAGGCCGCCACTTGAGGCCGCTCATCCCGGCGACCTCGAGGTCCCGCTCCGAAGCCCACCGGAAGGTCCCGGGCCGGACGTGCACCCCGGCCGTCACCGCCCAGTCCGGCTCGTCGGGCTCGACGTGCTCCATCTCCTTGAAGTCGTCGAGCGTCGGCCAGACCGCGGAGCACGAGTCGCACATCAGGACGACCTTGCCGGATTCGGTGACCAAGGGGCGCACGCGCCCCTCGTCCCAGAACGACGGGCACTCGTCCAGCCACATCGGCTGCCACCACCTCGCGGGCGATCGGCGGCCGGCACGACACCGGCCGCATCCTCCACCCAGCAAAACCCGCCGACGTGAACTCCAGGCTGTCCGGGCACGACCACCCAGCCAACCTTTCCCGACCAATCAGTGACCTGACCTGCGCAGACGGCGAAGTGACAGCAAAGGTCCCTTGCTCCCCCGGGCGAGCGCGGCCCGGCCGGGTTTCGATCTCTTGATCGAGACAGTGACCCATCACCTAGTGCGCCACGCCTCACACAGGCCAGTTCCATCACACGGCTGCGACCGAGGGGGTTAGCCTGGTAGGCGCATCAGCGGTGTTCAAGATCTCGAGACGGATAGAGGCGAGTCCAAGCCGTGTCCAGCAGCAGCCCTGCGTCACAATTCGGCCCCAACGAGTGGCTTGTCGAGGAAATGTACGACCAGTTCCTCGCCGACCCCACCTCAGTCGATGCCGCCTGGCACGACTTCTTCGCGGACTTCAAGCCAACGCAGGACGCGAAGACGAAGGCTGACGACGCACGTCAGACCTCCTCGGAGACCGCCAAGGAGGGCGCGGGCACCAACGGCCAGGCCGCCAAGCCGTCGACCGCCCGCAAGGCGGAGTCCACCGCGAAGCAGACAGCCCCGGCGAAGCCCGCCCCGAAGACCGAAGCGAAGCCCGCTCCGAAGGCCGCGGCTCCCAAGGCGGCCGCGCAGGCCCCCGCCAAGCCCGCCGAGAAGGCCGCCGAGCCGGAGTCGAAGCAGCTCCGTGGCGCCGCCGCCGCGATCGCGAAGAACATGGACGCCTCGCTGTCCGTGCCGACCGCCACGAGTGTGCGCGCCGTCCCGGCGAAGCTGATGGCCGACAACCGCATCGTCATCAACAACCACCTCAAGCGCACGCGCGGCGGCAAGATCTCCTTCACGCACCTCATCGGCTACGCGATGGTCCGGGCGCTGAAGAACTTCCCGAACATGAACCGGCACTACCAGCTGATCGACGGGAAGCCGTTCGCGATCACGCCGGAGCACGTGAACTTCGGTCTCGCGATCGACATGAAGGGCAAGGAAGGCGCCCGCACGCTCGTCGTGGCCTCCATCAAGGCCACCGAGAACATGACCTTCATGCAGTTCTGGCAGGCCTACGAGGAGATCGTCAAGAAGGCCCGCAACGGCAAGCTGACGGCCGACGACTTCTCCGGCACCACGATCTCGCTGACCAACCCCGGCGGCATCGGCACCAACCACTCGGTGCCGCGTCTGCAGGCGGGCCAGGGCGCGATCATCGGCGTCGGCGCCATGCAGTACCCGGCGCACTTCGAGGGCACCAGCGAGAAGGCCCTGGTCGACCTCGGCGTCTCGAAGATCATGACGCTGACCTCGACGTATGACCACCGCATCATCCAGGGCGCGGAGTCGGGCGAGTTCCTCAAGCGCATCCACGAGCTGCTGCTGGGCGAGGACGGCTTCTACGACGACGTCTTCACCAGCCTGCGCCTGCCCTACGAGCCGATCCGCTGGGTCGCCGACATCCCGGACGGCCCGGTCGACAAGACCGCGCGCGTGATCGAGCTGATCGACGCCTTCCGCATGCGCGGTCACCTGATGGCCGACACCGACCCGCTGAACTACCGGCAGCGCAGCCACGCCGACCTCGACGTCCTCTCCCACGGCCTGACCCTGTGGGACCTGGACCGCGAGTTCCCGGTCGGCGGGTTCGCCGGCCAGGAGCGGATGAAGCTGCGCGACATCCTCGGCGTGCTGCGCAACTCCTACTGCCGCACCGTCGGCATCGAGTACACGCACATCCTCGACCCCGAGGAGCGCCGCTGGATCCAGGACCGCGTCGAGATCCCGCACGAGAAGCCGGACCCCGCCGTCCAGAAGTACGTGCTCTCGAAGCTCAACGCCGCCGAGGCGTTCGAGACCTTCCTGCAGACCAAGTACGTCGGCCAGAAGCGGTTCTCCCTCGAAGGTGGCGAGACCGCGATCCCGCTGCTGGACACGCTGCTGGACAAGGCCGCCGAGCACGAGCTCGACGAGGTCGTTATCGGCATGCCGCACCGCGGCCGCCTGAACGTGCTCGCGAACATCGTCGGCAAGCCGATCGCGCAGATCTTCCAGGAGTTCGAGGGCAACCTCGACCCGGGCCAGGCGCACGGTTCCGGTGACGTGAAGTACCACCTCGGCGCCGAGGGCAAGTACTTCCGCATGTTCGGCGACGGCGAGACCAAGGTGTCGCTGACCGCGAACCCGTCGCACCTGGAGACCGTCGATCCGGTCCTCGAAGGCATCGTCCGCGCCAAGCAGGACATCCTCGACAAGGGTGGCGAGGGCTTCACCGTCCTCCCCGTCCTGATGCACGGCGACGCGGCCTTCGCGGGCCAGGGCGTCGTGGCCGAGACCCTGAATCTCGCGCTGCTGCGCGGCTACCGCACCGGCGGCACCGTGCACGTCATCGTCAACAACCAGGTCGGCTTCACCACCGCGCCCGAGCACTCGCGGTCGAGCCAGTACGCCACCGACGTCGCGAAGATGATCGGCTCGCCGATCTTCCACGTGAACGGCGACGACCCCGAGGCCGCGCACTGGGTGGCCAAGCTGGCCGTCGACTACCGCCAGGCGTTCCACAAGGACGTCGTGATCGATCTGATCTGCTACCGCCGCCGCGGCCACAACGAGGGCGACGACCCCTCGATGACCCAGCCGGCGATGTACGACATCATCGACACGAAGCGTTCGGTCCGGAAGACCTACACCGAATCGCTGATCGGCCGCGGCGACATCTCCGTCGAAGAGGCCGAGGCCGCGTTGCGCGACTTCTCCAGCCAGCTGGAGCACGTGTTCAACGAGGTCCGCGAGCTGGAGAAGCACCCGGCGAAGGCCAGCCCCTCGGTCGAAGAGGAGCAGCAGGTCCCGGCCAAGGTGCCCACCGCGACCACCTCCGAGGTCATCGAGCACATCGGCGACGCGTTCCTCAACGTCCCCGAAGGCTTCACCCCGCACCCGCGGGTCAAGCCGGTCATGGAGCGCCGCCACAAGATGTCCCGCGAAGGCGGCGTCGACTGGGCGTTCGGCGAGCTGCTCGCCTTCGGTTCGCTGGCCATGGAAGGCCGCCTGGTGCGGCTGTCCGGCCAGGACTCACGCCGCGGCACCTTCACCCAGCGCCACTCGGTGCTGATCGACCGCAAGACCGGCCAGGAGTACTCGCCGCTGGCCAGCCTGGCCGAGAACCAGGGCCGCGTGATGATCTACGACTCGGCGCTGTCCGAGTACGCGGCGGTCGGCTTCGAGTACGGCTACTCCGTGGCCAACTCCGAAGCGCTGGTCATGTGGGAAGCGCAGTTCGGTGACTTCGTCAACGGCGCGCAGACCGTCATCGACGAGTACATCTCCTCCGGCGAGGCCAAGTGGGGCCAGCTCTCCGACGTCGTGCTGCTGCTGCCGCACGGCCACGAAGGCCAGGGCCCGGACCACACCTCCGGCCGCATCGAGCGCTTCCTCTCGCTGTGCGCGGAGGGCTCGATGACCGTCTCGGTCCCGTCGACCCCGGCGAACTACTTCCACCTGCTCCGCCGGCACGCCCTCGACGGAGTCAACCGCCCGCTGGTGGTCTTCACCCCCAAGTCGATGCTGCGCAACAAGGCCGCGACCTCGCAGGTCGAGGACTTCACCGGCCAGACGAAGTTCATGTCGGTCATCGACGACGCCGACGTCGACCCGTCGAAGGTCCGCAAGGTCCTGCTGACCTCGGGCAAGCTCTACTGGGAGCTCGTGGCCGAGCGCGCCAAGCGCGAGGCGAACGACGTCGCGATCGTGCGGGTCGAGCAGTACTACCCGCTGCCGAAGAAGAAGCTGCTGGCGGCGCTTGAGCGCTACAACGGCGCTCCCGCGGTCTGGGTCCAGGAGGAGCCGGAGAACCAGGGTGCGTGGCCGTTCTTCGGGCTGAACCTGCCGCGGAAGCTGCCGGAGGTGTTCTCCAGCCTGGACGTCGTTTCACGTCGTCCGATGGCCGCGCCGTCCGCCGGTTCGTCCAAGGTGCACGAGGTCGAGCAGAAGGCGCTGATCGCGCGGGCCTTCGACTGATCGCCTGACAAGTACGTGAAGGCCCCCTTCACTGCGCTAGACGCAGTGAAGGGGGCCTTCACGTACCTGGGGTGTCGAAAACGGTGAGGCCCGTTCGTGTAGGGGGCAAACGACCGAAGGAGACACCATGAAGACCCTGCTCGACGGCCTCAAGCTCCCCGAATCCGCGCGCTGGCACGACGGCCGTCTGTGGCTGGCGAACTGGGGCACGGGCGACATCCTCGCCGTCACTCCCGGCGGCGAGAGCGAGGTCATCGTGAACGTGCCGGCCGCGATGCCGCTCACGTTCGACTGGCTCCCCGACGGCCGCCTGATCATCGCCGACGGCCCGAACGCCCAGCTGCTCGACGCGGACCTGAGCGTCTACGCGGATCTCAGCCCCGTCGCCGCCTTCCTGAACGAGGTCGTGACAGACGGCCGGGGAAACGCCTTCGTCAACGGCTCGCACGACCTCCAGGCACCCGGCGTCCTCGCCCTCGTCAGCCCGGACGGTGAAGTGCGCCAGGTCGCCGACGGCATCCTCTTCGGCAACGGCATGGCCGTCACCCCGGACGACAAGACGCTGATCGTCGCCGAATCGCACGGCAACCGCCTCACCGCGTTCGACATCGCCGACGACGGTTCGCTTTCCGGCAGGCGGGTGTGGGCGGACCTCGGCGGCGACCACCCCGACGGCATCTCCCTCGATGCCGCGGGCGCCGTCTGGTACGCGGACGTGGCGAGGAAGCACTGCGTCCGCGTCCGCGAAGGAGGCGAAGTGCTGCAGAAGGTCGAAGCCGATCGGGGCTGCTTCTCCTGCGCAATCGGCGGCGAAGACGGAAGTTCGCTCTACGTCCTCGCCGCCGAGTGGCACGGCTGGGAGAACCCGTTCGGCGACGGGCCGACCGGGCAGCTCCAGGTCACGGAAATCGCTTAGCCGATCGCCTCGGAGGTCGCCTTGGCGACCTTCAGGGCGTTCTCCTTGCACAGCTTCTGATCGATGGGCTTGCTGGGTTCGGCGCCGCTCACGATGACCTGCGCTTCGACGTTCCCCTGGTACAGCTTGATCGAGCACTGCCCGGCGGACCGGATGTCGTTGTAACCGGCCTTGGTCGCCTTCGCGAGCGTGGGGATGACTTCCCCGCCGTCCCGCATGGCGTTGTCGTAACCCGCCTTGGCCCAGTCCTCACCGGAACCCGTGCCCGGTTCCTTCGACTTCGACAGGTACATCGTCACCAAAGCCGACGGAGCCCCGGACTCGCGCCAAGAGCACGAAGAGACCGTGTAGACGACGTCGTTGTTCGAAGTGCTCGCCGGCTCCTCGCCCTTCGGAGTTTCGAGCGGCGGCAGGTTCCGCACCCCGCTGCCGATCTTCTCGCAGCCGGGCATGGCGGCGTACTTGTCCGGTGGCCCGGACTTCTTGGACGAAGTCGGCGCAGCGGACGACGAACCGGAGTCATTCGACAACAGCAGGACGGCCGCGACACCGCCACCGCCGAGCACCACCACCGCGGCGATGACGAGGCCGATGATGAGCCCGGCGTTCGACTTCTTGGGCGGCGGGCCGTATCCGGGCTGCGGGTAGCCGGGATATCCCTGCGGTGGATACGGCTGCTGAGGGCCCTGGTGGTAGGGCGGTCCGGGCTGCATGCGGAGAGGCTAAAGCCTCACGACCGTCCAGATAGGACGAACGCGGCAATTGCCGGTCGAATCACTCTCCGGACACCGGAAGGCCCCCTTCCCAGCAGGAGGAAGGGGGCCTTCACGTACTCCAGGGGGTGGATCAGACGGTCAGCGACCAGCTGTTGAGCGAGCCGGTGTCGACCCGGTACACGTCCTGCACCTTGAGCTTCCAGGCGCCGTTCGCGGCCTCGGCCGCGGCGTTGACGGTGTAGGTGGTGTTGATGTTGTCGGACGAGTCGCTGCTCGAGTTCTTCAAGCGGTACGACGTGCCGTCCGGCGCGACCAGGTCGATGACCAGGTCACCGACGTAGGTGTGGGTGATGTTCACCGCGACCTTGGTGGTGCCCGAAGCGTTGCGGGCGCAGTTCGCGACGGTGATCGTGCTCGTCACCGCGGCACCGGCGTCGGGGATGGCGATGACGCCGCTGTTGGTCTGCGTGCCGCAAGGCGTCGGCTCGGGGCCGGGGCCACCGCCGGTACCGGTGTAGAGCAGCACGTTCGGCGAGCCGGTGCCCGGGTTGGTCACCTTGTCCTTGGTGCCGGCGTTGACCAGCGCGTCACGGACCTGAGCGGGCGTGGCCGACGGGTTGGCGGAGACGTAGAGAGCCGCCGCGCCGACGACGTGCGGGGTCGCCATCGAGGTACCGCTGATGGTGTTGGTGCCGTTGTTCAGCCACGTCGACGTGATGCCGCTGCCCGGCGCGAAGATGTCGAGGCAGGTGCCGATGTTGGAGAAGTCGGACCTGGCGTCGGTGTTGGTGGTCGAGCCGACGGTGATCGCCTCGGGCGTGCGGGCCGGGGAGGTGTTGCACGCGTTGGCGCCGTAGTCGTTGCCCGCCGCGACGCCGTAGGTGACGCCCGACGCGATCGACCGCTGGACGGCCTGGTCGAGGGTCGCCGAGGCACCGCCACCGAGGCTCATGTTCGCGACGGCGGGCTTGACGGCGTTCGCGGTCACCCAGTCGATGCCGGCGATGACACCGGCGGTCGTCCCGGAGCCGGAGCAGTTCAGCACGCGGACGGCGACGAGCTTGACGCCCTTGGCCAGACCGTGCGCGGTACCGCCGATGGTGCCGGCGACGTGGGTGCCGTGGCCGTTGCAGTCCGTGGCGTCGTTGTCGTTGTCGACGGTGTCCCGACCGTGGGTCGCGCGCCCGCCGAAGTCGGGGTGCGTGGTGAGGATGCCGGTGTCGACGACATACGCGGTGACGTTCGACGCCGTGGTGCTGTAGCTGTACTTGTTGTCCAGCGGGAGGCTCTGCTGGTCGACCCGGTCCTGGCCCCAGGACGGCGGGTTCGGCTGATCCGTCGAGACCGAAACGGTCTGGTTCTGCTCCACGTAGGCGACAGCGGGGTCGGCGGCGACGCGCTTCGCCTGCTTTTCGGTCAGCGCGCCGGAAAAACCGTGAACCGACGCCGCGAAGGTCTTCTCGACCTTGCCGCCGTGGCGGTTCGTCACGCTCTTCGCGGTGGCTTCGACCGACGAGCCGTCCTTCAGCACGACGATGTAGCTGTCCTTGATCGCCTTCGCGCTGCCCGCGTTGACGATCGAACCCTCCGCCGCCGAAGCGACGGTCGTGCCGCCGAGCGCGGTCAGCACGGCGACGGCCGCCGTGACACCGAACACCGGCAGACGTCTCTTCAATGATCCCAGGGAATTGTTCAAGATATTCCTCCCAGGCAGGGTCGACCCGCGGGCATGAATCGCCCGCCGGATCGTTGGGGTTAATCAGAGGTGAAGCGCGTTCACTTCCGAACGCAGGCTGAGACTAAGTCGCCTTTTCACCCCAAGGAAGACCTTGCATTACGGACATCCGGGTAGTAATGGGCGTCACATCGACGCAGCTCGGGCACCGTTCAGCCCCCGCCTTTAGTCGCGTTTTGCGCCGTACGGACCACGAAGAATTGGGAATCCGCACATCCGGTGGTCGCTTTCCGGACAGCAGATCGTTTCAGCGGCGTGGAAGTACACACGGATGGCCGCCTACTAAAGTCGCGACCACCCCGGGCGGAAATCGATTTCCATCCTACCTTCGGATGGAGCACACTCGGCCGCATGCTGCTCCGACAGGAAACCCCGGCCGACCGGGAAGCGATCCACGCCGTGCATCTGGCCGCTTTCGCGAAACGAAGTGTCCCGGTGGTCGAGGCGAAACTCGTCGACGAACTCCGCGCCGACGGCGATCTGCTCGGCGCACTGTCCATCGTGGCCGAACGCGACGGCGAGGTCGTCGGCCACGTGTGCTGCAGCCCGTCCCGGCTCGGCGCCGACGAGAAGTCGACGGTCGGCCTCGGCCCGCTGGGAGTACTGCCCGAGCTCCACGCCTCCGGCATCGGATCCGCGCTCATGCACGCCGTGCTCGGCGCCGCGGACGCGCTCGGCTACGGCGCGGTGGTCCTGCTGGGCGACCCGAAGTACTACTCCCGCTTCGGTTTCGTGCTCGCCGAGCGGCACGGGATCACGCCGCCGGTCGCCGAATGGGCGCCGCATTTCCAGGTCCGCACCCTGAGCGCGTATCGCCCCGGGCTCCAGGGCGAATTCCGCTACTCCCCCGCCTTCGACCGCCTCTAGGCGGGCGCGAGGAGGTTGTTCTTCCTCAGGAACTCCTCCGCGACGTCGAGCGGGTTCCGCTTCTCCTCGCTGAACTGGACGTTCAACTCGGTCAGCTGATCGGTCGTGAGCGCCGCCGAAACCCGGTTCAGCGCGTCGGCTTCCTTCGGCGACAGCGTCCCCTTCGCGACGAGCGGGACGATGTTCTGCGCCGGGAACATGTTCTTGTCGTCCACCAGCGGCACGAACCCGTTCGCGGTGATCGAGGACGACGTGCTGAACAGGTCGGCGACCTGGACGTCACCGGATTTCAGCGCGGCGACCGTGACCGGGCCGCCGGTGTCGGTCGTGCGGATCTCGGCGAACTCGCAGCCGTAGAGATCCTTGATCTTGTCCTTCCAGCGACTGCTCCACTGCCCCGGACCGCCGAACACGAACTCCTTGCACCGCTTGCCGAGATCGGAGAAGGTCTTGATCCCGGAATCGGCGAGTTCCTTGCGCACCACCAGAAGATCCTTGTCCTCCGCGGGCGCCTGGTCGAGCACCTCGAACCCGGACGGCAACTTCTGCTTCAGCTGCGCGTAGACGTCCTGCGGAGTGGTGGCCTGGGTCTCCTTGTCGAAGTAGCGCAACAGGTTCCCGCTGTAGTCCGGCACCACCGAAAGCGATTTGTCCTGCAGTGCCTTGACGACGACCTCGCGGCTGCCGACCGGCGGGCGCACGGTCACGTTCTCCGCGCCCGCGTTGCGCAGCGCGCCCGCGTAGATCTGGGCCAGCAGAAGGCTTTCCCCGACATCGGACGCGCCGATGATGATGTCGCCGGTCGCCCCGCCCTCGGCACCACCGGCGAGCGGGTTGCCGCACGCCGTCGCCAGCAACGCGATCCCGGCCAGAAGCGCCGTCACCGTCCGCTTCATACCTTCGCCTTCTTCCCGCTCGCGGCCTGCGCCAGCCGAACGCCCTTGGGCACCAGCAGCCGCTGGACGCCCGCCAGTGCCAGGTCCAGCACGACGGCGAGCAACGTCGTCAGGAGCGCGCCGGCGACCACCTGGGGATAGTCCAAAATGGCCAGTCCGTCGAGCAGGAACCGGCCGAGCCCGCCGAGCCCGACGTACGCGGCCACGGCGGCCGTCGCCACCAGTTGCAGCACCGAATTCCGCACCCCGCCGAGCACCAGCGGCAGCGAAATGGGCACCTCGACCTTCCACAACCGTTGCCAGCCGGTCATCCCGATGCCCTGCGCCGCGTCGACCACGCCGTGATCGGTCGCCTGCAGGCCCGCGTACGTCCCGGCGAGGATCGGCGGGACGGCGAGCACCACGAGCCCGATGATCGTCGAGATCTCGCTCTCGGTGAAGAGCAGGAACAGGAAGGTCACCAGGCCCAGCGTCGGCAGCGCGCGGATCGCGTTGCCCCCGCTCACCAGCAGCACCGCGCCGCGGCCGGTGTGCCCGACGTAGAGCCCGAGCGGGATCGCGATGATCAGCGCGAAGACCAGCGCCAGCGCCGTGTAGCCGAGATGCTGCAGCAGCCGGGCCGGGATGCCGTCCGTGCCCTGCCAGTGCGCCGGGTCGCCGAACCAGTTCAGGACGTCGCCGATCATTTCGCCCCCGCCGTGGTCGCCACCCGGTCCCAGGGTGTGAGGAGATTGCGGAGCTGCACCAGCACCAGGTCGACGATCAGCGCGAGCAGCAGGGTCGCGACGATCCCGACGACGATCGGCGAGAAGTACTCGCGCTGGAAGCCGTCGGTGAACAGCACGCCGAGCCCGCCGGTGCCGATCAGCGCGCCGACGCTGACCAGGCTGATGTTGCTGACCGACGCCACCCGGACGCCCGCCGCGAGCACCGGCACCGAAAGCGGCAGCTCCACGGTGAGGAAGCGGCGCGCGGGTTTGTAGCCGACCGCCGTGGCCGCGGCGACGACGTGCGGCGGGACGGCGTCGAGCGCGTCCAGCACCGGCCGCACCAGCAGGGCGGCCGTGTAGATGGTGAGCGCGACGATGACGTTGACGCTGTCGAGGATCTTCGAACCGATGATGCCCGGGATCACCACGAACAGGGCGAGCGACGGGATCGTGTACAGCAGGTTCGACGCCACCAGCAGCACGGACCGCGCCGGGCCGAACCGATGGCCGAGCCAGCCGGCCAGCACCGCGATCACCAGGCCCAGCACCAGCGGCACCAGCGAGAGGTAGATGTGGTCCAGCAGGTCGCCGAAGAACTGCGAGCGGTTGTTGGCGCTGCCCAGATAGCGTCCGAGCTCCGCGAAGAAGTCGCCCATCAGGAACTCAGCGACGGCGCTTCGATCACTTCGAGGACTTGCTGGGCTCTGACCACCCCGAGGACCTTCTGGTCGGCGTCGACCACGACCCCGAGGCTCGCGGGCGAGGACAGCGCGGCGTCGAGCGCGCCGCGGATCGGCGATCCCTGGACGTACAACGAGCCGCCCGCGACGAGGTCGGTCTCGGCGAGATCTCCGTCCACAGTGGACCCGGGACGCAGCCAGCCGCGCGGCTGCCCTTCGGCGTTGACCGCGACCAGCCAGTCTTCGGACGGCCCGGGAACCGGCTTGCCGACCTCGACCCGCTCGACCTCTTCGACGACGATCCCTTCCGAGGAAAGGAAGGAGAGGCCGCGGTAGCCGCGGTCCTTGCCGACGAACGACGCCACGAAGTCGTCGACGGGATGGCGCAGCACCTCCGACGGCGTGCCGTACTGCGCGAGCACACCGCCGACGCGGAGCACCGCGATCTTGTCGCCGAGCCGCACGGCCTCGTCGATGTCGTGGGTGACGAACACGATCGTCTTCCCCAGCTGCGACTGCAGGCGCAGCAGCTCGTCCTGCAATTCCTCGCGGACGATCGGGTCGACGGCGGAGAACGGCTCGTCCATCAGCAGCACCGGCGAATCCGCCGCGAGCGCCCTGGCGACGCCGACCCGCTGCTGCTGTCCGCCGGAAAGCTGGGCGGGGTATCGCTTGCCGAGTTCCGCGGGCAGGCCGACGGTTTCGAGCAGTTCGGCCGCGCGCTTGCGTGCCTTGCCCTTGTCCCAGCCGGACAGCAGCGGCACGGTGGCGACGTTGTCCAGGACTGTCCTGTGTGGAAAGAGGCCGGCGTGCTGGATGACGTAGCCGATGCCGCGGCGCAGGAGCGCCGGGTCGCCGTCGCTGACGTCCTTGCCGTCGAGCAGCACCGCGCCCGAGGTCGGCTCGACCATGCGGTTGATCATCCGCAGCGACGTGGTCTTGCCGCAGCCGGACGGCCCGACGAAGACGGTGATGGTGCCGTCCTCCACGGTGAGGTTCAGGTCGTCGACCGCGACCGTCCCGTCCGGATACCGCTTGGTCACGCCACGGAACTCGATAGTCACGTGTCTCCCCCCATGTCTGGTCGAAAAACCGTAGCCCACATCGGCCCTGTTGGCACGGTGTCCCAGGGATCGAGTCACTAGGCTGCGGGCCGTGAGTCTTTCCGTCGATGACGTCCTCGCGGCGCACGGTGTCCACGTGCGACCGCTCCATCAGGTGATTTCCCTGCTCCGGACGGATTGGCGGGACCTCGGCGAGCTGGTCCGGATCAGCACCGCGCCCCGCCGGAGTGTCGAAGACGTCCTGAACGCGCTCGGCGGCGACCTGGAGCGGGACGACCCCCGCTTCCGGCTGGCTCCCGCCGCCCGTGAGAAGTACGCGCGCTTCGAGACGCGGGACCGGAAAACCGGCCCCGACCTGCTGAAGACCATCACCGGCCACATCGAAAACGTGCCCGCGCCGCTGGCCGCGCTCGACCACGTGCAGGCGACGCCGGAGACCGTGCTCGACCGGGCGCTGTGGCTGGACGAGCGGTACGACCTCGGCACGGCGAAGCTGCTGTTCCTGGGCGACCACGACCTCACTTCGCTGGCCGTGCGCGCGTTGCGGCCCGACGCGGACCTCACCGTCGTCGATCTCGACGACCGCGTGCTGGCCTACATCGACGAACTCGGCGAGCGGTCCATCCGCACCCTGCACACGGATCTGCGCGTCGGGCTGCCACCGTCGGTGACCGGGCGGATGGACCTCGTGTTCAGTGATCCGCCTTACACCCCCGAAGGAATGGGCCTGTTCGCCGCGCGCGGGGTCCAGGCGCTCGCGGAACCCTCGGACGGGCGGCTGCTGCTCGCTTACGGCTACAGCCCCCGGCATCCCGCGCTGGGCGCGCAGGTGCAGCGGGCGCTCGCGACGCTCGGACTGACCTTCGAAGCGATCCTGCCGGGCTTCAACCGGTACTTCGGCGCGCAGGCGATCGGGAGCGCGGCGGACCTCTACGTCTGCCAGCCGACCGCGAAGTCGAAGAAGAGCCGCGGCGGCAAAGGGAAGTCCGCGATCTACACACACGGCCCGCAGTCGGTGGAGTCCGCCGGCGGGGCCAAGCCCTCACTGCTGGACAAGCTGCACGAGATCGCCACCGAGGGGGGGCTGGCACTGGAGTCGCGGCCGGTCGACTGGTCCGTTTCCGGCCCGGAAGGCGACGCGGTCGCGATGGACCTTTCGGCCGACCCCGGCCCGTGGCTGCTGCGGACCCTGCTGGGCACCAACGCGCGGCGGCTGGCGCTGCTGGTGCCGAACGCGCATCCCGACCTGACGAACGCCGAGGCGCAGAACGCGCTCAACCGGCTGATCGGGGCGAAGTACAAACTGCGGCTGCTGCGGAGCACCCCGGACAACCGGCACGCCGTCGTCGTCGCGGACGCCGTCGAGCATCAGGAAGAGCTGCTGACCCGGGCGCACGCGCGGCTGGCGAACGTCTCACTGGACATCCCCGCGGACCTGACGGACGCGCGGTTGATCGACCTGCCGCGGCACCGGCTGGTGGAACTGCTGGGCTGAGGTGCGCGGCCCTTGCCGATCCGGATCGCCCCGGAGTGTCATGAGGGGTCCCCATGGGACGAAAAACGTCTCATGGGGACCCCTCATGACACTTGAGCGAGAGTGAAAGGGCCCCTACACCACGCCGTCGGCCTCGGCGGCCTTCGCGACCGCGGCGGCCACCTCAGGTGCGACCCGCGGGTCCAGCGGGCTCGGCACGATGCGGTCCGGACCGAGGTCGTCCTGCGCGACCGCGAAGATCGCTTCGGCCGCGGCCAGCTTCATGTTCTCCGTGATCGCCCGCGCGCCGGAGTCCAGCGCGCCGCGGAAGACGCCGGGGAACGCCAGCACGTTGTTGATCTGGTTCGGGAAGTCGCTGCGCCCGGTCGCCACGATCTTGGCGTACCGCGACGCCACCGCCGGGTGGACCTCCGGGTCGGGGTTGGACAGCGCGAACACGATCGCGTCGTCGGCCATCCCGGCCAGCAGGGACTCGTCGATCGTCGCCCCGGACAGGCCCAGGAAGACGTCGGCGCCCTTGAGCGCCTCGCCGAGGCCGCCGCGCAGACCGGCCGAGTTCGTGGTCTCGGCGAGCTTCCGCTTGATCGGGTTCAGCCCGTCGCGGCCCTCGTGGATGATGCCGCGCGAGTCGAGCACGGTGACGTCCGCGACGCCGGCGTTCTGCAGGATCCGGGCGCAGGCCACACCCGCCGCGCCCGCTCCCGAGACGACCACGCGCTGGCCGGAGATGTCCTTGCCGAGCACCTGGTTCGCCCCGCGCAGCGCGGCCAGCGTGACGATCGCCGTGCCGTGCTGGTCGTCGTGCATGACCGGGCAGTCGAGGGCCTCCTTGAGACGGTCCTCCAGCTCGAAGCAGCGCGGCGCCGAGATGTCCTCCAGGTTCACCGCGCCGAACGACGGGCGCAGCCGGACCAGGGTCTCGATGATCTCGTCGACGTCGGTGGTGTCGAGCACCAGCGGGATGGAGTCGAGCCCGCCGAAGGTCTTGAACAGGACCGACTTGCCCTCCATGACCGGCAGCGAAGCGCTCGCGCCGATGTCACCGAGGCCGAGCACCGCCGTACCGTCGCTGACCACCACGACCAGCCTGTCCGCCCACGTGTACCGCTTCGCCTTGGCCGCGTCCTCGGCGATGGCCCGGCTCACCTTCGCCACCCCAGGCGTGTACGCGACCGAAAGGTCACGGGGCGAGGAGATCGGGCGCGTCGCGGCCACGGAGAGCTTGCCGCCCTCGTGCCCCTCGAAGATCTCGGTGTCGGTCACTGGCGTGGTCATCGTGGTTCCCGTCATTGCATCCGCCGTGTCTAAGGACGGCGAAGTCTCGATTCGAGCGAAGGTCATGGGATTCTCCTGGGACTGCGAGCGGGGGAACTGGCCGGTGAGCAGGCCGGAAATGGGCGTGGCCTGGCCACCTGGGGTAACTCGTCCTCCGACACGGCAGCCCAGCGCGGTAGCGCCGGCCTGTCGGCGAAGCGTCCAATCGGCCATCGGTGCCGTGGGTGTGGCGACGGCCGCGGACGCAGCGGTCAGATCATTGTGACAGGCATGCGGACCAGTGTGCCCCTCTGGTGCGGTTCATGTCACAAAGGGGTCCGGCTTTCCGCAGCTCAAGAGAGGTATCGCAAGACGTCCGTCCGGTTTGGGAAAGCGGTGTAGGCGCTGGCTAGCATGAGAGGCATGCAAGCCAGGCGCCTCAGCATCCCCGACTGTTTCGAGTTCACCCCGCGCGTTTTCCCCGACCACCGCGGCCTGTTCGTGGCGCCGTTTCAGGAAGAGGCCTTCGTCGGAGCGGTCGGGCACCGGCTTCGCCTGGCGCAGACCAACACCAGCGTTTCCCGGCGCGGCTCCATCCGCGGCGTGCATTTCGCGGACACCCCGCCCGGGCAGGCGAAATACGTGTACTGCCCGAGCGGTTCGCTGCTGGACGTGATCGTCGACATCCGGGTCGGGTCGCCCACTTTCGGCGAATGGACGTCCGTGCTGCTCGACAGCGCCGAATACAAAGCGGTCTACATCGCCGAGGGTCTCGGCCACGCTTTCATGGCGCTCGAAGACGACACGGTCATGGCGTATCTCTGCTCCGAGCCGTACAACCCGGCCGCCGAACACGGCGTCAACCCGCTGGACGCCGATCTCGCACTGCCGTGGCCGCAGGACATCGAACCCGCGGTGTCCGAAAAGGACACTCAGGCTCCTTACCTGAAAGAAGCCCTGGAGCAGGGCTTGCTTCCGCGGTACGACGAATGCGTCAAGTACTACGAGAAACTGCGGGCCGAAGGCTGAATCAGCGCGACACGTCCTCCCGCAGCACCCGTTCCACGTTCCGCTCCGCCAGCGCGGTGATCGTCACGAAGGGGTTCACCCCGGTGCTGCCCGGGATCAGCGAGCCGTCGGTGACGTAGAGATTCCGGTACCCCTTCACCCGGCCGTACAGGTCGGTGGCCTCGCCCAGCACCAGCCCGCCCAGCGGGTGATAGGTGAACCGGTTCTCGAACGACCGCGTGTCCCCGAACAGGTCACTCCGGTAGATCGTGCGATTCGCCCGGTTGACCTTGTCGAACAACGACTTCGCCGCGTCGATCGACGGTTTCCCCTGCGAAGCGCTCCACTGGAGCCGGGCGGAGTCGCTCGCCGCGTCGTAGGTGAAGTGGCCGCGTTCGGGGTTCTTCGTGATCGCCAGGTACAGGCTCAGCCACGTCTCGATCCCGGCGGGCACCGGCGCGACCTCGGCGAAGACCGGGTTCACCGGGTCGTCCCACGCGTCGATGCCGAGCGCGGGCATCCCCGACTGCAGTGATCCGCAGACGTCCCACACGTGGTTGGCGCGGCCCAGCATCACGTTGCCGTTGGTGCCCCAGCCGCGGCCGACCTCGTCGCCGAGTTCGGGCAGCGTCCCGGTTTCCCGCGCCCGCACGAGCAGTTCCGTCGAACCGAGGCTGCCGGCGCCGAGGAACAGGTACTTCGCGCCGAGCTGTTTCCTCGCCACGACGGCGCCGTCCTCGGCGGTTTCGTGCACGGTGAGGACGTAGGTGCCGTCGGTCTGGCGGGTGATCCCGCGGACCTGGTGCAGCGTCTTGATGGTCACGTTCCCGGTGCCCAGCGCGGCCGCGAGGTAGGTCTTGTCGAGGGAACGCTTGCCGTGGTTGTTGCCGTAGATGACCTCCGAAGCGAGCGCCGACCGCGGCGCCGCGCCCGCTTCTTCCCGCTTCATGTGGTCGAAGTCGTAGACGCTGGGCACGAACACGGTCTTGAGCCCCGCTCGTCCCGCCGCCTTCCGCGAAACCCGCGCGTAGCGGTAGGAACGGCAGCTTTCGAACCATTCCGGGTCGATGTCGTTGACGCCGAGGGCGTGGTTGGCGCGGGGGAAGTACGTCCCGTACATCTCGTCGGCGTCGACGCCGGGAAGGATTTCCTCGAAGTACGATCGCTTCGGCGTCACCGCCATCGCGCCGTTCACCAGCGAACCGCCGCCGACGCCTCGTCCGACGTAGACGGACATGTCGCCGTGGTCCACCCTGTCGAGGACGCCGGGGTACCGCTTGATGTCCCGGTTGGCCACGTCCAGCCAGAGGAACGACGCGAGCGGGGCCTGCGTGCGGTTCTTGAACCACGCGGCCCGCCGGTCCGGCTTGAGCATGTCGCAGAAGATCTTGCCGTCGGGGCCGGGGTCGGCCCACAGCTTGCCCATTTCGAGCATGACGGTGGGAATCCCGGCTTCGCCGAGCCGGAGCGCGGTGACCGCGGCGCCGTAGCCGGTGCCGACGACGACCGCCGTCGAGAAGCCCGGGGCCGATTCTTCGGCCTGTGCGGTGGAAATCGTGGTGAGCCCGAGAGCGGCGGCGGAGTTGAGCGCGGTGAACCCGAGGAACTTGCGGCGCGACAGTGGGGACATGGGCCGATGATCGCCCGGCGTTCGAGCCACCTTCAAGACCGAATCCGAAATGGATTCGCGTCAGCTGGGTAAACACCGTTTATTTTCACTCGAACGGGGTGATCCCAGGGACCCCCTGGGGGTCTTCCCCGATGTGTCCCAGACCGCCACAGACCACTCTTTCCGGTCATGAGACGCCTTCTCGCAGCGGCCGCGGCCGCGCTCTCCGCCGCCGCCCTCGTCGCCCTGCCCGGCCACGCCTCCGCGGCGCCGTCCCCCGTGCCCGATTTCGACTTCTCCGCGTGCCCCGCCCCGCCCGCCGGCGCCGATCCCGGCACCTGGCGATGCGAAGCCTTTGTCTCCCAAGGAGTCCTGACCATCGGCGAGCGCGATATCCCGCTCGGGGAGATGCGGCTGACGTTCTCCGAGGGCGAAGTGGACGGAAAGTACGCGCAGGTCTTCGGCGAACTGCGGCACGCGCCCGCCAGGATCAAGGACGCTTTCGGCGCGAGCATGCAGCTGAAGTACGGGGGCTATTCGGACTTCCTGTCGAACGACGAACGCCGCGGGGAACTCGACATCTACGCGGTTCTGCGGCATCCCTTGCTGCCCAGGGAATGCACCATCGGCACACGCGACGCGCCGCTCCACTCGGTGGTCGAGGACGATCCCGCGGTGCCCTTCGAGGTGATCTCGCAGAACCCGACGACGGTGAAGTTCGGCGTCGTCGACACGCAAATCGCCGTGCCTCGCACCACCGGCTGCGGCCCCCTGTCGCCAGTAGCCGACCACTTGCTCGGGCTGCCCTCGGCGAGCGGGAAGAACACCTTCAAGCAGGTGACCTACGTGCGCTTCAAGCCCCTCTGACCGCCGTGTTTCGTCCTCTGGACGCGGTAGTTGCACGCGCAAGGACCGCATTCAGAGGACGAAACACGGTCGGTCGGGTGGTCGTGAGTGACAAGTGCCGTTCTAACCCGAATCGCCACTCACGACCTCGTCGAGATGCTGGGCCACGCGATCGAGGAACACCCTCATCGAAGTCACAGTGACCGCCTGGCCGGGCCCGACGTAGACGCACGGAACCGACCCCACCTCGGGGTCGTAGGCCATCACCGTGGCCAGCGCCTCACCCGGCAAAACGGCGTCCGCCGAGGGCGTCCCGGTCCACGAGTCCGGAACCGGACGAGCCTCCCTCAGTTGATAGACCCAAGCCTCGTCGCTGTCCAGACGGGTCGCCTGGAAGCAGAGTCTCTCGTCGCCGTCCTCGAACGCCTCGATCGTCACGCCGGAATCCTGGCATCCCGATCGACGCGGTCACATCTCTTTCTTCTTGGTGACCCAGATGGTGATGGTCGCGGTCACGACGGGCTTCCCGTGCGTGTCCGTGATCGTCACCGGCACGGGGAGCTCGAAACCCTCGTCGCCGAATTCCGGCAGCTCCGGCAGTTCCGCGACCGCGCGCAGGCTCGTCTCGGCCTTCGCCACGTACTCGACCGTCATCCCCTTGGGCAGCCAGCGATGCGTCGCCGGGACGGTCGCCTCGGCGAGCATCCCCATCGCGATCTCGGCGAGGTTGCATGCCGCGATCGCGTGAAAAGTCTTGATGTGGTTGTAAACACCCCACCACTTCGGGGAGGTCACCTCACACCGGCCGGGGCCCAGATCGCGCACCGACGGGAGCACCGTCCGGAAGTACGGCACACGCAGGCACATCGCCGCCGAGAACAGCTGTTTGCCGACCGGCTTGCCCGCCAGCCGGTTCCACATCGCGTAGGTCGGATTCTGCGCCATCACGGTCTCCTCACCATGTTACTCACGAGTAGCATAACCGGACCGCAGGCTATATTCGCAACGTGGCTCATCGGCTCTTCCTCCTCCGGCACGGTCAGACCGAGTGGTCCGTCAACGGACGGCACACCGGACGCACCGACATCCCGCTCACGGCGGCGGGCGAAGGGCAGGCCCGCGCCGCGGGCGGCACCCTGCGCGCCGTGCTCGGCGGCAATCCCGCGCTCGTCCTTTCCAGCCCCCGCACCCGCGCGCTGCGGACGGCCGAACTGGCCGGTCTGCGCGTCGACGAGGTCACCGAAGAGCTGGCCGAATGGGATTACGGCGACTACGAGGGCGTCACCACCCCGGTGATCCGCGAGACGGTTCCCGGTTGGACGGTCTGGTCGCACCCGATCCCCGGCGGCGAAAGCGCGGACGACGTCAACGCCCGCGCGGACAAGCTGATCGACCGCGTCCGCGAACCGCTCGGCAAGGGTGACGTGATCCTCGTCGGCCACGGGCACTTCAGCCGTGTCCTGGTGGCGCGCTGGATCGGCCTGCCGTCGACGGCGGGCGTCCACTTCGGACTCGACCCGGCGGGCGTCGCGGTGCTCGGCGACGAACGCGGCGAGCCCCAGGTCGAGCACCTCAACCTGCTCCCCACGACGGAGGACTGACAGTGGCCGACGACCGCATCCGGCGGATCCGCGAAGAGGACGTCGACGCCGTCGTCCGGCTCGTCTACGACCTCGCCGAGTTCGAACGTGCCCCGGACGAGTGCCACCTCACGCTCGAGCAGCTGCGCACGGCTCTGTTCGGCGACGCGCCGGCGCTGTTCGGGCACGTCGCCGAGGTCGACGGCGAGATCGTGGGCTACGCGCTCTGGTTCCTCAATTTCTCCACCTGGCGCGGCGTGCACGGCGTCTACCTCGAAGACCTCTACGTCCGCCCCGAGCAGCGCGGCTCCGGCCTCGGCAAGGCGCTCCTGGCCACCCTCGCGGCGGTCTGCGTCGAACGCGGCTACGCCCGTCTCGAGTGGTCGGTGCTCAACTGGAACCCGGCGCAGGGCTTCTACAAGTCACTCGGCGCGGTGCCGATGGACGAGTGGACCGTGGACCGGCTCACCGACGAACCCCTGAAGGCGCTCGCCGCCCAGGTCTAGTCCCGCTCCTCGCGTTCGCGACGCGCCGCACGACCGGCGGCGCCGTCGCGTTCCGCGGCCTCCTCCTCGGTCTCGCCCTCCTGCAGCCCGAGCGCCCACGCGCGCGACGGGCGCCGGAACAGCAGCACGAGGACGGCGACGCCGATCAGGCCCAGTGGCACACCCCACAGCGGCTGCCCGGACGGGCCCGCGCCGTACCAGCCGACGCCGACCAGGATCAGCGCGACGACGACGCCGGGCGACCTCGCCCAGGTCTTCCCCATGACCAGCCCGGCCGCGCAGGCCACCGTTCCGGCGGCGAGGACGAGGTAATAGGCGACCTCGGCCAGCAGGTTCTCAGGTCCGGCCTGGCCGTTGACCAGGAGCAGGACCGCGAACACGATCAGGGCGAACCCCGGCAGCGCGGTGATCACCCCGGCGAGGCGGACTTCACGGGGCGCGGGTGAGAGCTTGTCGGCGATGGACACGGCGAAACAGCCTTCCAGGCTTCCGGACACGGCGCTCCACCAGGGCGGGTCACCGTACGTGAGCACTTTCGATCGTATGCCACCCGGTCGGCCGGTTTCCCCTGACCGTCGTAGGGGAAGAATTGGGAGTGTCGTCGATGAGCGGGCGGTCGGCCCGGGTGCACTTGTCACGACGGAGCTGTCATTCACCGGCAGTGAAGGAGGGACGCCCGCCACAGGGCCATGCGGTGCTGCCTCGAGGACGTCGCGCGGCTGAGCTTCGCGTCACGTGAAGCTCCCACCTTCGAACCGAAGTCACTTACCCTGCGGTATGTGCGTGCCATCCTCCTCGTGAATCCCCAGGCAACCTCGACCACCGCCGGTGGCCGTGACGTGCTGGCGCACGCACTGGCCAGCCAGGTCAAACTGGACGTGGTGGAGACCGACTACCGCGGCCACGCGATGGCCGTGTCGCGGTCCGCCGCCCGTGACGGGATCGACCTGGTGGTCGCCCACGGCGGCGACGGCACGGTCAACGAGGTGGTCAACGGCCTGCTCGCGGACGCCGACGGCGATCCGGCGAAGGTCGGCGACGTCCCCATGCTCGGTGTCGTGCCGGGCGGCTCGGCGAACGTCTTCGCCCGCGCGCTCGGCATCGCGCACGATCCGGTGGAAGCCACCCATCAGCTCCTGAACGCCATCGAGAACGACCGGAGCCGGAAAGTCGGCCTCGGGATCGCAGACGGCCACTGGTTCACCTTCAACGCCGGACTGGGCTGGGACGCCGACGTCGTCGGCCGGGTGGCCAAGCGCCGGGGCAAGCAGACCACCGCCGGGCTCTACATGAGGGCCGCGGTGGCGTCGCACCTGCGGCCTCCGCTGGGCCGCCCGCCCCTCACCGTCAGGATCCCGGGTGAAGAGCCCACCGAAGTGCTGAGCGCTTTCGTGTCGAACACCGATCCGTGGAGTTACCTGGGGGACCGTCCGGTCCACCTGAACCCGGGCAGCTCGTTCGACACCGGATTGGGCCTTTTCGCGTTGAGCGGTCTGCGCTTGCCCACCGTGTTCAAGCATGTACGGCAGGCGTTGCTCACGAAGAGCAACCAACGCGGACGACGTCTCCTTCGTCACGATGACCTGCCGATGATCCGCATAGACGCTGCTGAACCGGTAAACTTCCAGGTGGACGGCGACCTCGTCGGCCAGCGGAAGAGGGTGGAGTTCTTCAGCGTCCCGGAAGCACTGACGGTAATCGTCTGACGACCGGACCGCTGATCGCCTGCGGCAAAGTACGACCTGCCGCTCATCGACGCAGAACCTCCGCTCACCGCATCGACCTTCCCTTCGGAAGGCCGTTTCGGAACGAAACCGCAGGTCAGAAGCGTCGCTCGGCCGGGTGAGCTGACTCACCGATCTTCGGAAAACCCTTGTCGAAACGGGTGCTTCGTGAAAGCATTCACAAGCACCCAAAAAAACGACCGCCATGACGACTATGGCGCGGAGTACCGCGCCATTATGAAGGAGCTCAGAAACATGGACTGGCGCCATGACGCTGCCTGCCGAGACGAGGACCCCGAGCTGTTCTTCCCGGTGGGAACCAGCGGTCCTGCTCTGTCGCAGGTGACTCAGGCGAAATCCGTGTGCCACCGCTGCACCGTCGCCTCCGACTGCCTGGCCTGGGCCTTGGCCAGCGGGCAGGACGCGGGCGTGTGGGGCGGGATGAGCGAGGACGAGCGACGCGCCCTGAAGCGCCGTCGTACGCACATCGGCACGCGTACTTCCGCCTGAGTTTTCAAGACTCAGCACGCTTCACCAATAATCGAGCAAGACCCCAAGCTTCGGGAAGTTCCCGCGGCGCGATGGCTGCATGGCCCTGCGTCGTGAGGTGACACGTACCCGACTTGAGCTTAACAAGCGAGGCCGACACACCCTCACGGGGGTCTGGCTTCCAGGACTTTTTCAAGTCCTCCCGCGGAACCGTTACAGGGCCGGCGCCATCTTCTCTTCGGGCGCCGGCCCTAAAACGTGTCCGGGTGAGACTGTCCACCGCGAACGACCACAAGGGACAGTCCATTCCGGACCGCGCTGATTCACAGCCGACGTGACAACGGGATCCGCAAGGCCGCTTCCGTCCCGGCGCGTCGTCCGCCCGGTTCCTCGGAATCCCCGCGCAGCCCGCGGATCGACAGCGAGCCGCGCAGTTCCGACTCCACCAGGGTCCGCACGATCTGCAGCCCGAGACCGTCGCTGCGTTCCAGTGAAAAACCCGAAGGCAGTCCGCGCCCGTTGTCGCGGATGACGATGTCGAGCCAGCGGGCGGATCGTTCCACGACGAGTTCGACCTTGCCCGGCCGTGCGTCGGGGAACGCGTGCTCGATGGCGTTCTGGACCAGTTCGGCGAGCACCATCACCAACGGCGTCGCGATCTCGGCGACGACGACCCCGAACGAGCCGGTGCGCGAAAGCCCGACCTGCGACTCGGCCGTCGCGACCTCGCCGACCATCGGGAGGACGTTGTCGAGCAGCTTGTCGAGGTCGACCCGCTCGTCCACCGAGATGGACAGCGCTTCGTGGACCATCGCGATCGACGAAACCCGGCGCACGGACTCACCGAGGGCGAGCCGCGCCTCCTCGCTGGAGGTCCGGCGTGACTGGAGCCGCAGCAGCGCGGCGACGGTCTGAAGGTTGTTCTTCACCCGGTGGTGGATCTCGCGGATGGTCGCGTCCTTCGACAGGAGGGCGCGGTCACGGCGTTTCACCTCGGTGACGTCGCGCACCAGCACCAGCGCGCCGGCGGCCTGCCCGGCGGGGCGCAGCGGCAGCGCACGGAACAGCACGACGGCGCCACGCCGGGAATCCGCCTCCGTGCGGCTGCTGGGCTTGCCGTCGAGGGCTTCGATGATCCGGTGCGAAACCTCGGTCGCGTCGAACGGGTCGCGGATGAGCGACCTGGTCAGCGGCGCGAGGCGCTGCCCGACGAGGTCGGATTCGTGCCCCATCCGGTGATAGGCCGACAACCCGTTCGGGCTGGCGAAGACCACCGTGCCGGTCGGGTCGAGCCGGATCAGGCCGTCGCCGACCCGCGGGCTGGTGTGCGTGTCCGTCTGGTTCCCCGGGCTGGGGAAGGTGCCGTCGACGATCATCTGGCACAGGTCGCCCGCGCTGCCGAGGTAGGCGATTTCGAGCGGGCTCGGCACCCGCGAGGCCGCGAGGTTCGTCTCGCGGCTGAGGACGGCGATCACCGTGCCGCCGAACACCACCGGGATGGCTTCGCGGCGCATCGGCAGGTCGCGGTACCAATGGGGGTCTTCTTCGCGGCAGATCCGCACCTCGCGGCTCGCCTTGGCCAGCTGCGGGTGCTCGCCCTCGGTGAACCGGGTGCCGACGACGTCCTCCGGATGGGCCGTCGGCGCCGTCGTCGGGCGGGCGTGCGCGACGCAGACGTAATCGCCGCCGTCGGGCTGCAGTTCCTGTGAGACGGCGACCCAGAGCAGGAAGTCGGCGAAGGACAGGTCGGCCAGCAGTTGCCATTCGGCGACCACGGTCTGGAGATGGTCCGCGGCTTCGCCGGACAGGCCGGTGTTCTCCGCGAGCAGATCGGAAAGGGTGGACACGTCCCCATCCAAGCAGGGTGAGGGCCGCATGACACACTGGAGAGGTTGACCCTGGCCCAGCGGTGTCGTATCACCCCGCGAGGGCCACCCGGACGAGGAGTGAAACATGTCGAAGCGCGCCCGCAAGCGTCGCGACCGTAAGAAGAACGGCGCGAACCACGGCAAGAAGCCCAACTCCTGATCATCGATCAGACAGCGAAGGCCCCCGCACCGATCCGGTACGGGGGCCTTCGTGTGTCCTGAGCGGGCTACTCGAAGGTCTGCTCGATCTTGACCTCGGTGCGCTCGATGGTGATCGCGCCCTTGGTCTGCACGGTCTGGCGGATCGAGGCCCGCAGCCGGGACTTGAGGTCGTCCGGCGCGTGGTCGCCACCGCACTTGCGGGCGAGCAGCTGCTTGATGTGCTCGTCGATGCCGTATTCCTCGAGGCACGGCGGGCAGTCCTCGATGTGCTTGCGGAGGGCGGCGTCACGCTCGGCGCTGCACTCCTTGTCGAGGAGCAGGTAGATGTCGGCGAGGGCTTCCTCGCACTTCACCTTGTCGTCCGCGCCGGAGCAGTAGTCGTCGGTCATCGCCCCGCCACCTCCTGCTTTTTGCCGGCGCGGATGAAGCCCCGTTCGCGGGCGACGTCGGCGAGCAGGTCGCGGAGCTGGGCGCGGCCGCGGTGCAGCCGGGACATCACGGTGCCGATGGGCGTGTCCATGATCTCGGCGATCTCCTTGTACGCGAAACCTTCGACATCCGCGAGGTAGACCGCGAGGCGGAACTCCTCGGGCAGCTTCTGCAGCGCTTCCTTGACGTCGGCGTCGGGCAGGTTGTCCATCGCCTCGACCTCGGCCGAGCGCAGCCCGCTGGAGGTGTGACTCTCCGCCTTGGCGATCTGCCAGTCGGTGATCTCCTCGGTCGGCTGCTGCACCGGCTGGCGCTGACGCTTGCGGTAGCCGTTGATGTAGGTGTTCGTGAGGATGCGGTACATCCACGCCTTGAGGTTCGTACCCGCCTTGAAGGACGCGAAGGCCGCGTACGCCTTCAGGTACGTCTCCTGGACGAGGTCCTCCGCGTCGGCGGGATTCCGGGTCATCCGCATGGCGGCCGAGTACAACTGGTCGAGCAGGGGCATCGCGTCCCGCTCGAAGCGCTCGGCCCGCGCGGCCGCCTCTTCGGCGTCCGTGCCCGTGTCCGGCGCGGGATTCTGCGTGCTCGGCAAACCGTTCCCTTCCCGATCGGCGTCGATGCGCTTGTGCGCATGAGACGTCGTCGAGTTTACGCGCGGACGGATCACCTGGCCGCCCGGCGTGCGCGGGATCAGGATTCGGGGAGCTTCGAGTGTGGTGGACACGTGCCTTTCAACAGTGCGGCCCGGCCGGGCATTCCCGGCGCGCTCGTAGACTCCGCCCATGGCAGGCAAGGGAACCCCGGCGACGGCGCTGCTGGCGAAGCGCAAAGTGGCGCATGTTCTGCACGCCTACGACCACGACCCGCGGGCCGAGTCGTACGGCCTCGAAGCCGTCGAAGCGCTGGGTCTGGACCCCGCGCGCGTGTTCAAGACACTGGTCGCCGAAGTTGACGGGAAACTGACCGTCGGTGTGGTCCCGGTCACCGGCCAGCTGGACCTGAAGGCGCTGGCGGCCGCCGCCGGCGGGAAGAAGGCGAAGATGGCCGACCCCGCGGCCGCGCAGCGCGCGACCGGGTACGTGCTCGGCGGGATCTCGCCGCTCGGGCACCGGAGCCGGCTGCCGGTGGTGATCGACGCCTCGGCGGAGAAGTTCGAGACCGTGCACTGCTCGGCCGGCCGTCGCGGCCTCGAAGTCGAACTCGCGCCCGCCGACCTGGTGCGCCTCACCGGCGCCGTGGTCGCCCCCATCGCCGGCTGACTCCTCCGGCGGGCGGTCTGCTGAACGCGGCGGGAGCGCGTAGGTCGGGGTGGTCGTGAGTGGCACTTTCGCGTGCCCGACCGGACGACACGCGTGATCAGCTGGACGAAACGCGGGAGGGCGGATTCACCCCAGCGAGGGAGGGCGGTCGGTCCGCGGCGGGAAGATCCAGCGCCCGCGTCCGGGAATCGTCGTAGTCCAGCGAACGACGACTCCTGGGGAGCGACGAAATGACCAAGACCGTGCCCGATGTTCCGAGGTGGGCGAACCTCGCCGCCCACGCGGCCCTGCTGACGACCCTCCCGTCCGGACTGTGGCGGATCGCGATGGGACTCGGCATCCCGGTCGGGTTCACCGCGCAAGGACTGACGGAGTTCGGCATCCCTGGCTGGGGCACCGCCTACGTCTTCGGCCTGAGCCTCCTCGCCGAGACGCTCGCGTTCCTCACCCTCGGGCTCGTCCGGCCGTGGGGTGAGGTGTGGCCAAGCTGGATCCCGGTGCTGCGGGGACGGCGGGTTCCACCGCTCGTCGCGATCGCGCTGGCCGCCGCGGGCGCGATCGCCCTGACCGTGCTGAGCGTCCAAGCACTGTTCGGCTGGAACGAGGCGGGGTCGTCGATGTCGCCGGGCAGCTGGGAGGACTCGCCCGTCTACGGCGTCGTGATGGCCGCCTGTTACGCGCCACTGCTGCTCTGGGGTCCGCTGCTGGCCGCGGTCACCGTGCACTACGCCCGGCGACGGCTTTCAGGCGAGCGGCCGCAGCACACGCTCCAGCCACTCGGCGGCCGCGCGTGACACGCCGTCGAGATCGGCGCTGAGGTTGTGGTCGCCCTTGAGCACCACGATCTCGTGATGCGGCCCCGCCTTGGGCAGGCCGAACGGGTCCCGCTCGCCCTGGACGACCAGCGTCGGGACCTCGACGGCGTCGAGTTCACCCTGCCGGGTCTTCTCCGGCTTCCCCGGCGGATGCTCGGGGAAGGCCAGGCAGAGCACCGCCACCGCCTGCCCCGCCGCGGCGGTCCGGCAGGCGACACGGGCCCCGGAGGACCGGCCGCCGAACACGATCGGGAGATCGTCGAAACGCTCGGAGATCTCGTCGGCGACGGTGAGCCAGGCGGTGTCGAGCTGCGTGGCGGGGGCGGGGGCCCGGCGGCCCGCCACCCGATACGGCTGTTCGACGAGCGCGACGTGAACGCCCGCGACCTGCGCCGCCCGCGTGACCGCGACCAGGTCCTTCGCGCCGATCCCGCCGCCCGCGCCGTGGCCGAGCATCAGCACCGCGGTGCCTTCCTCGGCGCAGTGCAACTCGGCCCGCGCGGGGCCGTAGGCGGTGTCGATCTCCAGCGTCGTCATGAGTTCGGCATGTCGAACAGCGCGCTTTCGGCGGCGGGCTCGACCCGGTCCAGCAGCTCGGGACCGTTGTTGCGGACGCTGTTGACCAGGCTGGACACCGGCCGCAGCTCGATCGTGTCCACCAGGTCCACCGGCGGCGGGACGAGCAGGTCGGTGACGTCGGGCAGGTCGGGGTCGAGCCAGGTGTCCCACTTCTCGCGCGGCATCAGCAGCGGCATGCGGTGATGGACGTCGGTGAGCCTGCCGACCGAGTCCGTGGTGATCACCGAAAAGGTGATCAGCGGGTCGGCGTCCCTGTCGTCCTTCGGCCGCCAGGTCTCCCAGATGCCGGCGAAGGCGAGCGACCCGTCACCGGGTCCGGTCATGAAGAAGGGCTGCTTCTCCTTGCCGTCGCGCCGCCACTCGTACCAGCCGTCGGCGGGGACCAGGCACCGCCGCGAGGAGACGGCCTTCTTGAAGGACGGCTTCTCCTTGGCGGTCTCGGCGCGCGTGTTGATCATCTTCGAGCCCACACCGGGGTCCTTCGCCCAGAACGGGACCAGGCCCCAGCGCATCATCCGCAGCGACCGGACGGTGGGCTCGTCTTCGAGCACCGCGCCGTCGGCGTCACGCGGGTGGCGCTGCACCACGGTGGGGACGTCCTTGGTCGGCGCCACGTTGTGATCGGTCCGGATGCGGCCCTCGGTCAGGTCGACCGCGGCGAATTCGTCGATCAGCGCCGCGGGGTCCTTGGTGGCGGCATAGCGCCCGCACATGCGAAAACCTCCCTAATCGACAGTCATCGTTACACGCCGGCCGGACGTTGGCGAGCAGCATGGGATCATTGGCGCGCGGTGTTCGGAGAGCAGGAGGCGGTTTGGCGGGCAAGGACTGGCGCAAGCTGGACGAATCCGATGTGCGGATCCGCCCCGGCAAGGGCACCAGGCCGCGCAGCAAACGTCGTCCCGAGCACGCGGACGCTTCCACGGCGATGGTCATCGGGAAGGACCGCGGCCGCTGGACCTGCGCGATCGACTCGGATCCGGAGCGGGTCGTCACCGCGATGCGGGCCCGTGAGATGGGCCGGGTCTCGGTGGTCGTCGGCGACACCGTCGGCATCGTCGGCGACGTGAGCGGCAAGCCCGACACCCTCGCCCGGATCATCCGGGTGGAGGAACGCTCCAGTGTGCTCCGCCGGACGGCGGACGACACCGATCCCTTCGAACGGGTGGTCGTCGCCAACGCCGAGCAGCTGCTGATCGTGACCGCGCTGGCCGATCCCCCACCGCGCACCGGCTTCATCGACCGTTGCCTCGTCGCCTGTTACGCGGGCGGCCTCGAACCGGTCCTGTGCCTGACGAAGGCCGACCTCGCGAGCCCGGACGAGCTCCTCTCCGGCTACGCGGGCCTCGACATCCCGGCCGTGGTCACCCGCCACGACGAGCACCCGGAGGAGCTGACCGAACGGCTCAAGGGCCGGGTCACCGCGCTGGTCGGGCATTCCGGCGTCGGGAAGTCCACTTTGGTCAACCGGCTGGTGCCGGACGCCGGCCTGGCGACCGGCGTGGTCAGCGCGGTCGGCAAGGGCAGGCACACGTCCGTCGCGGCGGTCGCGCTCCCCCTGCCCGGCGGCGGCTGGGTGGTCGACACCCCCGGCGTCCGTTCGTTCGGGCTGGCGCACGTGACCGCCGACGACATCGTGCTCGCGTTCGAGGAGTTCGCCGCGGCGGCCGAGGAGTGCCCCTCCGGCTGCGGTCACCTCGGACCGCCTTCGGATCCGGATTGCGCGCTCGACGACGTGGTCACCGAGGGTCACGCAAGCGTGGACCGTTTGGACTCTTTGCGAAGGCTTTTGGGCTCCCGAGCTGGACATGACGACGATCGGTAACTAAATCCAGCTTCGCGCGATAACCCGTTCGGATTAGATCAACTTTTCTGAGGGGTCCCCTTGAAGCGCGTAACCACGCTCGCCGCCATCACCACGGCCGCCGTCCTGGCGCTGTCCGCTTGCGGTGGCGAGAAGCAGTCCGGCGCGGCTGCTCCCGCACCTTCCGAAGCGAAGAGCTCGCTTTCGTCGCCGCTCGGCGACCCGATCCAGCTCGCGACCCTGAGCCGCGAGAGCACCAAGAAGGCCAAGTCGTCGAAGATGACGATGGAGTCCGTCGCCGGCACCGAGAAGAACACGGCGTCCGGGCAGGGCGTGTACGACGGCGAGAACAGCAAGCTCGCGATGGTCATGGACAGCGACGGCAAGAAGCTCGACATGCTGTTCATCGACAATGCGCTGTACTTCAAGCTCGACGCGGAGGACAAGGCCGAGCTGAAGACCGACAAGGCGTACCTGAAGATCTCGCCCGACGGTCAGGACCCGCTCTCGCAGCTGCTCGGCAAGATGATGTCGAAGGCCGTCAAGGACAGCGACCCCTCCCGCGTCTTCGAGCAGATCTCGAAGGCCGGGAAGATCACGAAGTCGGACCAGATCGAGCTGAACGGCGAGCAGACCAACCACTACGTCATCGAGGTCGAAGCCGAGAAGGCCATCGCCCTCATCATGGGTGAGATCGGCATCCCGCTGCCCGCCGAGACCCTGAACCAGCTCAAGGCGAAGCTCGAAGGCAAGAACGTCACGATCCTCACCGAGCTGTGGCTCAACGCCGACCAGCTGCCCGTGCAGGTCATCTCGGATCAGACCGCGTTCGTGAAGGCCATGGGCGCCCCCGGTGACGGCGTCGCCAAGACCACGGTCAAGTACACCGACTGGGGTTCCCCGGTGACCATCGAGGTCCCGCCCGCCGACCAGGTCGGCGACATGGCGGAGCTCGCGAAGAAGGCAGGCGGCCGGTGAGGCGCGCCACCGTCAAGCTCGCCGCGGCGGCCGCGGCCCTGACCCTGGTGGTCACGGGCTGCGGCACCCGTCCGGACGCCCAGGCCGAGAACAAGGGTGGCGAGCTCGCGCTGGCCACCCCGTTCACCGACGCGCTCGGCCTGGTCGAGGCCGCGAAGCAGGGGACACGGAAGAGCAAGTCCTCCAAGACGACCATCGACACCGCGGGCGGGAACTCCCGGATCACGGGCACCGTGCTCGCCTACTACGACGGTCCCGCCACGAAGCTCGAAGCGAACATGACCATCGGCGGTGAGACCGGCGTCCTGCGCCTCGTCGACCAGATGCTGTATCTCAAGCTGCCGGCCGAAGAGAAGGCCCAGCTCAAGACGGACAAGAACTGGGGGAAGATCGACCTGAACAGCCAGGATCCCCAGGCGAAGGCCATGGGGAAGGCCATGCAGAGGTCGTTCGAGATGGGTGACCCGGCGAAGCAGCTGGAGATGGTCGAGAAGACCGGCCGCATCATCCGGTCGGAACAGACCCGGCTCGACGGCGTCCCGGTGAACCACTACTTCGTCGAATTCGACGTCAGGAAGCAGTTCGACCTGTTCCTCGGCGACGAACTCCCCGCCGACAAGCGGACGCAGGTCGAAAAGCAGCTCGAGGGCAAGGATCTGCAGGTCCCGGCCGAGCTGTGGTTCAACGCCGAGCAGCTCCCGCTGAAGATGACCATGGACCTTGCCCCGTTCCTGAAGTCGATGGGACGGAGCGATGCCGACGGAGCCAAGTCGACGTACACCTACAGCGACTGGGGCACGTCGGTGGACGTCGTTCCGCCTCCGGCCGCCGAGGTGGGCGACTACTCCGAAATGGTGAAGCAGCACATCTGAGAGCCCGATCCCCGTGAAGGCCCCCTTCCCCATGCTCAACCGAGGGAAGGGGGCCTTCACGCGCTTCCGGACCATCGGACGGTGGAAATTCACGCGCTAGGCGCTACGGTAGTGGTACAGACCATTCACCCGAGGGAGTCCTATGCGTGCCACCGGATTCGCCGTCGTCTGTACCGCTCTCCTGCTGTTGGGAGGCTGTTCCGGCGAAGAGAAACCGGCGGCGCCACCGGCGGACGCGGCGCAGCTGGCCTCGGTCGCCGGCGCGGGCACGCAGAAGGCCCGGTCGTCCAAGATCGCGCTGGAGACCACCGCCGAGGACGGCCGCAAGGTCGTGGTGACCAGCTCCGGGCTCTACGAGGGCCCGAACAGCAAGTTCTCCATGGTCGCCGAGGTCGCGGGCGAGAAACGGGACCTGATCTACGCCGACGGTGTCCTCTACTACCACCTGTCCGACGCGCAGGTTCAGGAACTCAAGACCGACAAGGAATGGGTCAAGATCACCGCCGGCGGCAAGGACGCGCTCTCCGCGGCCAACGGCGCGCTGATGACGGACGTCGTCGAGAAGCTGGATCCGACACGCACGATCGAGCGGATCTCGAAGTCCGGCAAGGTCACCAAGTCCGAACAGGCCGACCTGAACGGGACGGCCACCACGCACTACGTTCTCGATCTCGGCGGCTCGCCCGCCGAGGTGTGGCTGGACGGCGAGCAGCGTCCGGTGCAGGTCAGCATCGACAAGGCCACGATCAAGTACGACAGCTGGGCCTCGGACGTGGTGATCATCGCGCCGCCGCCCGAGGCCATCGGCGACAGCCGCTGAGCCGTTCCCCCGATCGGGGCGAGGGTCCCGCCTGTGTTTCGCTTGAGTGCCCGCCTTGGAAAGCAGGTCCTCATGCGGAGAACGGCCCTGTCCGCCGTAGTGCTCGTACTCGGCGCGACGCTCGGCGCTTGCGACGGCGAAACGGCCGTCTCGTTCGCCGACGCCCGCGCGCTCGCCGACGGGGCCGCGGCCGCCATGGAGGGCAAGGCGGCGAAGTTCGCCACCGAGGTCACGGCGGGCACGATGCGTTCGAAGAGCCAGGGGCAGGCCCGCGTCGCGCGGGCGGGCACGGCGCTGGCGATGACCACGGACTTCCTCGGCGAGCCGCTCGAACTCCGGCTCGTCGACAAAATCGTCTTCGCCAAGGTTCCCGAAAGCAGCCGTGAGGACGTCCCCGGCGGGAAGCCGTGGGTCAAGGTCTCCGATAACGGCACAGTCGGCGCCGATCCGTTCTCGCAGGTCGCCGGGGACAGCATCGACCAGCTGGCGAAGCAGAACGACCCCGGCCGGGCGCTCGACCAGGTCCGGCGGGCGGGCACGGTCACCGAGTCCGGGCACGCCGATCTCGACGGCGCGTCCACCGAGCACTACCGGCTGGACATCGACATGGCCGCGCTGGGCGGCGATCTGCCCGCCGGGTTGTCGGCGGAGGCCGTCGGGGAACTGCACGGCAAGCTCGGGAAGATCCCCATGGAGGTCTGGCTCGACGACGCGCGTCAGCCGGTGCAGATCGTGCTCGACCTCGCCCCCGTCCTCGCCGCTTCGGGGGTCCCGGACAGCGCGATGGCGCGGATCGTCACGCGCTACAGCGATTGGGGCACGCAGGCGGACATCCAGGCTCCGCCGCCGGAAGAGATCGGGGAGATCCCGGCGGGCTGACCCTGTCACGTTCCCCGCGCCCGTCTCGTCCAGGTCGTGAAGGCGGACAGGAGGAGCGAACATGCGCGTGATGGTGATCGGGGCGACCGGGGTGCTGGGGCGGCCGCTGGTGCGGCGGCTGCTGGCCGAGGGGCACGACGTGAGCGGGCTCGCCCGCGGCGAGGACCGGGTCGCGGCCGTGCGCGCGACCGGCGCGAAACCGGTGACGGGTTCGCTGTTCGACGTCGATTCCCTGGCCGGGGCGCTGAACGGGCACGACGCGGTGGTGAACGTCGCGACCCGGATCCCCGACGCGCGCCACGCGATGACGGCGTCCGGCTGGGCGGAGAACGACCGGCTGCGGATCGACGGCAGCCGGACGCTCGCGGCCGCCGTGCGCCGGGTCGGGGAGCTGGGAATCGTGGTGCAGGAAGGGATCTCGTTCGTCTACGCCGACGGCGGCGACGTGGAAATCGACGAAGACGCGCCTCTGGCGGCGCACGGCCACATCGCGTCTTCGACGGTGGGACACGCGAACATCGCGGCGCTGGCGGACGAGGGACGCACCGCGATCCGGCTGCGGATCGGGCTGCTGGTCTCCGACGATCCGATGACCACGATGATGCTGACGTCCGCGCGACGCGGTTCGCCGTTGATCATCGGCCGCCGGGCCGAGTGGACCGCGGCGATCCACCCGGACGACGCGGCGGCGGGCGCGATCGCGGCGCTGCGGGCGCCGAGCGGCGTCTACAACCTGGCCGCGGATCCGGTGCGGAAACAGGACCTCGGCGAGGCGATGGCCGCCGCGGCCGGCGTCCGGCGGCCACGCGCGCTGCCGAAATGGCTGGCGAACCGGGTGGGGTCGATGTCGGTGCTGGCCCGTTCGCACCGGGTGGTGTCGGCCCGGCTCACCGAGGCGACCGGCTGGCGGCCCGAACGCCCGGTGCCCGGCCCCTCGTGGTTCTAGCGTTTCGAGGGGGTTAGAGGAGCTCCAGCAGGAAAGGGAGCTCCTGGGGCGCGTACCAGGCGAGTTCGTGGTCTTCGGCGTCGCCGAGGGTGAATTCCGCGTCCGGGTCGCCGAGGTCGGCCTGGTCGATCACCGCGGCGGCGGCCTGGACCGACTCGGCGGCCTCGGCGGCGTCGACGTGGATCGCGGCGACGTCGGCGATCTTCACCGGCCCGGACAGCCGGACGACGGCATCGTCGAGGTCCGGGCGCAGGGTGACCTCGTCGAGGTCGGCCGAGATCACCACCCGCCGCGGCTCGGGTTTCTCCTCGGCCGCGATCAGCCGGAGCGACGCCCTGGCGGCGTCGAGCAACGCGGCGTACTCGAGTTCCTCGTCGGATCCGCTGGCGTAGGACTCCCGCAGCGCCGGGGTCAGCGCGAAGCCCGTGCCACTGCGCGCCCGGAGCTCTCCGGCGGTTTCGAGCTCACGGAGCATCGCGATCGTCCCGGGCAGATAAACCCTCACCAGTGCGCACCCTTCAGCTCTTCCAACGATTCCTCGATCATCCCGGCGAGAAGGTCCACATCGGACACGGCCTTGCGGTCGCCGTTCAGTCCGAAGTAGACACCGCCGTGATACGAGGTGACCCCGATCGCCAGCGCCTGATTGCGCACCAGCGGCATGACCGGGAACATCTCCACCATCTTCGCCTGTCCCGCGTAGAGCGGCACCTGCGGCCCCGGCGAATTCGTGATGAGCACGTTGAAGATGCGCCCCGACATCGACCCGGCCGCCCGTGCGCCCAGCGAATGCAGGGTCGCCGGAGCGAAGCCGCCGACCGTCAGCAGCCCGCGCGCGGCGACCGACCGGCCCGAGTCGAGATGGTCCGCCATCGCGTGGCCGATGTGCTGCAGCCGCAGGACCGCGTTCGGTTCCCCGACCGGGAGGTCGACCAGGTAGGCGTCGACCTGGTTCCCGACCAGGGCCGGCGTCGAGTACTCGGCCGTCTCGGCGTCGCGGACGGCCATCGGCACCAGGGCGCGCACGGTGGTCGTCGCGGTCAGGGCCGAGCCGCGGGAGAGCAGCCATTCCCGCAGCGCGCCGGTGATCGCCGCCAGCACGACGTCGTTGACCGTGCCGCCGTGCTCGGCGCGGACCTTGCGGAAGTCCTCCAGCCGCGTGCGGACCACGGCGAACATGCGGCCGCCGGAGGTGCGGACGTTGAGCGGTCCGGAAGGCGCGGGTTTGACCATGGTCTTCAGCGCGGACGCGACGTCACCGACCGTTTCGGTGACCTTCCCCGCCATCGCGGTGGCGTCGTGGGCGATGGACCGGACGTTCTCGACCAGCTCGGTCGGGCGCTGCACGGTCTCGGCGACGGCGTCGAGCATCAGCTGGGTGCGGCTCGGTTCCCGGCGCGGATGCCAGTTGTCGTCGAACGGTTCCGGCTCCTGCGGGGCGGTCTCCAGGATCAGCTGGCCGAGCTCGATGGTGCCGACCCCGTCCACAACGGACTGATGCGTCTTGGTCACCAGCGCGATCCGGTCCCCCGCCAGCCCTTCGACGAAGTACGCCTCCCAGAGCGGCCGTCCCGGGTCGAGCCGCCGCGACATCAGCCGCGCCACGAGGTCGAAGAGCTGGCCGTCGGAGCCCGGCTGCGGCAGCGCGGACCGGCGGACGTGGTAGTTGAGGTCGAAGTCGACGTCGTCGACCCACACCGGCCGGGCGAGATGTCCCGGCACCTCCAGCACTCGCTGCCGGTAGCGCGGCAGGTACGCCAGCCGCTGCCCGATCAGGTCCAGCAGCTGCTCGTGGGTGAAGCCGCCGCGCGGCCGTTCGAAGATCGCCACGCCGCCGACGTGCATCGGGGTCGAGTGGTCTTCCACGTACAGGAACGAGGCGTCCAGCGCGGAGAGGCGGTCGGGCATGAGCCGATCCTTACATAGTGGGACACTCGCCGGTGTGGGTGATGAGTCGGTGATCTCGCCGAAGGACCGGTTCCTGACGGTGTACGGCCGGAAACCGGTGCTCGAGGCACTGGACGACGCGGCTCTCGAGGTGGACAAGGTGATTCTCGCCGACACGGTGCGAGGACCGAACGCCGCCGAGATCCAGCGTGCCGCCAAGGCCGCCGGGGTGCCGGTGCAGCGCGCGAGCGCGCATCGCGTCAAGGTGCTGGCCGGCAACGGCAAGCAGGACCAGGGCGTGCTGGCCGACGTCGTCGCCCCGCGCATGCGGTCGCTCCAGGCGGCGCTGTCCGACGGCAGGCCGCCGTCGCGGGTGCTGCTGCTCGACGGCATCACCACCCCGGCGAACGTCGGGATGATCCTGCGCACGGCGACCGCCGCCGGGCTGGAGGGCGTCGTCGTGCCTCGGCGCGGGGTCGCCGCCCTCGACCCGATGGTGGTCAAGGCCTCCGCCGGGGTCGCGTTCCGCGCGCCGGTCCTGCGGTGCGGCAGCGCACGTGAGGCCGCCGAGATGCTCACCGAAGCCGGGTACGGCATCTACGCGCTGGGCGCTTCGGCCCGCGAGACGGTGTTCGACGTCGAGCTGCCGCAGCGCGCGGCCTTCGTGCTGGGCGGGGAGACGAACGGCGTCGGCGCCGAGGTCGGCGAGCTGGTGACGGAGTGGATGTCGATCCCGATGCCGGGCGAGGTCGAGTCGCTCAACGTGTCCGCGGCCGCCGCCGTGCTCTCGTTCGAGCTGGTCCGCCGCGCGAAGGCTTAAGGCTTCGGGAACAGGGCGCCGAGCTCGGTCAACGTCTCCTCGACCGACGTGTGGTGCACGCCCGCCATCCCGGCCGCCACCGCGGCCCGGACGTTGTGCGCGGCGTCGTCGACGAACACGCACCGCCCGGCGGGCAGGTCCAGCAGCCCGGCGGTGAGCAGGTAGACCTCGCGTTCGGGTTTGGCCACGCCGACCTCGCCGGAGAACACGAGCGCGTCGAAGAACGGGTTCAACGCCCGCTTGGCCTCCTTCGACGCCCCGGGCGCGTTCGACAGCAAGGCCGTTTTGATGCCGCGTGCCCTGACGGCCTGGAGGAAGGCGTACAGCTCGTCCGCGCCGTCGTCCGTCAGCACCCCGACGTAGTCGATGACCAGCCCTTTCAGCACCGTTCCACCGTACACAAGCGATCACCGCCGATTCATCCTCTCGGGCGGTTGGTGTCGCGACATCGCCTGTCTCCCGCCCCTTAGTTGCTGGGCGCGGCCGAGGGGCCGCGGAGGGGGACTGCCTGATGCGTTCGTACGTACTGAGACGGCTGAAACCGTGTGAACCGCCTTACCGGGTCGCGAGCAGGCTGGTGCACCGGGTGGCGCCGCCGGACAACCAGCTCGTGCTGGACCTGCGGCTGGGCGGGGAACAGATCGTGGAGGAACCCCGGCCTCGGCCCGACACGCCGGACCGGCGCCAGGTGGGCAGGCTGCTGACCACCATCCTCGAAGCCTGCGACGGACGCCGTCCGGCGAGCCAGGTGCGGCCGATCCTCGACCCGGCGCTCCACAGCGCGCTGCTCGACAGCGGCCGCCGTCGCCCGCCGGGCGGCTACCGGCCGAAGTCGATCCACCTGTGCCATCCGGCGGACGGCGTCGTCGAGGCCTGCGCGACGGTCGAACAGAACGAGCGCTGCCTCGCGCTGGCCGCCCGCTTCGAGCGGACACCGTCGGGCTGGGTGTGCACGCGTTTCAACCTGCTGAAGCCGCCGCGCCGGGTTTCCGCGCTCCGGCTCGTGGCATGACGAAGGGGCCTTTCACCGTGTCTCACACGGTGAAAGGCCCCTTCGGACACTCCTAGCGGCGCGGGCCCTTCTTGCCCTTCTTCTGGGAGGCGCGCTGCGCGGCACGACGCTCCCGGCGGGTCCCGCTCTGGTCGCCGCCGTCGCTGCCGGCACTGTCCGAATGCGACTCGACGCCGCCGTCCTCGGACGGGCCCGACAGGGTCAGACCGGTCTGCGAACCACCGCCGAGTCCCTTGCCCCGCAAGGCGGACGGCACGGACTCGGTGTCGGTCGCCGGCCCCTGCGGAGGCGTCGGGCGGGCGTGCCGTCCGTCGCCGTTGGCGGCCTGGCCGTTCCCGGACCCGACACCGGCGGGCAGCGCGGACGCGGACTCGGGCGACGGGGCGGCGGGTTCGGCCTGCTCGACCTGGAGGTTGAACAGGAAGCCGACGGCCTCCTCCTTCAGCGACTCCAGCATCGCGCGGAACATGTCGTAGCCCTCGCGCTGGTACTCGATGACCGGGTCGCGCTGCGCCAGGGCCCGCATGCCGATGCCCTCCTTGAGATAGTCCATCTCGTAGAGGTGCTCACGCCACTTGCGGTCGAGCACGGTGAGCATCACCTGGCGCTCCAGGCTGCGCATCGCGCCTTCGCCGACCTTGCCGTCGATCTCGACCTCGCGCTCGTCGTACGCGCGGTGGGCGTCGTCGAGCAGCGCCTCGCGCAGCCCTTCGGCGTCGAGGTCGTCGTCCTCGGTCAGCGAGTCCCAGGTGACCTTCACCGGGTACAGCGTCTTGAGCGCCGTCCACAGCTTCTCGTGGTCCCAGTCCTCGGCGTAGCCCGAAGAGGTCTCCTCGTTGACGTACGCGTTGATGACGTCGACGAGCATGTGCTCGATCTGCTCGCGGAGGTCCTCTCCTTCGAGGACGCGCAGGCGCTCGGCGTAGATCACCTTGCGCTGCTCGTTCATGACCTCGTCGTACTTGAGGACGTTCTTGCGGATCTCCATGTTCTGCATCTCGACCTGCGTCTGCGCGCTCTTGATGGCCTTGGAGACCATCTTGTGCTCGATCGGCACGTCGTCCGGCAGCCGCATGGTGGTCATGACCCGCTCGACCATCGTCGCGTTGAAGCGGCGCATGAGCTCGTCACCGAGCGACAGGTAGAACCGGGACTCGCCCGGGTCGCCCTGACGGCCGGAACGACCGCGGAGCTGGTTGTCGATCCGGCGCGATTCGTGCCGCTCGGTGCCGAGGACGTACAGACCGCCCGCCTCGCGGACCTCTTCGGCCTCGGCCTTGGTCTCCGCCTGGATCTGCTCGAGCACCTTCGGCCAGGCCGCCTCGTACTCTTCGGAGTGCTCCACCGGGTCGAGGCCGCGCTCGCGCAGCTCCTCGTCGGCGATGAGGTCCGGGTTGCCGCCGAGCACGATGTCGGTACCGCGGCCCGCCATGTTGGTGGCGACCGTGACCGCGCCCTTGCGCCCGGCGCGGGCGACGATCAGCGCCTCCCGGTCGTGGTGCTTGGCGTTGAGGACCTCGTGCGGGACACCCAGCTTGAGCAGCAGTTTCGACAGGTGCTCGGACTTCTCGACACTCGTGGTGCCGACCAGCACCGGCTGGCCCTTCTCGTGCCGCTCGGCGATGTCCTCGGCGACGGCCTCGAACTTGGCCTGCTCGGTCTTGTAGATCAGGTCGGCCTGGTCGGCGCGGACCATCGGCTTGTTGGTCGGGATCGGCACCACACCCAGCTTGTAGGTCTGGTGGAACTCGGCCGCCTCGGTCTCGGCGGTACCGGTCATGCCCGACAGCTTGCCGTAGAGCCGGAAGTAGTTCTGCAGCGTGATCGTGGCGAGAGTCTGGTTCTCGGCCTTGATCTCGACGCCTTCCTTGGCCTCGATCGCCTGGTGCATGCCCTCGTTGTAGCGGCGGCCGTGCAGGATACGGCCGGTGAACTCGTCGACGATGAGGACTTCGCCGTCACGGACGATGTAGTCCTTGTCGCGCTTGTAGAGCTCCTTGACCTTCAGCGCGTTGTTCAGGTAGCCGACCAGCGGCGTGTTCGCGGCCTCGTAGAGGTTGTCGATGCCGAGCTGGTCCTCGACGAAGGCGACACCCTTCTCGGTGACACCGACGGTGCGCTTGCGGATGTCCACCTCGTAGTGGATGTCCACCTTCATCAGCGGCGTCATCCGCGCGAACTCGACGTACCAGCGCGAGGACTGGTCGGCCGGGCCCGAGATGATCAGCGGCGTCCGGGCCTCGTCGATGAGGATGGAGTCCACCTCGTCGACGATCGCGAAGTTGTGGCCGCGCTGCACGCAGTCTTCGAGGCTCCACGCCATGTTGTCGCGCAGGTAGTCGAAGCCGAACTCGTTGTTCGTGCCGTGCGTGATGTCGGCGGCGTACTGCTGGCGGCGGACCTCGGGGGTCTGGTCGGCCAGGATGACCCCGACCTCGAGGCCGAGGAAGCGGTGGATGCGGCCCATCCACTCGGCGTCACGTTTGGCGAGGTAGTCGTTCACCGTGATGACGTGCACGCCCTTGCCGGACACGGCGTTCAGGTACGCGGGGAGGACCTGGGTCAGGGTCTTGCCCTCACCGGTCTTCATCTCGGAGACCTGGCCGAGGTGCAGCGCGGCGCCGCCCATCAGCTGGACGTCGTAGGGGCGCTGGCCGAGCACGCGCCAGGCGGCTTCCCTCGCCACCGCGAACGCCTCCGGCAGGAGGTCGTCGAGTGACTCGCCGTCCGCGTGCCGCTTACGGAACTCCTCGGTCTTGGCCCGCAGCGCGGTGTCCGAAAGGTCCTTGACGTCGTCTTCGAGGGTGTTGATGTGATCGGCGATGTTGCGCAGCCGCTTCACCATCTTGCCCTCGCCCGCGCGGAGCAGGCGGTTCAGCACCATCCGGTCGACCTCACTAGCTGATTGTGATCGCACCCGAGCCGGTCCCGGGCAATCTTGTCCGCGGTGGCGCACTGGTCACGCACCACCGTCCGCCCCCATCGTAGGGAACACCTCGGTGTTCGCGCACGCACCGTCTGTCGGTATCTGACCTGGCCGGTGCGCATCCCGGCCGATCCGGACAGGAAGGTGGCCCGTACGCGCACGCGTACGGGCCACCTCACGGTCGTTGCGGGTTGTCGGAGGGACCGGCTAGCTCAGCCGGATGACGCCGTAGTCGAAGCCTCGCCTCCGGTAGACGACGCTCGGGCATCCGGCGTCGGAGTCGTTGAACAGATAGAAGTCGTGACCGACCAGTTCCATCTCGTAGAGAGCCTGGTCGACCGTCATGGGCTCCGCGTCGTGCTTCTTCTCGCGGACGACGCGACCGGGCTGGTGTTCGGTCACCCCGTCATCCCAGCGCTGCTGGGGCATCTCGAACTCTTCACCGCTCTCGACGGCGAAACCGTTGGCCAGGGGTTCGGCCTCAGGCGCCTCGAGCACAGCGGTACCCGCCGAAGGCCGGGTGTCGGTGGTCATGCCACCGGCGACCGCCATCGAAGTCGCCTCGGCGACGGATTCCGGGCGGCTGCGGCCATAGTGCACGCGCCGGCGGTCGTGTGTCTTCCGCAACCTGTTCTCGAGCTTGTTGAGTGCGGAATCCAGCGCTGCGTAGAAGTCGCCGGCACACGCTTCGGCGCGTACGGCGGGGCCCCTGCCCTTACCGGTGATTTCGACGCGCTGGCAGTTCTTCGACTGCCTGCGATTGGGCTCATGGAAGAGCTCCACGTCGTAACGGATGACCTTCTTGTCGTAGCGCTCTAGCCGGGCCAGCTTTTCGCTGACAAGTGCCCGATAGTGGTCAGGCACCTCCACGTTGCGGCCCTTAACGACGATGTCCATACACGACCTCCCTCGCTGAAATGACTGCGAGCTGTAGATGTGTTCACTAGGGCGCCGGTAAAGCGGGGACGAAGCCCGGATCGCGGGCGATGAGGGAACTCGGCATGCGGTCACGACGTCTCGTGGCGGATGTCCGAGCGCGGACTCAGCGCGGCTCCGGCGCCAGGGACATGGGCTGGTCACCTCCCTGCCTGCCGGGATTGCTGATAGCGCTGCACGTTAGCTGCAACACGCCCCGAGCAACAGCCCCCGAGCCGGGGGATATCAGGACGTGAGACCTCGTCACCGCACGCGACGACGGCAGCCTGTCCAGCGGGACAATCCGGCTCGCCGGGCGCGGTCCCCGTGATTTGTTTTCACGCGGACGGCGCAAGCCTTCGGACAGGAAAAAGCCGAGGGTGACGCCGCCAAGGGAATCCGCCGCCACCCCGGTGGAGTGGCGGGCCGCTCGAGTGTTCCCCGGAAGCTGCCTCATATCCCGTCAACGCCCTTGTACCCATTCCCGTTCCCGATCATTCATCACTCTTGTAGGTGACACTCCGATCACCCGGCGGCGGCCAGTGCCACCACCGCGGAAACGTGAATTCGGCTTATGCCCAGAACGCGCACACAAGCGGCGGCGGTCGCTCCGGTTGTGATCACGTCGTCAAGAAGCACGACGCTCTCCGGACGCGCTCCCGGGACCAGGCGGACGCGGCCGTCGAGGTTCACCGCACGTTCGGCCCTGGTGAGTCCCACGGCGTCGCGAACCCCGGACCGGAGTGCGAGGATCGGCGCCACTTTCGCCGGTTTTCCCTTACCTGCCAGCACTTTCACGCATTCTTCGGCGAGCCGCCGGACATGCGGTCCACCTCGGACACGCGAGGCGTGCCGTCGCGAAGGGACCGGGACGAGACACGGTTCCGCGGCGGGCCCGGGCAGATGGACCAGGGCTTCGGCGACGGCGCGCCCGAGGGACGGCGCGAGGTCGCGACGGCCGCGTTCCTTGTAGGCGAGGATCAGGCGGCGGGCGTCGTCGGCGTAGCGGGCCAGGGCGTAGACGGGGACGAGGCCTGCCGTCGGCGCGCGGGTGATCTCGCTGAGCGAACCCCAAGCGGTCCGGCAGGTGGCGCAGCAGGGCGCGCCGGGTGCCCCGCAGGAGGCGCAGCGGGCGGGGATGAGGAGATCCAGGAGTTTGGTCATGCCGTCGAGGATCGCGGCGGGGTCCGACAATTCCCGGCCCCGTTGTGTCATGAGGGGTCCCCTTAGGACACTTTTCGTCCCAAGGGGACCCCTCATGACAGCAGTCGAGGAGAAGGAGCCGGGGTCCGTCGGCGCGCCGGGATGCCAGCCGAGAAGAAGCCCGGACGCCAGTCGAGGAGAAGGGGGCGCGGTGGCCTCGGCCGCTCAGCCCGGATAGAACGGGTCCGCGTCGGTGACGGTGTGCGCCTGCGGCCGCCAGACCTCGCCGAGTTCGGAGGCGACCCACAGCCCGCCCGCGTCCGCGACCAGGTTCTGTTTGCTCGGCGCCGCGGTGACCCCGTGCAACGGCGGGGTCAGGTTCGAGCTGTTGAAGGTGTCCATCCGCTGCCCGTCCAGCGGCACCTTGACCACCGGCAGGGTGCTCGACGAGGTCACGGCGATCAGGTGGTCCTGGGTCGCCCAGTCGACGTCGACGACGTCCTTGAGGTCGCGTTCCTGCAGCTTGCGCGGCGCCCGGAGCACGACGGAGTCCGCCGTCCGCACGATCGAGGCGACCACCAGCTGCCCGTTGACCACGGCGGCCAGCCGGGACCCGTCACGCGAAAGGCGCAGTTCGGTGATCTGGCCGAGCCCGGTGAGCAGGGTCGCGTCGACGCCGGCCTTCACCCATCGGCCGTCCGCGGCCAGGGTGACCCTGGCGACGGTGTTGTGGTCGACGACCGTCCAGACCTCGCCCGAAACCCCGCCGCCGCGGGCGACCGGACGCCAGGTGGGGCGGCTCAGGCTGCCGCCGAACAGGTCCACCGAAGCGAGATCGCGGCCGAGGTCGCCGACCCGGAGCCACTGCCTGCCGTCGCGTTCTTCGACCACCGCGAGCCGTTTGCCGTCGACGGACTGAGCGCCGCTGACGACCTTGTAGCCGCCGTTGCCCGCGGGCCCGCCGATCGGCTGCCCGTCACCGAGCGACCGGACCCGCCCGTTCACGGTCATCAGCCCCTGCTCCGAGTCGGGCGCGATGTCCACGTTGTAGTTCGGCAGTTCGCCGGCACGCCAGTACTCGTGTTCCGGCACCAGCGCGGTGCCATCGGCCAGCAGCCGGATCCGGCTCAGTGTCACCGTCTGCAGCGAGAGGACGATCTGCGCGGCGATCAGGTTCCGGTCCGCGACGCTGGCCCCGCCGATCCCGGTCAGGGCGACGTCCAGGGTCCCGTCGTCCGTGCTGCGCACGTTGGTCTCGGTGGTGACCTGGTCGTTCAGCAGGTCCTTGACCGCGCCCTTCAACCCTTCCGACGGTCCCTGCAGCACCAGGTCCATCACCCGGCCGGGCAATCCGGCCTGCGGTTTCGCCGCGACGTAGCGAAGGTCGGGGACGAAGGCGCCGGAGTCGGGCGAGTAGAAGCTGATCGGCACCCGGAAGTAGTTCTTCGCGAAGTCCGCGTCGGTGACGGCGAGCTCCTGCGGCGGGTCCACGATCCGCCACTGGCCGTTCTGCTGTTTCCGCAGCTTGAACTGCTGCGAGTACTCGGCCTTGACCGGGATGAACGCGCTGTCGGGGCTCAGGTTGCCGAGTTTGAACCCGCGGACGTTCACCAGCTGCTCGTCCGGGTTCCCTGTCGGCGAACCGGTGTCGTAAACGGTGCCGAAGGTGTTGTCGATGATCGTCAGACCGGGCGACGGCTTCCAGTTCCGCCGGGCGTCGTCGTCCAGGTACACCCGTGCGTCGGCGTTCGCCGTGCCCGGGGTCGCGGAGTTGCGGATGAACTGGCGGATGACGGTCAGCGAGTCGATCCCGGCCTGCGGTTCGGGGACGTCCACCGGCGCCTGCCCGGGTTTGTCACCGGGGACGGCGACGGGCTGGGTTTCGAGCGGGATGTTCGCGCAGCCGGCGACCAGCAGGAACACCGCAAGCAGGGTCAGCAGCCGTTTTTTCACCGGCCGACCTCCTCGGGCTCGGCGAGGATCGCGTCGGGCGCCGGGCGGACTTCGAGCAGTCCCGACGACGAACCGCGCGTGTCGGTCGCCTTGTGATCGGGCGGGGGCAGGACCAGCGGGCTCTCCCCCATCGGCGTGTCCTGCTGCCGCGGCAGCACGAGCCGGAAACAGGCGCCGTGGCCGGTCTCGCCCCAGGCGTCGAGGACGCCGCCGTGCAACCGGGCGTCCTCCTGGCTGATCGCGAGGCCGAGACCGGTGCCGCCGGTCCGGCGGTTGCGGGACGGGTCGGCCCGCCAGAACCGGTTGAACACCAGTTCCGCCTCGCCGGGGCGGAGCCCGACTCCCCGGTCCCGCACGGTGATGGCGACGGCGGTCTCGTTGACCGCCAGCGTCAGCACCACCGGATTCCCTTCGCTGTGGTCCACCGCGTTGGCCAGCAGGTTGCGCAGGATCCGCTCGACGCGGCGCGCGTCGACCTCGGCGGGCGCCTCCTCGTCCGGCAGGACCAGCTCGACCGAACTGCCCGCGTTGCCCGCGATCACCCGGACCTGTTCGACGGCCCTGGTCGCGATCGGCCGGACGTCGATCAGCTCGGCGGAAAGTTCCTCGACGCCCGCGTCGAGCCTGCTGATCTCCAGCAGGTCGCCGAGCAGGGCCTCGAACCGGTCGAGTTCGTCGACCAGCAGTTCGGTGGAACGGGCGAGCCCGGCCGGGAACTGTTCGCGCGACGCGTGCAGCACATCGGCGGCCATCCGGACGGTGGTCAGCGGGGTGCGCAGCTCGTGCGAGACGTCGGAGGTGAACCGGCGCTGCAGGCCGCCGAACTCCTCCAGCTGGCGGATCTGCCGCTGGATGCTCGCGGCCATCTCGTTGTAGGACACGGCGAGTTTGGCCAGATCGTCCTCGCCGAGCACGGCGAGACGCTGGTCGAGGTCTCCGCCCGCGAACTGTTCCGCCGCCGCGGCGGCCTGCCGGACCGGCCGCACCACCTGCCGGGTGACCAGGTTCGTGATCCCCGCCAGCAGGATCAGCAGGACGAGACCGCCGACGAGCAGCGTGTTCTGCACGGTCGAGACGGTGTTCTGCTCGCTGGTGAGCGGATACAGCAGATAGAGCTGGAGCGGGTTGATCATCGTGCTCACCGGCGCGCCGACGATCAGGTACGTCGTCTTGCCGCCGTCGGCTTCGGTGACCGTGTGGATCAGCCAGCTGAGCTGCTCGGTCTCCACGAACTGGCGCAGCCGGACCGGCACCTTGTCGTAGGGGCCGGCGGCCACCGGTTTGCTCGACTGGTCACGGCCGCCCGCGGCCAGCACCGGTTCGAAGGTGCCCGCCGTCGATCCCGCGCCGTCCTGCGTGGTCGTCGTGCTGGTGATCTTCTTGAGCGCGTTGTTCATCCGCGCCGTCAGCGCTTCCGAGCCTTCGGTGCCGACGCCGATCAGCTCGTTGGCCGCGGTCTCGACGACCGCCCTGGTCTGCGTGATCGCCGCGTTCTGCTTGGTCTCCATCAGCCGTTCGGTGATCTGGTTCTGCAGCACCATGCCCAGTACGAACACCACGGCCGACGACAGCGCCAGTGTGGACACCGTGACCCGGAACTGGAGCGAGTACCGCCACAGCTCGTTGAACGAGACGACCTTGCGGCGCACGAAAACCACGATGCGCCGGATATGGCGCATCGTGGTGTGGGCGACCCCTCGCAGACCTCCGCTCATGGGGTGATCACGGCGGGCCGGCCTTGTACCCGACGCCGCGGACCGTCAACACCACCTCGGGGTGCTCCGGGTCCTTCTCCACCTTCGAGCGCAGACGCTGGACGTGCACGTTCACGAGACGGGTGTCGGCGGCGTGGCGGTAGCCCCACACCTGTTCGAGGAGCACCTCGCGGGTGAACACCTGACGCGGCTTGCGGGCGAGCGCGACCAGGAGGTCGAACTCCAGCGGGGTCAGCGGGATGGCCTTGCCCTCCCGGGTCACCTCGTGGCCGGGGACGTCGATCGCGAGGTCGCCGATCGTCAGCGACTCGGCGGGCTCGGCCTCCGTGCGGCGCATCCGGGCGCGGACGCGGGCCACGAGCTCCTTCGGCTTGAAGGGCTTGACCACGTAGTCGTCGGCACCCGACTCGAGCCCGAGGACGATGTCGACGGTGTCGCTCTTGGCGGTGAGCATCACGATCGGCACGCCGGACTCGGCCCGGATCGCCTTGCAGACGTCGATGCCGTTCATCCCGGGCAGCATGAGGTCGAGGAGGACCAGGTCCGGTTTCAGCTCACGAAGCGCGGGCAGCGCTCGTGAGCCGTCGGCCACGACGGCTGTGTCGAACCCCTCCCCACGCAGCACGATGGTGAGCATCTCCGCGAGAGCAGGGTCGTCGTCGACGACCAGAACACGTGCCTTCATAAACCTATGTTCGCACTAGTTTCCCCGCGCGGGCGCACGACCCGGCGATGTGACCACCAGAAAGATCATCGAATCGGTCAAATTGCTCCATCCGAGTAGGGTCTTCGGCCCCTAGAGAGCCCGCCGGAGCTTGGTGAACGGCCTCGGGGAGTCGATCGCGAAGACACCGGTCAGGGCGCCGCCGCGGTGATACGCCGCGACGAAGCGCTTCGACGCGACGTCGCCTTCGACGATCCGCACGTCTTCCGTGGCCACTCCGGCGAATTGGAGCCGCCGTCCGTACTGATCGGACCAAAAGTAACCGTGTCGTGCGAAATGCGTGACGGTCGCGCCGGCGAGGAGGTTCTCGGCCGCGACCCCCGCCTGCTCGTTCGCCGCCGTCCAGTGTTCCGCCCGGACACGACGGCCGCGCAGGCGGCAGCGGTACCGCGCGACGTCACCCACCGCGATCACTCGGGGATTCGCTGTGACACAGCCGGAATCGACCAGCACCCCGTCGTCGACGGCGATCCCGGAACCGGTCAGCCATGCGGTGGCCGGCCGCGCCCCGACTCCGGCGACGACGAGATCGGCGCGGATCTCCCGGCCGTCGGCGAGCCGCACACCGGTGACGCGGTCGCTTCCGGCGAACCCGGCGACGGCGACGCCCGCGATCAGCCGGACGTCGTTCTCGGCGTGCAGTTCCCCGGCCACCGCGCCCATCCGCGCGCCGAGGACCGGGGCGAGCGGGACGGGCATCGCCTCGATCACGGTGACGCCGTGACCGAGCAGACGACAGGCGGACGCGACCTCCGCGCCGATGAATCCCGCGCCGACGACGACCACCGAAGCGGGCCCGGCGGCGAGTTCCCGTTTCAGCGAGACGGCGTCTTCGAGCGTCCGCAAGGTGTGAACGCCTTTCAGATTCCTCGCCGCGCCAAGGGTTCTGGCCACCGAGCCGGTCGCGATGACGTAGCCGTCGGCGGCGATCGTGGTGCCGTCGGTGAGCGTCACGCCTTCACGGCCGAGCCTTTCGGCGCGGATCCCGACGCGCCATTCGGCGTCCAACGCGTCGAGGTCGTCCTGACCGGCGAGCGCGAGGTCATCGGCGGAAATCTTGCCCAGCAAGAAATCCTTCGACAACGGCGGCCGGTCGTACGGCGGTTCGGCGCCGATCATCACCAGCCGTCCTTCGAATCCCCGCGCACGCAACTCCTGCGCCGAACGGAGTCCCGCCAGGGAAGTGCCGACGACGGCGACGGTTCTCAAGCGACGTCCCGCTGTGCCCCGGTGTCGACGTAGATCACCCCGTCGGCGACCACGACCGGGTACGTGCGCACGGCGTTCTTCGCGGGCAGGCAGTCCGGGACGCCTGTCCGCAGATCGAACCGGGCGGCGTGCAACGGGCATTCGACGAAACAGCCCTCGATCCAGCCGTCGGCGAGCGACGCGTCCTGATGGCTGCACGTGTCGTCCAGGGCGTAATAGCCGCCCTCGGAATGGAAGACCGAGACGGGCACGGGACCTTCGAGGCGGAGAGCTTCGCCCTCGGGGAGTTCGGAGACGGAGCAGGCACGGATCATCGGGGCCTCCGGGGAAAGGGCCGACGGTTTGTCGATGTTGCGCATTACGAGACGAGACGTGCTCTGCGCAACAATCAACCCGGAGGGGCCGGCGCGTCAAGGGATTCGCCCACTCAGCCGAACGAATCCCGGCGAAACGGCTACTGTTGCGTCATGCGGAACCAGGACGCGGGGAACGCAACGCCCAGTCAGGTGCAGTCCGTCGACCGCGCGATCAGCGTGCTGGAACTGCTGGCGCGCAACGGGGAAACGGGGATCACCGAGATCGCGGGCGAGCTCGGCGTGCACAAGTCGACGGCTTCCCGGCTGCTGAGTGTCCTGGAAAACCGCGGTCTCGTCGAGCAGCTCGGGGAACGCGGCAAGTACGCGATCGGCTTCGGCGTCGTCCGGCTGGCGGGTGCCGCCACCGGCCGGATGGACCTGGCGAAACTGGGCAGGCAGACCTGTCAGGGCCTGGCGGAGACGCTCGGCGAGACGGTCAACATCGCGATCGCCGACGACGGGGTCGCGATCAACGTCAGCCAGGCCCGCGGCTCGGCCGCGATCACCACGCAGAACTGGACCGGCCAGCGCACGCCCCTGCACGCGACGTCCAGCGGGAAGGTGCTGCTCGCGTACATGGGCGACGGTGAGCGCAAACGCTTGCTCCGGCGGAAACTCGAACAGTTCACGCCACGGACCACGGTCGATCCGGACGAGCTGAGCACGGAGCTGGAGCGGGTCGCCGAGGACGGGTACGCGGCCTGTTTCGAGGAGCTGGAGCTGGGGATGCACGCGGTCGCGGTGCCGGTGCTGGGCCCCGGCGGCGACGTCGTCGCCGCGATGAGCGCTTCCGGTCCGTCGTACCGGCTTTCGAAACAACGGGTGCGGCAGATCGTGCGGCCGCTCGCCGAGGCCTCCGCCGATCTTTCGGCGCAGCTGGGGTATTTCGCGGACTGAATCAGGGGACCTTTTCGGGCTCTTGACAGCGCGCCCGCACGTGCCGCACTTTGTTGCTGAAGACGGAACAACGTGCCTCATCCGCAACACGCCTGTCACCCCGATGCCCGTGTCCTTTGTGGACTTACCGGGCAGGCAGGAGGTTCCCCGCACCATGCCCCCTGGACCCCGCGTCGTCGTGATCGGCGCCGGCATCGTCGGCTGCGCGCTCGCCGACGAGCTCACCGAACGTGGCTGGACCGACCTCACCGTGCTGGACCAGGGCGACCTGTTCGCCACCGGCGGCTCCAGCTCGCACGCGCCCGGCCTGGTCTTCCAGACCAACACCTGCCGGACGATGACCGAGTTCGCCCGCTACACCGTCGCCAAGTACGGCGCGCTCGACCTCGACGGGAGCCCCTGTTTCCGGCGGGTCGGCGGGCTGGAGGTGGCCACGACCCCTGAACGGTTCGCCGATCTCGAGCGGCGGCACGGCTGGGCGACCGCGTCCGGGGTCGAAAGCAGGCTGATCGGGCCGGGCGAATGCGCCGCGCTGCATCCGATGCTCGATCCGGCGAAGGTGCTCGGCGGGTTCCACATCCCCTCCGACGGCCTGGCCGAACCTCTGAAGGCAGCCGAGGCCCAGGCACGCCGCGCGATCGGGCGCGGCGCGAAGTTCCTCGCGCGCCGGAAGGTCGTCGGTGTCGAACGCGCGGGTGGCCGGGTCACCGGCGTGACCACCGAGACCGGCGGCTTCCGCGCGGACGTCGTGATCTCGTGCGCCGGGATATGGGGCCCGCTGCTCGGCGAACTGGTGGATCTCCCGATCCCGCTGGTCCCGATGGCGCACCAATACGCGCGCACCGGTCCCCTGCCGTCACTCGCCGGGGTGACCGAGGACGCCACCCGGCCGATCCTGCGGCATCAGGACGCCGACCTCTATTTCCGCGAGCACGCCGACCGGATCGGCGTCGGCGCGTACGGGCACCGGCCGATGCCGTTGCCTCCCCGGGAGATCGGCTCCGGCGAGGGCATGCCGTCGGAGCTCGCGTTCACGCCCGCGGACTTCGAGGAGTCCTGGGCCGCCGCCGTCGACCTGCTCCCCTCCCTCGGTGAGACCAAGGTCGAGGAGGGCATCAACGGCCTGTTCTCCTTCACTCCGGACGGTATGCCGCTGCTGGGCGAGCATCCGGATCTCGACGGGTTCTGGGTCGCCGAAGCCGTCTGGATCACGCATTCGGCCGGGGTCGCGAGGGCGATGGCGCGCTGGCTGGTCGACGGGCAGCCCGGCGCCGACCTGCACGGCTGCGACCTCGCCCGGTTCGAGCGCGTGCACCTGGCCCCGGACTATGTCATGGCGCGCAGCTGCCAGAGCTTCGTCGAGGTCTACGACATCGTCCATCCTTTGCAGCCCATGGAAGAGCCGCGGCCGCTGCGGACGAGTCCCTTCCACGACCGGCAAGCGGCACTCGGCGCGTTCTTCCTCGAAGCGAGTGGCTGGGAACGGCCGCACTGGTACGAGGCGAACGCGAATCTCCCCGAGATCGGCCTCGTCCCGGAGCGCAACGACTGGGCCGCGCGGTACTGGTCCCCGGTCGGCGGCGCCGAAGCGCTGGTCGCGCGAAAACGGGTCGCGATGTTCGACATGACGTCGTTGAAACGCGTCGAGGTCACCGGTCCGGGCGCGTTGCCGTTCCTCCAGACGATGACCACGAACCAGCTCGACAAGAAGCCCGGTTCGGTCACGTACACGCTGCTGCTCGACGAGGACGGCGGCGTGCGCAGCGATCTGACCGTCGCCCGGCTCGGCGCCGAACGGTTCCAGGTGGGCGTCAACAGCGCCATCGACGTCGACTGGCTGCGACGGCATCTCCCCGGCGACGGCGCCGCGCAGATCCACGAGACCACACCCGGCACCTGCTGCATCGGGCTGTGGGGCCCGCTCGCCAGAGCGGTTCTCCAGCCACTGTCCACAACGGACTTCTCCCACAAGGCGATGGGGTACTTCAAGACGAAGCAGGCTTACGTCGGCCTGGTGCCGGTGACCGCGATGCGACTGTCCTATGTGGGCGAACTCGGCTGGGAGCTGTACACGAGCGCCGAACTCGGCCGCGAACTGTGGGACACGCTCTGGGAGGCCGGGCAGAGGCACGGCGTCATCGCCGCCGGCCGGGAGGCCTTCTCCAGCATGCGGCTCGAAAAGGGCTATCGGCTGTGGGGCACGGACGTCACCGCCGAGCACGACCCGTACGAGGCAGGGCTCGGATTCGCCGTGCGGAGGGACAAGGGGTACTTCATCGGGCGGGACGCGCTGGCGGGCCGATCGGAGGAAACGGCCACCAGGAAGCTGACCTGCCTCACCGTCGACGATCCGTACGCGGTGGTGATGGGCAAGGAGCCGGTGTACGCGGACGGCCGTCCCGCCGGATACGTCACCAGCGCCGCGTACGGCTACACCGTGGGCAAGAACATCGCGTACGCCTGGCTTCCGGTCGAGTTCACGCGGCCGGGCAGGCCGCTGGAGATCGAGTACTTCGGCGAGCGGATTCCCGCCGTCGTGGCGAGCGAACCGCTGTTCGACCCCGGCATGACCCGGATCAGGAGCGCCGCATGACCCACTACGACGTCATCGTCATCGGCCTCGGCGGGATGGGCAGCGCGGCCGCGTACCGGCTCGCCCGGCGAGGACAGCGCGTGCTGGGCCTCGACCAGTTCGCGCCGGTGCACAACCTCGGCTCCAGCCACGGCGGCTCGCGGATCACCCGGCAGGCGTACTTCGAAGACCCCGCGTACGTCCCGCTCCTGCTGCGGGCGCACGAACTGTGGGACGGCATCGAACGGGACTCCGGCCGGAAGATCTTCACCCGCTGCGGCGGGATCATGCTCGGCGGACCCGGCTCGCGGACCGTGTCGGGCAGCGTGGCCAGCGCCCGGAAGTGGGAGCTGCCGCACGAACTGCTGGACGCGGCGGAGATCCGGCGCCGGTTCCCGACGCTGAACCCGGCGGACCACGAGATCGCGCTGTACGAGGAGAACGCCGGCTTCGTGGTGCCGGAAGGCAGTGTGGCCGCGCATCTCCAGCTCGCCGCGCGGGCCGGGGCGGAGCTGCGCCACGAGGAGAAGGTCCTTTCGTGGTGGCAGACGTCCACCGGGGTCCGGGTCGGGACTTCGCAGAACCACTACACCGCGGAACAGCTGGTGATCTGCCCCGGCGCCTGGGCACCGGGACTGCTCGCCGAACTCGGCGTCGGCTTCACGATCGAACGTCAGGTCCAGTACTGGTTCGCGCCGTCGGGCGGGGCGGAGCCGTTCCGCGCCGAACGGCATCCGATCTACGTCTGGGAGGGCGAAACCGGGCGTCAGTTCTACGGGTTCCCGTCCCACGACGACGCCGGGAGCGTGAAGGTCGCGTTCTTCCGCGGCGGCGAGACCTGCACGCCGGAGACCATCGACCGGACGGTGCGCGCCGAAGAGGTCGACGAGATCGCGGAGTTCGTCGGGCGGAAGATCCCGTCGCTGCCCGGCGCGTTCCTGCGCGGGGCGACCTGCATGTACACGAACACCCCCGACGAGCATTTCGTCATCGCGCGCCATCCCGCGCACGAACGCGTGGTGGTCGCGTGCGGATTCTCCGGGCACGGCTTCAAGTTCGTCCCCGTGGTCGGCGAGGTGCTCGCCGACCTGGTGGTGGACGGCACCACCGAACATCCGATCGCCCTGTTCGACCCGGCCCGGCTGACGGGAGCGGGAAGATGACGCGGACCTCCAGCCTGATCCCGACGCTGGGCGGCGGTTACTACACCGATCCCGCGATCTTCGCGGCGGAGCAGGAAAAGATCTTCGAGCGCCTGTGGTTCTGCGCGGTGCGCTCGGCGGACCTTCCGTCGGCGGGCGACTACCGGACCGTCCGAATCGGACGGGAGAGTGTGCTGGTCGGCCGCGGACGGGACGGCGGGCTGCGGGCGTTCCTCAACGTCTGCCGTCATCGCGGCGCCCGGCTGTGCACCGAGGAGACGGGCACGGTGAAGCGCGCGTTCCAGTGCCACTATCACGCGTGGACGTACGGCCTCGACGGGAAGCTGATCGCGGCGCCGAACCTGGCGAACCTTCCCGGCGTCGACCGCGCCGAGTACGGCCTGCACACCGTGCACCTGCGGGAATGGCTGGGTTACGCGTGGGTCTGCCTCGCCGAAGACCCGCCGTCGTTCGAGGACGGCGTCGAAGGCGCGGTGCGCGAACGGCTGGGCGATCCGGAAGCGATCGGGCACTACGGCCTCGACGGGCTGTCGGTCGGACGCCGGATCACCTACGACGTCAAGGCGAACTGGAAACTGATCGTCGAGAACTTCATGGAGTGCTATCACTGCGCGACCATCCATCCGGAGCTGACCGAGGTGCTGCCGGAGTTCGCCGACGGGTACGCGGCGCAGTACTACGTCGGGCACGGCGCCGAATTCGGCGAGGACGTCGAGGGGTTCACCATCGACGGCGGTTCGGGTTTCGGGCGGCTCGACGGCGTCGCGAACGACCAGGACAGGCGGTACTACGCGATCACCATCCGGCCGCAGGTGTTCGTGAACCTGGTGCCGGACCACGTGATCTTCCACCGGATGTACCCGCTCGCGCCGGACCGGACGGTCGTCGAATGCGACTGGCTCTATGCGAAGGAGGTCGTGGCGTCGGGGCGGGACGTGTCGCGGTCGGTGGAGCTCTTTCACCGCGTCAACGAGCAGGACTTCGACGCCTGCGAACGCTGCCAGCCCGCGATGGCTTCCCGCGCCTACCGCGGCGGCGGGGTGCTGATGCCGTCCGAACACCACATCGGCGAGTTCCACACCTGGCTACTCACGCGTTTAGAGGACTAACCGCGGAGAAGTTCGGTAGCCAAAGCCGTGGTGTCGACACCGGCGACGCCGTCGAGGACGTGCCAAGGCGCGAGCCAGCCCGTCGCGGCGAGTTCGTCGTAGACCACCGAGCACCGCTTCTGGAGCGCGTCGTCGGTCTCGAAGGAGTCCCGCGCGCGGTCGGCGTCGCTCGCCGCGCGGCGCTGGGCGCGGTCGGCGGCGACGTCGGCGGTCACCCGGAGCAGCAGATGCGCGGCGGGCACCGGCAGCCCGAACCGGTCGATCTCCTGCCCCCGGAGCCAGCGCACGAACTCGCCGTCCGCGCCCTGGTGGAGCCGGGCGGCACCGTACGCCGCGTTCGACGCGACGTACCTGTCGAGCAGGACGACGTCGTGATCGTCGAGGCGGGCGCGGATCTCGTCGGCCGCTCCCCGCCGGTCGAGCGCGTAGAGCAGCGCCATGCCGTACACGGAGTCGATGAGGTCGCCGTGCCCGCGGTGCAGCGCTTCCTTCACCAGGTCGGCGTGCACGCTTTGGCCGTACCTGGGGAACGCGATGGACGCGACGCTCGCCCCGGCCGCGTTCAGCGCACCGGTCAGCGAATCCGCGAGTGTGCGCTTGCCGGCGCCGTCCAGACCTTCGATCACCACGAGTCGACCCACCGCCACAGAATAAGGCGAGGTGGTCGACCGGCGGGCCAGACGGGTCAGCTCACGTCCGGCCCACCGGTCCGCTAGGGGGTGTGCCTCTTCGAGTGCAGGAAGAAGCCGGCGACACAGATCAGCAGCAGGCCGCCGAAGATCAGCAGCGGGACGAAACCGGTGTCCTGCGCGTCGGGCGCGGGGCCGCCGTCGCCGCGAGGCATCACCTGGGCGTTGTAGCCGCCGGCCTTGCCCTCCTGGGCGTACGGTGAGTTCGCGAGCATGGCGCCGTACCGGCCGGAGACCGTCTTCTGGTACTCCGCGAGGGTGGCCGTGGCACCGGCCGCGTAACCGCTGGCGCCCGAGTCGAGCAGCGTCACCCGGCCGTCGCGCAGCGCGTACCAGGCGTCGACCTGGGGTTCGTGGAGCAAGGTCGCGCCGACGGGCAGCCGCCGGGCCAGTTCGCTTTCCCGGTCACCCGACGCGATGTTGCCGACGCGCCAGGCGCCGTCGTCACCGCGGACCGACCAGACGGTCGCGGTCTGCCCGTCGGACGCCGTCACCGGGACGGCGACGTACGCGAGTTGCCCGGCGACCGCGCCACCGCCGGCAACGAAGTCCCTCGAAAGCTCGTAAACGGGGAAGGAATCGTCGATCACACTGACCGACGGCGTCTGACCCGAACCACCCGTCTGTGTGAGGAAGCGGCCGATTTCGGCACGCAGAGTGGGGTCGTCGGCAGCCGCCTTCGCGGCCGCGAGATCTTCACTCGACAGGCTGTCCGCGCGAGCTCCGGGCGCCGACATCAGCAGCGCGACCGCGACCAGCCCGGCGAGCCCGAGGAACCGCCGCGCGCTCATCGCCGGATCCCGGTGAGCGTGTGGGTCCAGGTGAACGACTTGTTCCCGGCGTAGAAGTCGTAGGTCGACCAGTTGTAGCGGTTCCCGGTGGGCAGTGGATCCCCCCACGAGACCCACTTCCGGCCGGCGTCGTGGCCGTAGAGGACGTGCATGTGGCCACCACCCGCGGCCCAGCCGACCCGAGTCTGCACCGGGCGGCCCGCCCCGGTCTGCGCCTGGACCTCGGCGAAGGGAATACGTCCCTTGAGGTAGTTCCCCGGGGCCGAGAAGCCGAGCTTGCCGAAGGCGCGCCGGACGTCGCCCAGCGTTCCCGGCTCGTCCGCGCACTCCCGGCGTCGCTCACCGTGAGCGATCCGGCAGAATTCGTTCTGGGTGACGGTCACGCCGTGGTGTGCCGCGATGGTGTTGCCGGAAGCCACCCAGCACCACTGGGACTTCTCCTGCACCTGCATCGCGAGGGCGCCCTGGCGGGCAGGCGGCTGGGGCAGCGCGCTCGCCGGGGTCTGGATCGCCAGCCACGCCACGAGACTCGCGGCGCCGGCGGCGCAAACCCTCCTCGAGAACACAGGCACGACGGGCCTCCTGGTCACCATGGCGAACCAATGTGGTCACAACGGTGAACAGCAGGCTCACACAGAGCAAGATGGGCACTCGGCGGAACGGACCGTTCCGGGGCGTTTCCACACCCCGGAACGGTCACTCTTCCGGGGTCAACCACCCCGAACGGGGGACGTAGTGTTCACAGTGCGCTGCTAACGTGAACGTTCCGCGGTGTTCACGCTCAGCGCACACACTGGTCTGGTGAAGGGACGAGCGGTGACACGAGACGGTGCCGATGCGTTCTCGGCGGGAAAGCTTGCCTCGACTCGGGCTGATGCGTTCTCGGCGGGAAAGCTTGCCTCGAACGAAGACACCCCGACGATCATCGACGGCACGCGCCGTCAGCCGCTCGAATCCTTGCCCAAGGAGCTCGTCGAGGCCCTTCGCAGCGGCGAGTTCCACCACGCGCTCCGGCAGGCGATCGCGTATCGCGGCCTCTCCCTGGCCCGGCTCCGCGCCCACCTCGGGCTCCGCGGTGTCCAAATCGGACAGTCGACGTTGAGCTACTGGCAGCGCGGATTGCGCCAGCCGGAGGTACCCAAGGCGCTCCCGGCGGTCCGCGCGCTGGAATCGGTGCTGCAACTGCCCGCGGACGCGCTCGTCGTGCTGATCGGGCCCCGGACGGCGCGGGCGCGCGGGCACCAGATGGCCGCGTCGTTCCACGACATCCGGTCCGGCGACATGGGTTCGATCGTCGACCAGCTGCTGGCCGAACTGGGCGCGTACCCGTCGTCCAATCGGTACAACGCGGACCTCGAAATGCTGGCGGTGCACGACACGATCACCTTCGACGCCGCCCACCGGCAGGTCGCGCTGCACACCCGGCTGGTGTGCCGGGCACGGCGCCACGGGCCGGACCGGTACGTCACCGTCTACAACGGCGACCCCGGCTGCGACATCGGCGACGTCGAGATGATGACCGCCGAAGGCTGCCGCGTCGGCCGGATCCGGCGCAACGCCGAGGCCGAGACGATGGCCACCGAACTGCTCTTCGACCGGAAACTCGCCGAGGGCGAGATCCACGTGTTCTGCTTCGAGGTCCGCGACGACTCCGGCGCCGCGTCGCCCGGATACTTCCGGATGCTGCGGGACCAGTGTTCGAGCTACCTGGTGCAGCTGAAGTTCGCGCTCGGCGCGCTGCCCGCCCGCTGCACGCGGCAGTTCCGGACGCGCGACGACGCCGTGCCCGTCGAGTCGGAGGAGCTGCCCTGCGACATGGGCGGCGTGACCAGCGGTTTCTTCAGCGACGCCGGGCCGGGGCTGGCCGGCATCGAGGTCGAGTGGCAGTAGCGTCCCATGAGTGGCGGTGACGCGTGCCTGGCGGGACGACTCGCGTGACGGGACGGACGACACTCGTGTCCAGATGGACGACTCGCCGGCCCCGGCCGGCCCGCGATGGGAGTCGTGAGTGGTGAGGACGGTTCCCACTGTCCTCACCAGTCACGAGCTTCACTCAGTACCGGTAGTGGTCCGTCTTGAAGGGACCTTCGACGTCCACGTCGATGTACTCGGCCTGCTCCTTGGTCAGCTTCGTGAGCTCACCGCCGAGCGCGTCGAGGTGGATCTTCGCGACCTTCTCGTCGAGCTTCTTCGGGAGGCGGAAGACCTCCTTGTCGTACTCCTCGTGCTTGGTGAACAGCTCGATCTGCGCGATCACCTGGTTGGAGAAGCTGTTCGACATCACGAACGACGGGTGCCCGGTCGCGTTGCCCAGGTTCAGCAGGCGGCCCTCGGACAGCACGATGATGCTCTTGCCGTCCGGGAAGACCCACTCGTCGACCTGCGGCTTGATGTTGACGCGCCGGATGCCCGGGTAGCGCTGCAGACCGGCCATGTCGAGCTCGTTGTCGAAGTGGCCGATGTTGCCGAGGATCGCCTGGTGCTTCATCCGCGCCATGTGCTCGACGAGCACGACGTCCTTGTTCCCGGTGGTCGTGATGATGATGTCGGCCTCGGGGAGGACGTTCTCCAGCTTCTTGACCTGGTAGCCGTCCATCGCCGCCTGCAGCGCGCAGATCGGGTCGATCTCGGTGACGACCACCCGCGCGCCCTGGCCGCGCAGCGATTCCGCGGCGCCCTTGCCGACGTCGCCGTAGCCGCAGACGACCGCGACCTTGCCGCCGATGAGGACGTCGGTGCCGCGGTTGATGCCGTCGATCAGCGAATGCCGGATGCCGTAGCGGTTGTCGAACTTCGACTTCGTCACGGCGTCGTTCACGTTGATCGCCGGGAACAGCAGTTCACCGGCCGCGGCGAGCTGGTAGAGCCGCAGCACGCCGGTCGTGGTCTCCTCGGTGACACCGCGGACGCCCTCGCCGATCTTGGTCCATTTGCCGGTGTCGGCCGCGACGGAGGCGCTCAGCAGCTGGAGGAAAACGCGGAACTCGTCCGAAGTGTCCTCGTCCGGGGAAGGGACGACACCGGCCTTCTCGAACTCGGTTCCCTTGTGCACCAGCATGGTGGCGTCGCCGCCGTCGTCGAGGATCATATTGGGGCCCTCGCCGTCCCAGGTGAGCATCCGTTCGGTGCACCACCAGTACTCCTCCAGCGACTCGCCCTTCCAGGCGAACACGGGCACGCCCTTGGGTTCCTCGGGCGTGCCGTGCGGGCCGACGACGATCGCCGCGGCGGCGTGGTCCTGCGTGGAGAAGATGTTGCACGAGGCCCAGCGAACCTCGGCACCCAGTGCGACGAGGGTTTCGATCAGGACCGCGGTCTGTACCGTCATGTGGAGCGAGCCCGAAACCCGGGCTCCCCGCAGGGGATACACCTCGGCGTACTCGCGGCGCAGCGCCATCAGGCCCGGCATCTCGTGCTCGGCGAGGCGGATCTCCTTGCGGCCGAACTCGGCGGCCTCGAGATCGGCGACGGCGAACTCGATGCCGTTGCGGGTGTCGTGCCGCTTGGCAACGCTTTCGGGGGTCATATGCGCGCTTCCTCCAAGGTTGGATGACAACGGAACAGTACCGTTGTCGGCTCAAAGCCCACTGAAACGGATTGGAGGCCTTCACCGTGGTCATGCCGGGTCCCGACACCCGCGTCGTCGAAATACGCGTACCCGGGCTAGTGGGCACGAGCGGTGAAAGCCTGCTGGATTCGACGTCGGTCGTCGACGTCGCGGGCGACGGGATCGGCAGGCTGATCCGGCCGTCGGACCGGCTGCGCCGTCCCGCTCCCGGTCCGGTGCTGCCCGCGCTCGGCCGTTCGATCCCGCGCATCCTCGAAGGCTACCTGTGGAGCGGCATGACGTCGGGGGGCGCGGCGAAGGCGACCTGGGCGCTGCTGTTCCCGTTCTCGCTGGCGAACGTCGCGCACTGGATGCTGCCGCCGGTCCCGGAGGGCAGGCGGTTCGCGGCGGCGCTCGGCGCGATCTGCCGGGGGCTGCTGCGGGTGGCCTCGCTCCTGCTGACGATGCTGCTGATCAGCCAGCTCGCGGTGGTCTCGCTCGACCTGTTCGCCGCGCAATGCCTCGCACCCGGTTCGGACTGCCTGTCCGGTATTCCGTCGTTCGTGCGGGATTTCGCGCCGCTGCGGACGGCGATCGGGGTGTTCCCGCTGCTGGTGCTGATCTTCGTGCTCGACCGGATCCCGTCGTCGGACTGGCGATCGCGGAACCGGTTGCACCGCGCGCACAGTTCGAGCCCGTTGCAACCGCAGGACCTGCCGCGGACGCCGGGCCTGCGCACGCTGCACACCGTCGCCGCCTTGACCTGTGTGGCGCTTCCGTTGCTCGGCGGGCCGTTCCGGCTGCCGACGACGACGTTCGATCTGATCGTCTGGATCTGCGCGCTGGCACTCGCCGTCGCGTCGCTGCTGGCCTCCACGGTCGGTTTCTCGGCCGGACCGGTGATCCGGGGCGGGCTGATCGCGTTCGCCGTCGCGCTGGTCGGGATCGCCGTCGTGCGCCGGACCCCGCTGCCCGCCGGGCTGACGGGCGGCGGGCTCGGCGGAGCGGACGGGACGGTCGAGGCGCTGGGCGCGTCGATGGTCGTGGTGACCGTGCTGTTCGCGCTGATGCTCATCCCGGCCGCCTTGTTCGGCCGGTCGGCCTGGAAGCACATGCCGCGACGGCTGCGGCCCTGGCTCGGCGGCTGGGCCGCGGCGCCGGTCGTCGCGCTCGCCGGTCTGCTCGGCGGCGGCTTCGGCGCGGGCCTCGCGGTCGCGATGCGGCAACTGGTCGGCGAGCCCGATCTCCGGCTGCCCGACACCTACGTGCTGGTGACCGTCCTGTGGGGCGCCGGGCTGGCGCTCTCCCTCGTCCTCGGTCTGCTGGGCTTCGCGGTCGCCGTCCCGCTGCGACGGCTGCGGCGCGGCGTCCCGGAGGCCGTCACGCTGATGGAGATCGGCAAGGAGCAGGAAGAGGAAGCGGCCCGCGTCTGGGCGCGTGCCTCGTGGGAGCGCAAGCATCTGCACCATCTCGCGCTCGCCGTGGCGCTGGCGATGGCGGCGGGCGGCGGCGCGCTCCTCGTGCTGCGCTTCGGTTTCGGCCCGCTCGCGAGCTGGTTCACCCCGATCTCGGCGATCGGCGTCTTCGCGCTGGGCGCGCTGGCCGCGGGACTGCTGCGCGTCGTGTTCGCCGCCGCGACGAAACCCACGCGCAGCCGTCATCTCGGCGCGCTGGCGGATCTCGTGTGCTTCTGGCCGCGCGCCGCCCATCCGACCGTCCCGCCGAGTTACGCGCTCAAGGTCGTCCCCGAACTCGCGGACCGGGTCAAGGAACATCTGGCCGATCCGGGCACGCGCGTCGTGCTGTCCGGCTACAACCTCGGCAGCCTGCTGACCGTGCTCGCCGCGGCGCGGGTGATCGCCGATCTCCCGCCGGAGGACCGTGACCGCGTCGGGCTGCTGACCGCGGGCTCGCCGCTGCAGTGGGGTTACCAGCGCGCGTTCCCCGCGATGCTGCCGCAGGCGCAACTGGCCGGGCTGTACGAGGATCTCGACGGCCGCTGGCGCGCGCTGTGCCGCGGCACGGACGTCTTCGGCGGCGGCGTCACGACGTGGCGGCATCGCGTGGTGGGCGGGAAACTGCTGGGCGACGGCTACCTGCCCGGCGGCGGGACGGGCCCGCTGGCCGCCGAACCCGACGAACAAGGCGTCCTGGTGCTCGGCGGCGATCACTGGCTGCCCGACCCGATGCGCGGGCCGACCGGCCGCCACCGCTGGGCACCCGGCGTCCTCAAGCACACGGACTACGTCGCCGACGCCGAATGGGACAACGCCGTCGCGATGGCCGCCGGTCTCGGCCGTCCTCGCCCGAAGAACCCTTGGGGCGAACAAGGATCGCTGTTCGGGGACTTCCCGCAAATGCGCTGAAGGCCCCCTTCGCGAGGAAGAGGGCCTTAAGCGACTGGCTGGTTTCAGTCGGCCTTGCCGCGGCGCACGCGCAGCAGGACCAGGACGCCGGCACCGGCCAGGACCAGCAGGCCACCGGCCCACAGCAGCCAGGCGTTGTCGAAACCGGTGTTCGCGAGGCCACCGCCGTTACCACCGTTGCCACCGACGTTCGGGGCGGGCGCGGCGGTGCTGGTCGGGGTGTCCGACGGCTTCTCCGTGGTGGTCGGAGCGGTCGTCGGCGGCTTGGCCGTCGTGGTCTTCGTCGGCTCGGTCGGCTTCGGCTGCTCGGTCGGCTTGGTCTTCTCGCCGCAGGTGAACCACTTGTCGATGTTCGCCTTGGTGTTGTCGCGGTTGTACGGCGCCCGCAGCTCGGTCCACGGCGGGGTGCCGGCGAGCTTGCGCTTGCCCGGCTCGTAGACGTTGTAGCCGTCGTTGCCGCCGAGGACGACGATCGCGGTCACCTTGACACCCTCGGCGAGGCCGGTGATGTCGAGCTGCCGCTCACCGACACCGCCGGTGAACTTGAAGTCCGAGTCGGACAGGGCCGAACCGCCGGCCTTGACCTGCTCGCACTTGCTGACGCTGCCGGGGATCGGCTTGGCGCGGTCGTCGTCGGAGTGGCAGGCCAGCGCCGAGCCGGCGGTGCCGAGCAGGGCGGCGGTCGCCAGCGCGACGACGGTGACGGCGGAACGGACACGCCGTCCGGACATGATCTGCATTCAGAGCTCTCCTGTACCGATCGGGGGACAAACGAGCAAAGCGCGGTTACCTCTTTCGCGGGATGAAGGTCGACTCGCGGTGTTCTCCACGAGTCCCTTTCACCCGTCAGGGTGAGGCAAGAGTCCGGACGCTATCGCACACCGATTTCACATGGAAACCGGGGCCCCCGAACAAAGCGGCCCACCATCCACAAGGGAATGGTGGGCCGCCGAAACGAGAAAGATCAGTCCGATACGGACTCCGCCTTCTCGTCCTTGTTCTTCTTGCCGAGCAGCGAATGACGGCGGCTGTAGGCGAAGTAGATGACGACGCCCAGCACCATCCACGCGATGAACCGCAACCAGGTCAGCACGGTCAGGTTCAGCATCAGCCACAGGCAGGCGAGGATCGCCAGGATCGGGATCACCGGCACCCACGGCACCCGGAAGGCCCGCGGCAGATCCGGTCGCGTCTTGCGCAGCACCATCACGCCCGCGGAAACGAGGATGAAGGCGAACAGCGTGCCGACGTTGACCATTTCCTCCAGTTTGTCCGCCGGGAAGAACGTCGCGGCGACCGCGACCAGTCCGCCGACGACGATGGTCGCCCGCTTCGGCGTCCCGTTCGCGCCGGTCTTCGCCAGGGAACGCGGCATGAGACCGTCGCGAGACATCGCGAAGATGATCCGGATCTGGCCGAGCATCAGCACCATGACGACGGTCGTCAGACCGGCGAGCGCGCCGACGGAGATGATGTTGGCCGCCCAGTCGACACCGTTGACCGCGAACGCGGACGCGAGCGTCTTCTTGCCGCCGTCACCCGCCGAAGTGGCGAGATCCTTGTAGTTCACCATGCCGACGACCACGAGCGACACCGCGACGTAGAGCACCGTGACGATGGCGAGCGAGCCGAAGATGCCGCGGGGCACGGCCTTCTGCGGGTTGCGGGTCTCCTCCGCGGTGGTCGCGACGATGTCGAACCCGATGAACGCGAAGAACACCAGAGACGCCGCGGCCAGCAGACCGAAGACGCCGAACGAGCTGCTGCTGCTGCCCGCGAACACCGAGAACAGCGACTGGTCCACACCGGTGGCCGACGAGTCGCCGCCGGACTCGGCGTCCGGGATGAACGGGGTGTAGTTGGAGCCCTTGATGTAGAAGATGCCGAGCACGATCACGAACAGCACCACCGCGACCTTGATCCCGGTGATCACCATCGAGAACCGCGAAGACAGCTTCGTGCCGAGAGCGAGCAGCGTCGCCAGCACCAGCACCACGATCAGGGCGCCCCAGTCGACCGGGAGACCGCCGATCTCGAACGTCGTCTTCGTGCCCTTGCCGAAAATGTAGGAGAGCACGGTTTCGAGGTAGGCCGACCAGCCCTTCGACACCGCGGCCGCGCCGACCGCGAGTTCCAGGATCAGGTCCCAGCCGATGATCCACGCCATGAACTCGCCGAACGTGGCGTAAGAGAACGTGTACGCGCTCCCGGCCACCGGGACGGTGGACGCGAATTCCGCGTAACAGAGCGCCGCCAGCGCGCAGGCGATGGCCGCGAAGACGAACGAAAGCGAGACCGACGGCCCCGCGTAGTCGCCTGCCGTGCGCGCGGTGAGCGTGAAGATACCGGCACCGATGACGACGGCGACGCCGAAGACGGTCAGGTCCCACGCGCTCAGGTTCCGCCTGAGCCTGGTCCCCGGTTCGTCGGTGTCCGCGATGGACTGCTCGATGGACTTCGTACGCCACAGACCGTTTCCGGGCACCCTTGACCTCCATACACCTGACTGCGGTTCATCGGACCTTATCGCCCGGTCGTGCCGGCAGCGCGGTGGGAGAGCAACGAAGTACCCGGAGGTCGCGCCGGTAATCGGCGGAGTACGGACAGTTGCGCCGAACGGCGGTCGCGGGGGCTTGAGTGTCTCTGCCCGTGACGTCGAACGTCAGGAATCCTCCCCTGCCCCGATGTCATGAAAGGGTCGTTCAGGACGAAAAACGTCCTGAACGACCCTTTCATGACACTCGAAAGCGCCCGGGACCGAGAGCGCAGACTCAGCGCG
>NZ_JBFBGL010000043.1:0-72160 GCF_040684635.1 Amycolatopsis sp. NPDC089917 | reverse complement strand
TCTTTTGTGGGGGGGTGGCGGTGGTTTTTGTTGTTTTGGTTATCGGGTGCGGCTGGGCGGGCGCCGTGGTTTTTGATATGTTGTCACGCGATTACCCCCCCCCCCCACGCCTCTGATCACGGGTGATCGCCACTCACGACCGAACACGACACCTTGACCTGCCGCTCGAGAGCAGCCTTGTCGCTCACGGCACATGACAAAGAACCGGCGGTCAGCTGGTTCGAGGAGGTAAGTGGGCGGCGCGGGGTCCGGGCGCCTGAGAACCGCCGATCAACGACCCGCGGCAGGGGGAAACAAGATCAGAACTCGTCGTGCTTGACCATCGTCCGCAGACGGGCCAGTGCGCGGTGCTGCGTCACGCGCACGTTGCCGGCGGAGATCCCGAGAGCCTCGGCGGTTTCGGCGGCGGAGAGGCCGACGGCGATGCGGAGGGCGAGGATCTCCTGCTGCACCCGCGGCAGAGTGGAGAGCAGACGGCTGAGCCGGGCACCGAGGTCCAGGTGCAGGGCGTGTGTTTCGGGTCCGTTGTCGCCGATGGGCCGTTCCGGCAGTTCCGGGACCGGTTCCGACCGGTCACGGGAGACCGCGCGGTAGGCGTCGGCGACCTTGTTGGCGGCGATGGCGTGCACGAGATAGAGGAACGAGCCGCCGCGATCCTGATAGCCCGGCAGCGCCTTCAGCACCGCCATGCACACTTCCTGCGCGACGTCGTCCGCCGACAGGTAGGACAGGTCGCGGCCACCCATTCTGGCGCGGCAGTACCGGACCACGACGGGACCGATCATCCGCAGCAGGGACTGGATGGCGGCGGGATTCCCGTCGCCCGCGTCCCTGACGAGGGGATCGAGATCCTCCTTGGTGAGCCGTCCGCCCGGTCGAGGCAGGTTCTCCGGAGTCGTGTATCCGGGGACCGCATCGGGGGTGACGGTTCTGGACGCGCTGGTAGTTGCTTGCATGGTCGTCCTCCCCGGCCGACCCTGCGACCTTCGTTGTCGAGGGGTCAACACTCCGTAACGATTGAGGGCGGCAGGTGCTCCAGAAGATCAGCTCCACCTGCGGCCGTTGCGACGCAGCGTAATCGTAGGCGTCGATCGGACGGCAGTAAAGATTTCAACTAGAGATAGCCCATTAGACGCAGTCGGCTTAATACAACCGAGACTCTGTGTCAGGAAAAGTGCCGTCGGCGTCGCAGCATGTGCGCGGCGCCTAGCGCACCGCGACCAAGGAGACCGCCGTCGCTACGACGAGTGTCACCGTTGTGACAGCAAGGATCGGGTTAAGCGGTTTCGGGATTCCGGGCCCGCGCAGTGCTCGTTCACGGACCGAGCCGATGACGACCAGGGTGATCACCATGGCGCCCGCGAACACCACCGGGACGACGGTCGTCCCCCATCCTCGGCGGGCGGCCATGTGCAGTAACAGGAGTGTGCAGGCAGTAGCCGCGAGCGCGGTACGGCGCCAGGCCAGCCCGGTCCGTTCCGCTTGCGCTCCGTGATCACCCGTACTCATGAAAAGACCACCAGGGCCGCGGCCGTCAGTGTGATGGCGAGGATCCCGGCGGTCAGCAGGATCAGCATCCCGCTCTTCGGCAGCGGCCGTCCCGCGCGCATCGCGGTCTGCACCTGCCGCCAGCGCGGATACGCGCTCGCCGCTAGGACGGCGGCCAGGACGACGCACAGCCCCGCGAGGACGGTGCTCAGCGCGTTCGGGGCGGGAACCAGCTGATGGACGGCGACGCTGCCGGCGAGCAGGCCGAGGGCCGTCCGGAGCCAGGCGAGGAAGGTCCGTTCGTTGGCGAGGGTGAATCGGTAATCGGGTTCCGAACCGCCTTCGTGCGGTCCGTTGATCTCTGCCACGCGTCGAAGACTAAGCCTTGCGGCTCGGGAAGACCCACCAGCGAAGAACCGCGAAGCGCGCGATGCCGCCCACGACGCTCGCCGCGAGCAGAGCGCCTGTCTGCTCCAGCGCGGTCGGCTCGGTGATCACCGCGTCGAGGGACGCGAGCACGATCGAGCCGTACGCGGCGTAGAAGGCGAAGGTCACCAGGTCCTGGAAGTGCCGCTTGCCCGCGTGACTCTTCCGGGTGGCGAAGGTGACCCGGCGGTGGAACTCGGTGTTCCCGACGGTCGTGACCGCGAGCGCGACCAGATTGGCGGGCTGGGGACCGAGGACGGGCTGGAGGAAGAGGAACAACACCGCCTGGAGTCCGGTGGCGGCGACACCGGCGACGACGTACCAAGCGGCATGGTGGCCGAGCTCGTGGTGCCGTTCCGGCGCGCGCCGGATGATCCGGTGCCCTGGCGCCCACCTGGTGGTGGTCATACCGACGACGCTACCCCGTTTCACAAACTTGTGAAGCCAATGAACTGGTTGGGAAGGTGTGATCCCGGCGACAGCGTCGCCGTTTGGCCTGCGAAGACGTCGGGTACGCCACGGGGACCGGGTCGAGTACAGCACGCCCCGGCCAAGGTCCGACGAGGAGGGAGCGGCCGATGAGCGACCGTGAAACGGCTGAGCCGGAAACGTTGAACCCCAGCGAAGCGCTCGACGAGGACGAACTCCGCGTCGACCCGCTCGAAGAGGGTGTCGAGCCGCCCGAGCAGTGGAGCGGGGCCGATCGGTTCGGGACCACGCCCGCGGAGATCCGCGAGGGCGAGTCGCACGCCATGCGGCTGGCGGAAGAGGAGCCGGACGTCGGCGAAAAATGATCTTCACTCAGACGGCGGGCCGTGCCGGGACCCCCTAGCGTGGTCGGTCAAGTGCAAGACCGCGACGAAGGAAGGGCAGAGATGCTTACAGTCACCGAAGCCGCCGCCGAGGCGATCACCGCACTGACCGGGCAGGAGAACGGGCAGGACGGAGGCGGGCTGCGGTTCGCGATGCATTCCCAGCAGGGGGACAGTCCTCAGCTCGCGGTTTCCGTCGCCCCGGAGCCGGAAAGCGGCGACAAGGTCCTCGGCGCCGATGGCGGCCCGAAGGTGTTCCTGGAGCCCGAAGCGGCCGCCTTGCTCGACGACAAGGTGCTCGACGTCCAGCAGGACGAGACCGGTGAAGTCGCCTTCGCCGTACTCCCGCAGGCTCAGCCCCAGCCTGGCAGCTGAGCCCGGCGGGTTCAGGCTTTAAGTCCGGGCCCAGGCACGGACCAGCTCGCCGGCCCGTTCGCGCAAGAGCTTCGCCGCGTGCGCACGCGCGTGGTCGAGCGAAGGCGCGTGGTCGATGAGGGCGGCGCTGCCCACGACCCCGAGGCCGGCGAGCTGGCTCTCGTCCAGCTGGATCCGTCCGGCCAGCACCATCAGCGGTACCGAGTGTTCCCGCGCGCGGTCCGCGATACCCGCCGGGGCCTTGCCGTCGAGGCTTTGTTCGTCCAGTGAGCCCTCGCCGGTGATGACGAGGTCGGCGCGTTCGATCGCGCCGGCGACCCCGGTGAGCCCGGCGATGAGCTGGAATCCGGATTCGACCGTCGCGCCGAGTCCGGCGATCGCTCCCGCCGCGACCCCGCCGCCCGCTCCCGCTCCGGGAAGGTCGGAGACGTCGGGTGTACCGGCGTTGCGCAAAGCGTGTGCCCAGCGGGACAGGGATTCGTCCAGCTGCTCGACCTCGTGCGGGCCCGCACCCTTCTGCGGGCCGAAGATCGCGGCCGCGCCACGGGCTCCGAGCAGCGGGTTCGTCACGTCGGTGGCGACGGCGACCTCGACGGAGCCGAGCCGTTCGCGCACCGGACCCAGTTCGGCCGAGGCGACGCGGCCGAGTGTTCCGCCGCCGAGCCCGACCGGCGCGCCGAACGCGTCGAACACCCCGGCGCCCAGTGCCGCCAGCATCCCGGCGCCGCCGTCGGTGCTCGCGGTCCCGCCGACGGTCAGCACCAGCCGCCGCGCGCCGTTGTCGAGCGCGTGCGCGAGGAGTTCGCCGACGCCCCAGGTGTGCGCGGCGAGCGCCACCTCCGGGCTCGGCTCGACGAACTCGATCCCGCAAGCGCGGGCCGATTCGACGTAGGCCGTTCCGTCCAGCATCACGTAGCGCGCGTCGACGGTGTCGTCGAGCGGCCCGCGAACGGGAAGCTCCACGAGCCGCCCGCCCGCCGCGACGAGGACGTCGAGGGTTCCCTCGCCGCCGTCGGCGACCGGGCAGGAGGAGACCTCGGCCTCGGGCAGCGCGTCGCGGACGCCGTCGGCGATCGCCTCCGCGGCTTCGACCGCGGTCAGGCTTCCCTTGAATTTGTCGGGCGCGATGACCACGCGAGTCATGGACGAACCTCCGTCAGCGGGTTTCCGCCGGTAAGCACCGACGCGACGTTCTCGGCCGCGAGCACGGCCATGGCAGTACGGGTTTCGACCGTCGCCGATCCGAGATGCGGCGTCAAGACGACGTTTTCGCGTTCTAACAGGCGGGGCTCGACTTCGGGTTCGGCCTCGAACACGTCGAGGCCCGCTCCGGCGATCTCCCCGGCTTCGAGCGCGTCCGCCAGCGCGGCCTCGTGCACGACGGGGCCGCGCGTGGTGTTGATCAGGAAGGCGCCCGGCTTCATCGACCGGAGCGCGTCCGCGTCGATGAGATGCCTGGTCTCCGGCGTCAGGGGGCAGTGCAGGGAGACGACGTCGGAGTTCGCCAGCAGTTCTTCGAAGGGCACGTACTCGGCACCCAAGGCCTTCTCGACCTCTTCGGCGACTCGCGATCGTCCCGAGTAGACGATCCGCATGCCGAAAGCGAGCGCCCGCCGCGCGACCGCCTGCCCGATCTGGCCGAGCCCGACGATCCCGAGCGTCTTGTCCTGCGAGGAGGAGCCCAGCAGGAAACCCAGGTGGAACGACCACGGCGTGCGCGAGCGGATCAGCCGTTCGCCCTCGCCGAGCCGCCGCGTGACCGCGAGGATCAGCCCGAACGTCAGATCCGCGGTGGCGTCGGTGAGCACGCCGGGGGTGTTGGTGACGGTGATCCCGCGTCCGGCCAGGGCCGGGACGTCGATGTTGTCGTACCCGACGGCCACGTTCGCCACGACCTTCAGGTCCGCGCCCGCGGCGTCGGCGACCGCGCCGTCGATCCGGTCGTGCAGCATGCCGACGATCGCCGACGCGCCCTGGACGAACTCGCGCAGCTCGTCCGGCGTCAGCGGCCGGTCGGCGCGCGACAGTTTCACGTCCCCGGCTTCGGCGAGCACTTCGAGCGCTTCGTCGGGGATCCACCGGGTCACCGCGATCATCGAGGTCACGGCCTCAGCCTAGTGTGCGGAGATTGGTATCCCAAACGCGAGAAATCCCCGTTGTGAGGGAGCCGCTTCCCCTGCGCGGGGGAGTCGGCGCCGCCGGACGGCCCGGGATCGTCCTGAGTGCGGAAAGTCTCCGCGAGCAGGAGATTCGAGGGGTGGAAATGAAGCGATCACGAGAGCTCGCGGCCGTCGGCGCCGCGATGGTCCTCGCCACGACACTTGTCGCGGCCGGTCCGGCGTCGGGGGCGGAAGAGGGCGGGAAGCCGACCGAACCGAGTCTCGTCGGCAGCGCCAAGATGCTGCGCAAGGACGGTCAGGACGTCCGGTTCGCCTTCGACGCGCACGGTCTCTTCCCGGAAAGCGGGGGCACGTTCCGGGTGAGTCATGCGGGCGGGGGCTTCTCCGCCTACTTCCGGGGCAGGGTCGACTGCCTGGTCGTCGGCGGTCCGGTCGCCGTGGTCACCGGCATCGTCGAGGACACGAACGTCCCGGATCTCAAGGATCGCCGGGTCGGGATGACGGTGTACGACAACGGCGAGCGCGACAGGCTCGGCTACAGCTGGGGTCCGGATCCCGAACACGAGCAGGTCGTTCCGTCGTGTCTGAGCAGTGCGACGTTCGAGCGGGTCGAGAGCGGGGACTTCAAGGCCGTCGAGTGGTTCCCCTCCGACAGCGGGGCCGGCTGATTCAGTCGGCCTTCTCGGCGTGGGCGCGTGTCATGAAAGGGTCGTTCAGGACGTTTTCCGCCCTGAACGACCCTTTCATGACATCCGGAGGCGATCGCCGCTCCGAAGAGGAGTGCGGCGCCTGACTGAACCGTGCTATGTTCATATGAAGAACATGTGTGCGCGATACGAACAATCCGGGAGTGCGAATGGCGGAGTTGCTGTCGTTGAAGGAGGCCGTGGCGCGACTCGTGCGCGACGGGGACGCTGTCGCGCTCGAGGGCTTCACACACCTCATCCCGGTGGCCGCCGGGCACGAGATCATCCGCCAGCGTCGCACCGGTCTGACGCTGATCCGCATGACCCCGGACATCGTCTACGACCAGCTCATCGGCGCCGGCTGCGCGAGCAAGCTGATCTTCTCGTGGGGCGGCAACCCCGGTGTCGGCTCGCTGCACCGGTTCCGGGACGCGGTCCAGCATTCGTGGCCGGTGCCCCTGGAGATAGAGGAACACAGTCACGCGGGGATGGCGAACCGGTACGTCGCCGGCGCCTCGGGGCTGCCTTTCGCCGTCCTGCGCGGCTACACCGGCACCGATCTGCCCGCGCACACGGACACGATCAAACCCATCACCTGCCCGTTCACCGGTGAGCAACTCGCCGCGGTCCCGGCGCTGAACCCCGACGTGACGATCGTGCACGCCCAGCGCGCCGACCGATCCGGCAACGTCCAGCTCCAGGGCATCATGGGAGTGCAGAAGGAGGCGGTGCTGGCGGCGAAGCGGTCGCTGGTCACCGTCGAGGAGGTCGTGGACGAACTGGAGCCCCGGCCGGGCGCGATCGTGCTGCCCTCGTGGGCGGTCACCGCCGTCGCCGAGGTGCCCGGCGGCGCGCGGCCGTCGTACGCGGCGGGGTACTACGAACGGGACAACGACGCCTACCAGGCATGGGACGCGATCGGCCGGGACAGGGAGAGCTTCACCCGCTGGCTCGACGAGCTGACGGGAGTGAAGGCATGACCGAGTACACCTCCGACGAGATGATGAGCGTCGCCGCGGCTCGCGCGCTCGGCGACGGGATGTCCTGTTTCGTGGGCATCGGCCTGCCCAGCACGGCCGCCAACCTGGCCCGCCGCGGGCACGCGCCGAACCTCACGCTGATCTACGAATCCGGCTGCCTCGGCGCCAAACCGGCCCGGCTCCCGCTGTCCATCGGCGACGGCGAACTCGCCGACACCGCGGACGCCGTGGTCAGTGTTCCCGAGGTCTTCAACTACTGGCTCCAGCCCGGCCGGATCGACGTCGGCTTCCTCGGCGCGGCCCAGCTGGACAAGTTCGGCAACATCAACACCACGGTGATCGGCCCGGACTACGCCAACCCCAAGGTGCGCCTCCCCGGGGCGGGCGGCGCGCCGGAGATCGCCGCGTCCTGCCGCGAGGTGTTCGTGGTGCTGCGGCAGAGCACCCGCACGTTCGTCGAGAAGGTCGACTTCGTGACCTCGTTCGGGCACGGCGCCGGCAAGGGTGATCGCGAGCGGCTCGGCCTCCCCGGCGCCGGGCCGACGCTGGTGGTCACCGACCTCGGCCTGATGCGGCCCGATCCCGGGACCGCCGAGCTCACGCTGACCGAACTGCACCCGGGAGTCGACGTCGATCAGGTCGTCGAAGCGACCGGGTGGAAACTGAAGGTGGCAGGCGACCTGGGAACCACCCCGGCGCCGACCGAGGCAGAACTCCGCATCCTCCGAGACCTCACAAGGGCGAGCGCATGACCGACGTCTTCCTGTTCGACGCCATCCGTACCCCGTTCGGCAAGTACGGCGGCGCGCTGTCCGGGGTCCGCCCCGACGATCTCGCCGCCACCGTGCTGCGGGCACTGGCCGAGCGCAACGACCTCGACCCGGCCAGCGTGGACGAGGTCGTGCTCGGTGACGCCAACGGCGCGGGCGAGGACAACCGCAACGTCGCGCGGATGGCGGCGCTGCTGGCGGGCTGGCCGACGAGCGTGCCGGGTGCCACGGTCAACCGGTTGTGCGGCTCCGGTCTCGACGCCGTCATGCAGGCGAGCCGGTCGGTCCAGGTCGGCGACGCTTCGCTCGCCGTCGCGGGCGGGGTCGAGTCGATGAGCCGTTCGCCGCTGGTCATGCAGAAGCCGGAGAAGGCCTTCCCGGCGGGCAACCAGACCCTGCACTCCACCGCGCTGGGCTGGCGCATGGTCAACCCGAAGATGCCCGAACAGTGGACGGTCTCCCTCGGCGAGTCCACCGAACTGCTCGCCGAGCGCTACGGCATCGGCCGCGACGAACAGGACGCGTTCGCCGTCCGCAGTCACGTCAACGCCGCCCGCGCCTGGGACGAAGGGTTCTACGACGACCACGTCGTCCCCGTCGAGGGTGTCGAACTCACGCGGGACGAAGGCATCCGGCCGGACTCCACCCCGGAAAAACTCGCGAAGCTCAAGCCCGTCTTCCGTCCACAAGGGACGGTCACGGCCGCGAACGCGTCGCCGCTGAACGACGGCGCTTCCGCGTTGCTGCTCGGCGACGAGGCCGCCGGGAAACGGCTCGGCAAGGCGCCGCTGGCGCGGATCGCCGGTCGTGGCGCGGCGGGCGTCGACCCCGACGTCTTCGGCATCGGCCCGGTCCGCGCGGCCGAGATCGCCGTGGAGCGGGCCGGGATCGGCTGGGAAGACCTGGCGGCGGTCGAGCTGAACGAGGCCTTCGCCGCGCAGTCGCTGGCCTGCCTGCGCGACTGGTCGAAACTCGACCCGGCGATCGTCAACGTGAACGGCGGCGCGATCGCGATCGGGCATCCGCTGGGCGCTTCCGGCGGCCGGATCCTCGGCACCCTGGCCCACCACCTGCGCCGTACCGGCGGCCGGTGGGGACTGGCGGCCATCTGCATCGGCGTCGGCCAGGGGCTGGCCGTCGTCCTCGAAGCTCACTGAGCTCACCGACTCGCGCTTGGAGGGAACAGGATGTCCGCACCCGCAGAATTGAGGCTCCCGCGCTACCGGCGCGATCCGGAGGGCACGCATCCGCCGCTCGACCACGCCGGCTACCGGTCCACGGCGCTGCGGCACCCCAAAGAACCGCTGATCGTGCTCCCGCATCTGCTGACCGAGGTCACCGGTCCCGCGCTGGGGCCCGGGCGGATCGGCGAGTTCGACAACGACCTCACGAAGGGGCACGACGGGGAGCCGCAGGGACAGCGGATCATCGTCACCGGACGGCTGCTCGACGGTGACGGGCGGCCGATCCGGGATTCGCTCGTGGAGGTCTGGCAGGCGAACGCGGGCGGCCGCTACCGGCACACCGGGGACCGCTGGCCGTCGCCGATCGACCCCAACTTCGACGGAGCGGGCCGGACGCTGACCGACGGCGAAGGCCGCTACACCTTCACCACCATCAAACCGGGCGCGTACCCGTGGAAGAACCACGACAACGCCTGGCGGCCGGCCCACATCCACTTCTCCGTCTTCGGCAGCGCGTTCACCCAGCGGCTGGTCACCCAGATGTACTTCCCGGAAGACCCGCTGTTCTCACAGGACCCGATCTTTAACTCCATCCCGGACGAGAAGGCGCGGCAGCGGATGATCGCGCGGTTCGACCTGGACGGCACCGAAGCCGAATGGGCGCTGGCCTTCCAGTTCGACATCGTCGTGCGCGGCCGCGAGGCGTCGGTCTTCGAAGACGAGGAGGACGAGCACTGATGCCGGAGACGACCCCTTCCCAGACCGTCGGCCCGTACCTGTCCATCGGCCTGCCCTGGCCGGACGGTCCGGACGTCGTCCCCGCGGACGACCCGGCCGCGATCCGGATCCACGGCCGGGTCCTCGACGGCGCCGGCGACCCGGTCCCGGACGCGATGATCGAGACCTGGCAGGCCGACGCCGACGGCCGGTTCGACCACCCCGACGATCCGCGCGGAGCCGTCGCGAGCGGGTTCCGGGGCTTCGGCCGGTGCCCGACCGATCCGGGCGGCGACTACGAGATCCGGACGGTCATGCCCGGCTCGCTGCCCGGTCCGGCGGACAGCACACAGGCGCCGCACATCGACGTCTCGGTGCTCGCCCGCGGTCTCCTGCACCGCGTCGTCACCCGGATCTACTTCGAGGACAACGACAACTCCCGGGATCCGGTGCTGGCCTCGGTACCGGAGGCCCGCCGGGGCACGTTGATCGCCACCAAGACCGACGACGGCTACCGGTTCGACGTCCGGCTGCAGGGCGAGGGGGAGACGGTGTTCTTCGATGTCTGAGCCTGTGAAAGTTCACAGCGCTGTAAAAGTTCACAGCGTCGTGACGGGGCCCGCGGACGGCCCTGTCGTGGTGCTCAGCGGTTCGCTCGGCAGTGATCACCGCATGTGGGACGCCCAGGTGAAACCCTTGGCGGACCGGGGTTTCCGGGTGATCCGCTACGACACCCGCGGGCACGGCGCCTCCCCGGTGCCGCCCGGTCCGTACACCCTGGAGGACCTCGGCGGTGACCTGCTCGCGCTGCTCGACGAGCACGGCGTCGAACGCGCCCACGTCGTCGGGCTCTCGCTCGGCGGTATGACCGGGATGTGGCTCGGCGTGAACGCGCCGGACCGGATCGAGAGCCTCGTGCTGTGCTGCACGTCCGCGAAACTCGGGCCGCCGAGCATGTGGGCGGACAGGGCGAAGACGGTCCGCGAGAACGGCACGGCCGCGGTCGCCGACGCCGGGGTGAGCCGCTGGGTGACCGCCGGCTACGTCGCCGCCTACCCAGAGCGGGCCGAGTACCTGCGCGAGATGATCGCGAACATCCCCGCCGAGGGATACGCGGCTTCCTGCCAGGCGATCGAACGGATGGACCTCGTCGCAGGCCTGCCCGAGATCGCGGCACGGACCCTGGTCATCGCCGGGGCCGAGGATCCGGCCACCCCGGTCGACCACGCCGAGGTGATCGCGGGCGGCATCCCGGACGCGCGGCTCGCGGTCGTCGAAAACGCCGCGCACCTGGGGAGTTTCGAACAGCCGGAGCGGTTCACCGCCCTGATCCTCGAACATCTGGAGATGGCTCGATGAGTGATGACGTGTACGAGACCGGCATGCGGGTGCGCCGCGAGGTCCTCGGCGACGCGCACGTCGATCGGGCGGTGGCCCGGACCACCGAGTTCAGCCGCCCGTTCCAGGACTACATCACCCGGGGCGCCTGGGGCTCGGTCTGGTCGCGCGACGGGCTCGACCGCAAGACCCGCAGCTGCGTCACGCTGGCCGCGCTCACCGCGCTGCACGCCCACGACGAGCTCGCGATGCACGTCCGGGCGGCTGTCCACAATGGACTTACCGCGGAAGAGATCTCCGAAGTCCTGCTGCACACCGCCGTCTACGCGGGCGCCCCGGCCGCCAACGCGGCGTTCGCCGTCGCCCAGCGCGTGCTGGCGGAACTAGGTGAGCCTGCCGCCGAGAAAGAGGGTGAAGGTTAGGGTTCTCCTATGGACGAAGGCGAGGTGACCGAGCGCGGAGCGCACCATGTCCAGTCGCTGGAGCGCGGACTGGCCGTGATCAAGGCGTTCAACGCGGAGGCGGCGGAACTCACGCTGAGCGACGTCGCCCGCTCGACCGGGCTGACCAGGGCGGCCGCCCGCCGGTTCCTGCTCACCCTCGTCGACCTGGGCTACGTGCGCACGGACGGCAAGTACTTCTCGCTCACCGCCCGGGTCCTCGAACTCGGCTACTCGTACCTGTCGAGCCTGTCGCTGCCGGAGGTGGCGCAGCCGCACCTCGAACGGCTGTCCGCCGAGGTGCACGAGTCGAGCTCGGTCTCCGTGCTCGAAGGCCTGGACATCGTCTACGTCGCCCGCGTGGCCGTTTCGCGGATCATGACCGTCAGCATCAACGTCGGCACTCGCTTCCCGGCCCACGCGACGTCGATGGGACACGTCCTGCTGGCCGACCTCGAAGGCGAAGACCTGCACGGCTACTTCGACGCGGCCAAGCTCGAAAAGCTGACCGCGCGCACGCTGACCAGGCAGAAAGACCTGATCGCCGAGCTGGAAAAGGTCTATCGGCAGGGCTACGCGGTGGTCGACCAGGAACTGGAAGAGGGGCTCCGCTCGATCGCCGCGCCGATCCGGGACCGGCGGGGCAAGGTCGTGGCCGCGGTCAACCTCTCCACCCACGCCAGCCGCACCACTCCCGATTCGGTCGAGCAGGAACTGCTGCCGTCGCTGCTCGCGACGGCACGCGCCATCGAGACCGATCTGGCCTCCGCGCCGCCCACCAAGGCAGGACGGCCGAGGGCGAGGCATGGCTGAGGTCGCCGGGCTGCTGCTCGCGGCCGGGGCCGGGCGCCGGTTCGGCGGGCCGAAGGCACTGGCCGTCCTCGACGGCGAGCCGTTCGTCGCCCGCGCTTTGCGGGTGCTCGCCGACGCCGGCTGCACGCCGGTCCGTGTGGTGCTGGGCGCCGCGGCGGGCGAAGTCCGCGCGCTTCTGCCCGAACCCGAGGTCGCCGTCGTGGCCGAAGACTGGGAGTCCGGCATGGGCGCGTCCCTGCGCGCGGGACTGAAGGCCTTGGAAGCGACCGGCGCCGCGGCCGCCGTCGTGCATCTCGTGGACCTGCCCGGGGTCGGTGCCGAGGTGGTGCGCCGGGTCGCGGCCGGGGCGGGGGAGAACACCGTCGCGCGAGCCGCCTACGACGGCCTTCCCGGTCATCCGGTCGTGCTCGGCCGCCACTGGTGGCCGGAGATCGAGGCGGGCGCGTCCGGCGACAAGGGCGCGCGGGACTGGCTCAAGGGCCGCCCGGATCTGCGGCTCGTCGAATGCGGTGACCTCGGCACCGGGCACGACGTCGACCGTCGCGAGGATCTTCCACGCTGATCTCAAGCCCGGCGGGGCTTACGATCGGGACGTGACCGTCGAATCGCCGGAGAAGCTGGCCGAAGCCCTCGAATCGGTCGGTTACCTCGCCGACGACGGTATCGCCACGGCCGGGTTCCTCGCGCTGCGGCTCGGCCGCCCGCTGTTCTGCGAAGGCGAACCGGGCACCGGCAAGACCTCGCTCGCGTTGGGACTGGCCGAAGCGCTCGGCATGCCGCTCATTCGGCTCCAGTGTCACGAAGGGATCGACGCGGCGCAGGCACTGTACGAATGGGACTTCCCCCGCCAGTTGCTGCATCTGCGGACGCTCGAAGCGGCCGGGGGCGGCCTCGACGTCGAGGCCGCCGAACAGTCCCTCTACACCGAGCGATTCCTGCTCGCCCGGCCGCTGCTGAAGGCGTTGCAGACCGCGCCCTGTGTACTGCTGGTCGACGAGATAGACCGGGCCGACGACGAGTTCGAAGCCTTCCTGCTGCAACTCCTCGACGAGAACGCGGTGACCATCCCCGAGTTCGGCGAGGTGCGTGCCGAGCACCCGCCGCTGGTGGTGCTCACCTCGAACCGGACCCGGGAAGTGCACGACGCGCTGAAGCGCCGCTGCCTCTACCACTGGCTCGAACATCCGGACCTCGGCCGCGAGATCGAGATCCTGCGCCGCAAGATCCCGGACCTCGGCGAAGGGCTCGCGGAGCAGGTCGCGAAGGCCGTGCACCGGCTTCGCGAGATGGAGCTGCTGAAGCCGCCCGGGGTCGCGGAGTCCCTCGACTGGGCTCAGGCGCTCCTCGCGCTGGGAATGTCCGAATTGGACGCGGCGGCCGGCGCGCGGACACTCGGCTCGGTGCTCAAATACAGCGAGGACCTCGACCGGGTCCGCGCCGGATTGGACAAACTGCTCGCCTGAGGATCAGCGGCGCCGCAGCGACGCGTCGAGCAGCGAGGGCGGGGTGTCGTGTTTCTCCTCCGGGGCGAGGTCGGTGCCCGGGGCGACGATCTCGTCGATCGCGTCCAGGACGTCCGCCGGAAGCGCCGTGTCCGCGGCGGCGAGCTGCGACTCCAGGTGAGCCAGTGTGCGCGGGCCGATGATCGCGCTCGTCACGCCCGGATGCGCGACGACGAACCCCAGCGCGAGCTGGATCAGGCTCAGCCCGGCTTGGCCGGCGACCTTCGCCAGCCGTTCGACGGCTTCGAGCCGGGCCCGGTTGCCAGGACGGCTCAGGTCGAAACGCTGCGGCAGGACCGCGGAACGATTCGTGCTGATCTCACGGCCTTCCCGGATCGCGCCGGACAGCCACCCGGACGCCAGCGGGCTCCACGCCAGCACGCCCATCCCGTATTCCTCGGTCACCGGCAGGACGTGCGTTTCGACACCGCGCTGCAGGATCGAGTAACCGGGCTGCTCGGTGACGTACCGGCCGAGGCGATGTTCGCGAGCGGCCCACTGGGCCTGCACGATCCGGTAGGCGGGGAAGGTCGACGACCCGAAGTAGCGGATCTTGCCCGCGCGCTGCAGATCGGTCAGCGCCGAGAGGGTCTCCTCGTCGCGGTCTTCGGGTCCCAGCGGTGGATCTGGTAGAGGTCGACGTGGTCGACGCCGAGGCGGCGCAGGCTGTCGTCCAGTTCGGTGACCAGCCAGCGGCGGGACGCGCCCTGGTGGTTGCGCTCGTCGCTCATCGGCAGGACGGCCTTCGTGGCCAGCACGATGTCCTCGCGGCGGCCCGCGATGGCCTTGCCGACCATCTTCTCCGACTCCCCGGCGCCGTACATGTCGGCGGTGTCGATGACGTTGATCCCGCCGTCCAGCGCGGCGTCGACGATGGCGGTGGCTTCGTCCTGGGTGGTGCGCCCGATCGCGCCGAAGTTCATCGCGCCGAGCGCGAGGGTGCTGACCTGGACGCCGGTCCTGCCCAGGGTGCGGTACTGCATGACAGGGTCCTCCATGGCAAGATAAGCAAGCGGAACCTTGCTCCGCTAACGATACGGAGCACTGTTCCGTTTGGCAACCCCGGTGGCGGGCGTGGTGATCGAGGAGCGGTGTGATGGGTGAAGAGGGCACGAAGTCCAAGCGCGCGGACGCCCGGCGCAACGAGAAGACCCTGCTCGACGCGGCCGCCGCCGTCTTCGTCACCTCGGGCGTCGAGGCGCCGGTCCGCGACATCGCGGCCAAGGCGGGCGTCGGGATGGGCACGATCTACCGGCACTTCCCGACCCGGGCCGACCTCATCATCGCCGTCTACCGGCACCAGGTCGACGCCTGCGCCGAGGCAGGGCCGCGGCTGCTGGAGTCGAGTGAAACCCCGTATGAGGCGCTAAGGCGCTGGATCGACCTCTTCGTCGACTTCCTGGTCACCAAACACGGTCTGGCCGCGGTCCTGCAATCGGACAACGCCGGGTTCGAGACGCTGCACACCTACTTCCTCGACACCCTCCTGCCGGTGTGCGCCCGGCTGCTCGAAGCCGCGGCGAAGGCCGGTGAGATCCGCTCCGATCTGGAGGCGCTCGAAGTCATGCGCGGCGTCGGGAATCTCTGCATCGGGGCCGACAGCGATCCCCGCTACAACGCGCGCCGCATGGTCGGCGTCCTCGTCGCGGGCCTGAAAACCTAGCCGTTGAGCATCTTCAGGAAGCCGTTCTCCCACTTCGCCGGGTCCGCGTCGTAGCCGACGTACTGCGAAGTTCCTCGTGGCGTGACGTAAGTACGGCCCGCGGCGGCGCCGTCCTGCCGCACGTCGACCTTCGCCCGCCGCAGCTTCACCGGGCTCACGGTATCGAGCACCTCGGACGAGGCGAGCGTGTCCCACCAGAACGCCGACCCGTCCCGCACGTACGGCGCGAGATCGGGCTGCGTGACGATCGCGTGCACCAGTTTCGCTTCCGCCGTCCGGCCTTCCCGCCCCAGACGCTCCACATAGGACGGTGTGATGGGGACGTCGTTCGTGGCGTCCAGGGGGACGATGTCGACACGGCGGATCCCGGCGAAGACCTTGTCCGCCGAAGCGGGGTCGAGCCACATGTTGACCTCTTGCGTGCCGTCGAACTTCGCCGCGTCGGGCCCGAACACGTTGCCCGGGACGTCGAACGCGCCGCCCATCACCGCGAGCCGCGAAATCCGGTGCGCCACACCGGGAACGTCCATCGCCTTCGCGACATTCGTGAGCGGTCCGGTCGCGATCACGACCACCGGCCCGGCCGATTTGAGGACCGTCGCCGCGAGCAGCGTCGACGCCCGGATCCGTGACGGCCGGTCCGGTACACCGGCGTCGCCGAGCGCGCCGTTGAGGATGCTTTCGGTCCAGGCGCGACTGTCGGCGGGCATCGGGTTCACACCGGTGTCGGAACCGTCGGCGACCGGAATGCCGGAGAGACCGCACTTTTCGAGCGTCGTCCGCACGTGGGTCAGCCCGCGCCCCGGCGTTCCCGCGCCGTTGTTGGTGACGGTGACCGCGCGCAGGTCGATGCGGCGCTGTTTGTGCGCCTGGCAGAGATACGCGAGCGTCGCGATGTCCGCGAAGTCGGAGTCGCCGTCGTACACGACCGGAATCGGCGAAGAGGAGGGAGCCGCCGAGGCGGCGGGGGCGGCCGCAGCGCCGACGACGCAAGCGAGCAGGGCGGCCAGCACGGCACGGGACGAGAACATGGCGTCACCGTAGCGAGGATCTCCGGCAGGACCTAGGTCCTCTTCGGTGCCGAATGCCTGGCGACCGCTCACCGGGCGCGCTACAACTCGGATATGGAACGTACACGGTGTTGTGTGGTGGGGGGCGGTCCGGCGGGGATGGTGCTCGGGCTCCTGTTGGCACGGGCCGGGGTCGAGGTCACCGTTCTCGAAAAGCACAAGGACTTCTTCCGCGATTTCCGCGGCGACACGGTGCATCCGCCGACGCTGATGCTGCTCGACGACCTCGGGCTCGGCGAACGGTTCGCGGAACTGCCTTCGCGCAGGCTGGAGAAGATGCGGATGGTGATCGGCGGCAAGACGATCGTCGCCGCCGACTTCAGCCGGATTCCCGGGCCGCACAAGTACATCGCGATGGTCCCGCAGTGGGACTTCCTGAATCTGCTCGCCGAGGCCGCGGCCGCCGAACCGACCTTCACCCTGCGCATGGGCGCGAAAGTGACCGGACTGCGCGAGGGCGGCGGCGTGCTCTATCGCGATGCCGACGGCGCCGAACGGGAACTGGCCGCGACGCTCGTGGTCGGCTGCGACGGCCGGGATTCGGTGATCCGGGCCGGAGCGGGCCTCGTTCCGCGCGAGTACGACGTGCCGATGGACGTCTGGTGGGTCCGGGTGCCCAAACTCGAAGACACCGGCAAAGAGGCCCAGGTGTTCGGCTGTTTCGCGAACGGGCTCGCCGGTATGACCATGGACCGCGGCGACTATTTCCAGACCTCGTACCTGATCCGCAAAGGACGGGACGCCGAAGGCCGGGCCGAGGGGATCGAGAAGTTCCGGGAACGGATCGGCGGCCTGTTCGGCTGGAACGACGAGCAGCTCGACGAGATCGGCGGCTGGGACGACGTCAAACTGCTGAACGTCCGGATGTCCAGGCTCGCGCACTGGTACTCCGACAGGGTGCTCTGCATCGGCGACGCCGCGCACGCGATGTCACCGGCGGGCGGGATGGGTGTCAACATCGCGGTCCAGGACGCCGTGGCGGCCGCGCGGATCCTCGCCGCCCCGCTGCGGCGCGGCACGCTGACCGCGCGGGACCTCGCGCGGGTGCAGCGACGGCGCGCCGCGATCGTTTCGCTCGTCCAGAAGCAGCAACTGGCGGAGCACAAGATGCTCATCGAGCCCGCCCTGGACGGCACTTTGACCGAGCGGACCATCCCGCTCCCACTCCGGCTTTCCGACCGCTTTCCGCAGCTCACCGCCGCTGCGGCCGTCCTGGGCGGCATCGGTCCGCTGCGCGAGAAGACCCCGGCCTTCGCCCGCCGGTGACCCGAAATGCGCGCACAATGGAGGGGTGAGCGATCCACTCGCCGGGTTCGTCGGCTTCGCGGAGGCATTGCGCGAAGCCGGTTTGCCGTGCGACGCGCACCGCGTCCAGGCGTACCTCGCGGCCGTCGGCGAGGTCGATCTCGCCGACCCCGAGCAGCTCTACTGGGCAGGCCGGCTGACGCTGTGCGCCGATCCCGACGACCTCCCGCACTACGACGCCGCGTTCGACAGCTGGTTCGCCGAAAAGAAGGCCGGGCCACGACGGCAAGCGCGGCAGACGCCTCCGAAGCGCGCGAAGATCGCCTCGCTCGCGCAAGCGCCGAGGCAGGGCGAGTCCGGCACGGAGCCCGATCAGCTCCGCGTGGCGGCGAGCGAGGACGAGATCCTGCGGCACCGCGATCTCGCCGAACTGAGCGTCGCCGAACGCGCTCACCTGCGGGAATTGCTCGCGAAACTGCGTCCGTCCCTTCCGCCGCGATCGTCGCCGCGACGTCGTGCGGCTGGGCGAGGCACCCTCGATCCGTCGCGCACGCTCCGCGCGATGCTGGCGGGCGGCGGTGAGCCCGTGCGCCTGGCGTACCGGCGAAAAGGCACCAAACCCCGTCGCCTGGTCCTCCTGATCGACGTCTCGGGCTCGATGGGGCCGTACGCCGACGCCTTGCTGCGGTTCGCGCATGTCGTCGCCCGGCGCGCTCCGGGCCGCGTCGAGGTGTTCACCCTCGGTACCCGGCTCACCAGGGTTTCCCGCCAGCTCCGGCTGCGCGATCCCGAGCACGCGATGCTCGCCGCGGCCGCCGCGGTCCCCGATTTCGCGGGCGGGACCCGGCTCGGCGAGACCCTGCGGGCCTTCCTCGACCGCTGGGGACAACGCGGCGTGGCCAGGCGATCCGTGGTCACCGTCTTCTCCGACGGCTGGGAACGGGGCGATCCCGGCCTGCTCGGCGAACAGCTCGCCAGGCTGCGACGGCTCGCGCACGTCGTATTCTGGGTGAATCCGCACGCGGGGCGGGCAGGTTACGCTCCCGTGCAGTCCGGCATCGTGGCCGCGCTCCCGTACCTCGATCGGCTGCTCGCCGGGCACAGCATGGCCACATTGGAACGACTGCTGGTGGAGATCGCGGATGCGTGACGTACTGGACGAACTGCACCGCCGCTGGGCGGCAGGCGAGACGGTGGGGGTCGGCACGGTGGTGGCGACGTTCTCGTCGGCGCCGCGCAGCCCCGGCGCGGCGATGCTCGTCGCCCCGGACGGCACGGTCACCGGCAGCGTCTCCGGCGGCTGCGTCGAGGGCGCGGTCTACGAACTCGCACAGCAGGTGGTCGGCGATCGCGCGCCCGTGCTCCAGCGCTACGGCGTGAGCGACGACGACGCGTTCGCCGTCGGGCTGACCTGCGGCGGGATCATCGACATCTACGTCCAGCACGTCGACCGCGACTCGATGCCGGAACTCGGCGACGTCGTCGCATCGGTCCACAGTGGAGAGCCGGTCGCCGTGGTCACGGTGATCGAGCACGAACGGGAAGGCCTCGTCGGCGAGCATCTGATCGTCTGGCCGGACCGGATCTCCGGTTCGCTCGGTTCGTCACGGATGGACGACGCCGTCGTCGACGACGCGCGCGGCATGCTCGTCGCCGGCCGCACCGGCACGCTCCACTACGGGCCGGACGGGCAGCGCCGCGGCGAGGGCATGACGGTCTTCGTCAACTCCTTCGAGCCGCCCGCGCGACTGCTGGTCTTCGGCGCGATCGACTTCGCCGCCGCGATGGCGAAGATGGGCGCGTACCTCGGCTACCAGGTGACGGTCTGCGACGCGAGGCCCGTGTTCGCGACGAAGAGCCGCTTCCCGGACGCGCACGAGGTCGTCGTCGACTGGCCGCACCGCTATCTCAAGGGTGAGGCCGACGCGGGCCGGATCGACGGCCGGACCGCGATCGCCGTGCTCACCCACGACCCGAAGTTCGACGTGCCGCTGCTGGAGGTCGCGCTGCGGCTCGACGTCGGCTACGTCGGCGCGATGGGCTCGCGCAAGACCCACGACGACCGGTTCTCGCGGCTGCGCGAAGCCGGGGTTACCGAAGCGGAACTCGAACGGCTGTCCTCGCCGATCGGCCTCGATCTCGGCGCGCGGACGCCGGAGGAGACCGCGGTGTCGATCGCGGCGGAGATCATCGCGCTGCGCTGGAGCGGATCGGGGTCGCGGCTGGCCGAACTCAGCGGCCGGATCCACGGCTGACACCGGGCACCGGCACGGCCTGGCTGGACTTGACCACCTCGAAGGTGGGCAGGGTCTCGAAGCGTTTGACGCGCTCGTCGAACAGCTTCCGGGCCAGGTACCGGCTCGCCTTGAGATCCGCGGTGAGCAGGACGACGACGTAGTCCCACTGCCCGACGATGCTGTAGCAGTGCTGGACCCGGGGCTCGGCCAGCATGCGCTCGCGGAACGCCTGATGGCTCTTCTCGCTGTCGTCGGTCAGCACGACCAGGATGACCGACGTCATCGCGGCGCTCAACGCCTCCGGGTCGAGCACCGCGACCTGGGCGCGGATCACGCCGTCGGCGCGCAACCGGGTCAGCCGCCGCTGGACCGCGCTCGGCGAAAGACCGACGGCGTCACCCAGATCGTGCAGCGGACGGGCCGCGTCGGCCTGGACCAGGTCGAGCAGCAGATGGTCGATCTCGTCCAAGGGCACGCAAGAATATTGCACGTGGACGGGAAAATTTACAATCGGCGTGATCGTCTTCCGTTCTAACTTGGGGCTCATGACCGACATCGACCTGCAGTTGGACCACGTCGCCGAGGCGGCGAAGATGATCGACCCCGTCTTCCTGAACTCCCCGCAGTACGAGGACGGACAGCTGAACGAACGGCTCGGACGGCGTGTCCTGGTGAAGGTCGAGACGCTGAATCCGTTGCGCAGCTTCAAAGGCCGCGGCGCGGACTATTTCGCCGCCGGGCTGGAGCCGGGTACCACCATGGTGTGCGGGACCAGCGGCAACTTCGGGCAGGCCCTCGCGTTCGCCGCCCGCAAGCACGGTCTGCGGGCCGAAGTGTTCGTCCCCGACCACATCTCGCCGGTCAAACTGCGGCGGATGAAGGCACTGGGCGCGCGGGTGCGCCGGGTCGAAGGCGAGGCGAAAGACGCCGCTGCCGCCTTCGCCGCCGAAGCCCCGGATCGCGTCTTCGTCGTCGACGGCCGGGAGCCCGCGATCTCCGAGGGCGCGGGCACGATCGGCCTGGAGCTGGCGGAGGAGCGCGGGATCGACACGGTCGTGCTTCCGGTCGGCGACGGCGCGCTGATCGCCGGCGTAGCGCTCTGGCTCAAGGCGCATTCGCCGGACGTCCGGATCGTCGGCGTCGGGACCGAGTCGGCGCAGGCGATGGCGAAGAGCTGGCGGGCGGGCGAGCCGATCACCGTCGACCGGACCGGTTCGTTCGCGGCCGGCATCACGATCAGGTCCCCGGAGCCGGAATCCGTGCGGCGGCTGCGGTCGCTGGTCGACGACTTCGTGCTGGTGAGCGACGACGATCTCCGCGCGGCCATGCGGCTGGGCGCGGAAACCCTCGGCGTCCTCCCGGAACCCGCGGGCGCCGCCGGTCTGGCCGCGCTGACCGTGCACGATCTCCCGGGGGATCGGGTCGCCACGGTGATCACGGGCGCGAACGCGGATCGGCCGAGTTGGTCGTGAGTGGCGATTCGGGCTAGAGCTAACCCTGTTTAAGTTACCTACTTGTGACCTGCGGTTTCGTGCTCGGTGCTCGATGCTGCCCGCCCATGGGTCTCGTGCGGTAGCGTCCGAACTATGACGGCCGAAGATCGCCCACGGGAGACAACACGCTGGACTATCCACGGGGAGCGATTGGTCGACGACACTCGTCACCTGCGGTTGAGTGTCGCCTCGGTTGAGTTGCCGGACGGTGTCCAGTTTGAGCAGTACGTGTTGCGTATGCCGAAAGCGGCAATCATGGCGGTCCTTGACGATCAAGAGCGGGTCCTCATGCTGTGGCGGCACCGGTTCATCATCGATCGGTGGGTCTGGGAACTGCCCGGCGGCTACGTCGAGCCTGATGAGGCTCCCGCCGTCACTGCGGCGCGCGAAATCGAAGAGGAGACCGGGTGGCGACCTCGTGATGTAGCGCCACTGTTCGTGATGCAACCGAGTGTCGGTACCACCGATGCCGAAGCCTTGCTTTTCGTCGCGCGTGGCGCTGACTACATCGGTGCGCCGCCAGATATCAACGAAGCTGAACGAGTCGCTTGGATTCCCCTTGCTGACGTCAGGGAGAAGATCGAGAAAGGCGAGATCATTGGTGCCGCGTCACAGGTCGCTCTAATGCACGTTCTCGCTTTTCCTTCGCAGTAAGTCAGACTGACGGCGTCGGCAAGCCAACAGATTCCATTTTTTCATAAAAGCCCTGAACGGTTGCATGGGACCTGAAAGGAGCAAGGCGTTGCCCAATTCTCGCGAGATATGCCGAACTTCTTGTTGATCGAACGTTTAGAGTCATATCTAACGCTATTCCGCCGGTCCTGCACGCCTCTTCAATGCGCCGCTGATCGGCAAGAATTGAGGCTAGTAGCGCCGTATTGAACAAGCGCCCACGTTCATACCCTTCACTCATTTCAAGAGAGCGATGTGCGAATAACTCAGCTTCTTGTGGCATGTCGAGATCTCGGAAGGTGTGAGCGAACTTGGCAGCCATGTAGGCTTCATCGAAGTAGCTCAACCATGCAGGTTGTTCTTCCTTGCTTGCCCTGTCGAATACTTGCTCCGCTGTCCTAAGCGCCGCAAGTGCGCCGGGTTTGTCGCCCTGCATTGCGAGCCCATGCGCTTCCATTACGGCCGACTCTGCGATTAGCGCCGGAAGGCCGGAGCGTTTAGCATCTTGACGCGCCGCCAGGGCCAGATCTACCGCCGACTCCGCCGAACCATAAAAGGCGGCATGATGACTCATTCCGGCGAGCATCTCGCCTGAAAGTGCGTCATTCCCGGATTCTTGAGTCAGTCGAAGTGCTTCCCGAAGGTGTCGCCGACCCTCTTTTGCCTGCCCAACATCGTGAGCCATCCATCCAGCCAACTGATGCATCTCGGCTGCGGCACCAAAAAGTTCAAACTTAGTTCGCTCTGGCCTCCCGGACTCTTTGAGCATTCGTGAAACACTGGAAGTTAAGAAAGATTCGAGAGCTGATCGATTGCGACCCCCGCCGTAAAGATTATCCAAGCGACGAAAGGTCTTCGTCATTTCTTTGATAGTTTCAACGTCGGGATTCCCGGCGGGAATCTTACCTATTTCGCACACCCTGCCTTGGGCTTGAAAAAGTGACGAACCTAGCACTAAAGCGCCGGTTCCAGCTTTTTTAAGGAAATCTCGCCGCTGCACGTCGCTCCCATCATCGATCGCTGACGATTGCAGCCTAGAACTGTCGGAGGTGGGGCGGTATGCGTTGGGGGCTTGTGGAGTGCGCTCGAACCACAAGCAACGGTCAGGAACATGTAATGCGTATGACCAGCGCTCCAGCTTTTCCAGGTCACGAACCCGCGTTGTAGACCGCTCGATTCGGCTCACCTGTCCCTGGGTGAGTCCAAGCCACCGCGCGAGATCTGCTTGCCTGACCTCTGGATCGTGAGCTTTCCGATAAGCACGGAAGACCTGGCCCATGTGCTTGTTCCGGAATGCCTCAGCTAGCGCGGACGCGTTCCAAAAATCGCCTGCTTGAAGGGGTGCTAGGTCTGGCGCGTCGAGCACCTTACGCGCGCAAGGTCGGCACCGGTCGGCGCGGTTGTCAGACGCAAGTCTTGCACCGCAGCCGACACAGGCTCGGACTTCCCTCGGGCGGGTCATGTGGGCGCTCCTCGGATTGCTGAGCGCTCCAGTATAGGTCAAACGGGGCGCGCTCACCTGCGGATATGCGTGCCATGCATGTGGCGTGACGCGATATGTATGCGCTCGATGGGGATCTTCGCCTTTTCGGGGGACCTTTGATCACGGCACTACCGAGGCGAAGGGAATGAGGCCCCATGACTATGGCGGTGGGTGATCACTTGACGTGGGTGACGTCGGCCGAAGGGTTGACGGATCACGCGGTGACGGATGCGGCCATGGTGGCGGGGATGGCCGACGGGGGCAGCTACGTGGGGTTGTGTGGTATCCGGTTCTTCTCGGCTCCGATGACGTGTGACCCGGGTCCTGTGTGTGGGGCGTGTGTGTTGTTCACGAGGGCGCGTCGGTCGTTGCGGTCGGCGGAGGAGCGGATGGGGGTGGGGCCGCGTCATCGCCGGAGGGGCGGGCGGTGGGCGGGCGTGTTCTCGCGGCGGGGCCGGGGGGTGTGCGGTGTGTCCGCCGTCCGGTCTCGCCGTGTCCATTCTGCGGGCGGTGAGCAGTGGTGACGGGGGCGGTGCGGCCGCGTTGGGCTGTGGTGACCGAGGTGGCGAACGTGGTGGAGGAGCTGCGGTCGGCGCGGGTGGCGCGCGAGGTTGGGCAAGCGTCGGTCGCGATGAGGTCGGGGTTGCCGTTGTTGACGGTGAGGCGGGTGGAGACGGATGTGGGCTATTACTCGCATCGGCTGGTGATGAATCTGGCGGAGTATGCGGCGGCGCTGGGGTACGCGCTGCGGTTGGTGCTGGTCGCGGAGCCTGAGGGTGGCGCGGGTGGGCGGGGTGATGTGGCCGCCGCTGCGGTGTCGGAGGTGGTGGTGTGGCTGCACACCGACCGGCTGGAGCGGGAAGTCTCGCAGGAAGAGGTGTGCGCGGAGTCGGGGTTGTCGCAGGCGGTGGTGTCGCGGCTGGAAACCAATACGGGCTACTTCTCGCACTCCCTGCTGCGGCACCTGGCGGCGTATGCGGGGGCGCTGGGGTACGTGCTGCGGCTGACGCTGGTCACTGATGCTGACGACGTCGCGATGGTGTGCCCGGAGCCGGTGCCGGTGGGTGGGGCGTGATGAGAGCTTCAAAAACGGTGTGGCGGCGGGACGGGGACCTGCGGGAGATGGATGTTCCGGAGTTTGTGCGGCTGGAGCGGGAGAAGCGCGGGTGGACGCAGAAAGTCCTGGCGGCACGGACTGGTGTGTCGGTCTCAGCGATTAACCGGATCGAGCGCGAGCGCCATCCGGTGGTGTCGCTGGTGACGGCGATGCGGCTGGGGCAGGGATTTCAGATCGACGTCAAGGATCTGCTGATAGTCCTGGTCGGCGATTACCGGGGCAAGAAGGGGGGCTGGGATGGCCGCTAGTGAAGTGGCGCGGGAGGCGGAACGACTGTCGTGGAATCTCAACTCGAACCGGCGGCCCTGTCCGGACACGTCGCGGATCGGTGGCTGGATTCGGTATTCGCGGGTGGTGCGGAACATGTCGATCGAGGGGCTTGCGAAGCGGGCGGACCTCTCGGCGTCGCACCTGACCTACATAGAGATGGGGTACCGGCCGTTGACCTCGGTGGAGTTGTCGATCCGTCTCGCTGACGCGCTGGGGCAGGATGCCGTTTCGTTCATGATGCGCGCGATCGGCGACCTGGCGGGAAACCAGCGCGCGGAGGCCCCAGAAGTGGAGCCGGTATGAGCGTGAATCCCTATATGGCCGGGTCGGCCAAAGACGTGGTCGCGAAACTCCTGCTGGGTCACTGGATGGTCTTCGACCACCAGTGGGGCCGCACCGGAACGGACCCGGGGATGTGGGTGGCGATCGTGCGGGCGGCGTGTGAGACCGAGGGTGTTCCGGTCTCGTTCCTCACCATCGCGCGTCATGACTTGACAGTGGTGATGAACCCACGCAGAAAGCCGTCCGCCGCGCAGGTGGAGGAATCGGTGCAGGCGATGCTGCGGCATCGGTTCACCGGGCGACCGATCCCCTCGGAGATGGCCGCCAAGACACGGCACCGGCTCCTCCTGCCCCGATAAGACGACACGCACGACACAAAGAAATGACCGAGGCGGAGGACTCGACGTAAGAACCCACGATCTTGCCGCGTGACTGCAAGCGCGCGGTGAGCCCTGGAGCGGGCGGGAGGGCACGCCCGCCTGTTCCGGGGGAGCTAGGGGTGATGGAAGGCCGGGCCACCCGTAATCCGGCAAAGATGCGCGGGTGGCCCGGCTGGGGAAGCCGGAGCAACCCCGATACCGAGAGTATCGGGGTGTTTCGTACTGCGCTGGGGATGGATCACCGGCCGGGGTGCGGGACGCCCTTCGTCAGGCACGCGGACGCGCGCCGGAAGGGAACACACGTCATGAACGACGCTGACAACACGACCGACGACGGTCACGGCCTTCCCGCGTCCGGTGATGAGGGGAGCGGCTGGGATGGACAGATCACGATTGCGGCCACCACAGTGGCGGAGGTCCCCGCGCTGGTGACGGCGTACCGGGAAGCGGTCGTGATGGCCGACGCGCTGCGGCGGGCGATGGACCGGGCGGGGCTGACCGATCCGGCGGTGCTGGTGGTGCCCTCGCTGACCGAGGACGGCACGCCGGTGGCGGTGCTGACGCTGTCCCCGGGTGCGGTGCGGCGGATCGACGCCCTGATCGCGTCGGGGACACCGCCACCAGACTGGGAGAGAGCGGCCTGAAAACGAGCGGGGCCGCCGCCGGCCACAGGCCCTCCGGGCCTGGCCGGCGGCGGCCCCGCGGCCGTCCGTACGCCTTCCCGCGGAATGGCCTGACGACCAGGTATTCCGGCAGGTCGCCGCCGATATCCGGGGTCGTTCAGACGGGGGTAATCCGGTAAGTGATCTGGGTTCCGTCCGCGCTGCGGCGGGTTTCCTCCATCACCAGGACACGGCCGGTGGGATCGGTGGCGGTGCGGCGGGTGATCAGGACCGGGGTCCCGGGGGCGCTGTGCAGGCTGGCCGCGTCGTCCGGTGACGCGATGACGGCTTGCACGCTTTCGGACCAGGTGAGGTCGAGTCCTGCGGCGGCGAGTTCGGTATAGGTGTCGCCGGGGGTGCGGAACGGGTCGGTTTCCAGCGCGGGGACCTGGGTCACGGTCGGGAACGGCACACAGAGCCGCTGCACCATCCGCCGCTCTCCCCGCGACAACAGTCGGTCGGTGACGAACACCGGCGTGTGTTCCGGGACACCGAGGGCAAGCGCGAGATCTTCGGTCGCGGTGGTGCGGTACGTGGCGGGGTCCTCGACCTGGTCCCACGTGTCGGTGTCGGCGTCGGCGAACCCGCCGGGGCTGCGGGTGAGGGTGCGGGTGTCGGCGTGGCGGGCGCGTTCACGACGGGGCCGCACATAGGTGCCTTTCCCGTCCACCGAGGTCACCAGCCCTTCGGCGACCAGCCGCGCGACGGCTTGGCGGGCGGCGTAGCGGGAGATGCCGTATTCGGCGATCAGCTGGCTTTCCGAGGGCAGCCAGTCACCCGCGCCGAGGGTGCCGTCTGCGATCTGGTCGCGCAGGGCTTGGGCTGCGTGGTTGGTCTTGTCTTTCGCGGTGGCTGTCTTGGCCATGGCATCTCACCTTGGGTCTCGTCGTCTTCTCCGCGACCTGCGGGGCCTGTTCGTCAGTGGTCGTTGTCCGGTGGTTGGCCTGCGTCGCTGGGCGTTGCCCGTGTCGCCAGTGTCGCACCTATCGCACAGGTTGTCCACATCTTGGCAATCGGATGTGTGCGAGGTGTTGCGTACGCCATTCGGGTAGCGTACCGTCTCGTCGGCAACCTATTCGATAGGTTGTTCGTTACCACGGTAGTGCGGGCAACCGGCCCGCACCACGACGAAAGGTTCTACCCACTATGAATACGCTCGTGACCTGGGAAACTCTCCAGGCGAAACTGTTCCACCTGGGGTGGCTCGGTGAAGAGTTGCCCGCGTTCGTCGCGGCCGGGGGTGACGCCCCGGGTGGGGCGTGGCTGTTCCGGCAGATCGCGGCGGAGGCCACCACCGTGGCGGAGATCGCCGCCACCTATGTGGCCGAATGTGAACGGGCCGGGATCTCCGGCCCGAACGGCACCACCCCCGCCCCGCCCGCGTGGCGGATTGCCGCCGACTCTCGCCCCGACGCCGACACGGCCGACGACGCGGACCTGTCCGCCGATGTGGTCGCGATCGTCGCGGCGGTGCTCACCTGCGGGGCACGGGATCTGCGCGCCGGAGTCCGGGGCGGTGATGCCCTTTGAACAACCTCCTGACACAGGCGTCCACGTGTGCGGCGGCGGCACGGCATTGGCTGGTGGCGGTGCTGCGGGCGGCCTGCGGGTGGCTGGCTGAGAAGGTTGCTCGGCCGGTCTCCGGGTGGGTGGCGCGGCAGGTGGCCTTCTTCCCGTGGCTGGCCTACGCGATCTACCGGACCGGGCGCGCTGCGGCGTGGCTGGCCCGGATGGCGCGGATCGTGGCGGGCTGGGGAGTCTGGCCCGTGCTCGGGCGCGTGCTGCGCACCCTGGCGGCACTGTCGGGCCGGATCGTTGTCGCGGCGTCCCGCGCTGCGGGCCGGGCCGGGTGGTGGCTGCTGCGGGCGCTGTGGCGGTGGCTGCGGCCTCTGCTGCTGGACGCCCGGGGATGGCTGATCCACACCGCCCCGCGCCTCGCGCTGCGCTTGGTGTGGCGGTCGGTGGTGCTGGTGGTGACGCGGACCCCGCGCGTGGTGTGGTGGCTGCTGCTGCACTCCTGCGTGGCGACGGTGTGGCTGGTGTCCAAGCTGGCACGGCACATCTCCGGGTACACCGACTACGCCGGGCTCGTCGCGCTCGCTCAGGACGAGGCACGGGCGCGGGTGGAGGCCCGGTTGCGCAAGAAGTGGCGGGACACGTTCTGGACCCGCCTCGCGGTCACCGTGGTGATCACGATCGCCACCCTGATCACGGTGGCGCTGCTGGCCGATGCTCACGGCCCGGTCGTGTACTGGATTCTCGGTGGTGTCTACATCGGAGTGACCGCGCTGATCGGCCGGAAACTCCGTGGCCCCAAAGAAAAGCCCACTCCCGAGGAGGAAGAGAAAGCCGACGGGGAGCCGTATCCGATCGCTGACGCGCACACCCGCGCCGAAGCCGCCGACTGTGTCGCCCGCGCCGTGCGCGCGGAAGGCATAGACCTGCGGATGGCAGGCGACGCGAAACGGCAACCCTGGGGCTGGGAAGTCCCGGTCATCCTCCGCCGGGGCACCCCGGCGGCGGTGGTGGCGAAACTCGGCGAACTGGAAACCACCCTCGATCTCCCCTCGGGTGGCCTGCTGGCCGCCCCGGACCGCGCGCGGCGGGCGCGGGTGGTGCTCAGGTTGGCCGAACGTGATCCGTTCGGCTCACTGCTGCCCGCGCCGTCCCGTGCTCCGCTGTCAGGGTCGCTGGCCGACTCCCAGATCGTGGCGCGCCGCATGGACGGGACCGACCTCGCGCTGACCTTCCTCGGCACGCACATCGTGGTGATCGGCAACCCCGGCTCCGGGAAGTCACAAACCCTGCGGGCACTGGCCGACGCCGTGTCGGCGTGCGCGGACGGGCTGGTGTGGGATCTGGACCCGTCCGGGAACGGGCTGGAAGCACTCGGCGACGGCGTCGCCCGCCGCGAACGCGATCACGCCGGGATCGAGGACGCGCTAGCCGACGCCGTCGCGCTGGCCGAAGCACGCCCGAAAATGCTCACACAGTTCGGAATGGGCGACGCGTGGGACGTCTCCCCCGGGCGTCCGGGCGTTGTCGTGTTCGTGGACGAATACCCGCACCTCACGGCGAAAGCGAAGGAACTGGCCGTGTCGCTGCTGCGGCTCGGGCGCAAGGCACGCGTGACGCTCGTGCTCGCGTCGGCGGACGCGACCTCGGACGTGCTGGGCGCGGCGATCGCGGATTCGGTGGCGTGCAAGATCCTGATGCCGTGCCGTCACGCCGATGTGCGGTTGGTGCTCGGGCCGAACATGATCGCGGAAGGATGGCGGCCCGACCGCCTCAACCCCGCCACCGGTGAGTCCGGAGAGGACGCGGGCAAGGCGTACGTCTACGCCGCCGGATCACGCGAACCCGTGGTGGTGAAGTTCCGGCCCGTGCCCGCCGAGCGTGCCCGCGAGATGGGCAGCCACCGCGCCGCGCAAGGACTGCCCCGTATCGACACCGAATCCTGGGACGCCGCCCGCGCACGACGCCGCGCCGCCGCCGATACGGCGGGCACGCCCGGTGACGGAATCGACCGGGCCGGGATCGTCGATCTGTTCGCCGCGTGTGACGGACAAGACCGGTTGTGGACGGAAGAGATCCTGTCGCGGCTGTCCACGATGGACGACCGCTACACCGGCTGGGACGCCGAAGATCTCGCCGCCCTGCTCCGCCCGCTCGGGGTGTCCCCGGGGCAGATCAAACGCGAGGGCCGTAACCGCAACGGCTACGACCTCCGCGCCGTCCGCCACGCCTGGGACACCTACCGGGGCCGCACCTGATCGCACCGTGCGGGCTCTACCGGGTCGCTACCGGGTAGAGGCCGGTAGGGCCTCGGTAGACCCCGCAAAACCGGTCCTGACCAGCACGGTAGGCAGGTAGACCCTCGTGCGCGCGACACACCCGTTTCCGGCACTGCGCCGGGAATTTCCACCGACACACCAACACCCGCCGCCGCCCGGCTCTACCGGGCACGGCCCCGACCGAGAGGAGGTGAGACGACACCCTGACCGATCGCAAGGCACGACCAGCAACCACGCGCAGGAAGGAAACCTACGCCGAAGAACAGGCCCGGCTCGACGCCGAAGCAGTCGATCGGTGGGCGGTGAAGGTCGCAGACCTCCCGCCACTGACCGAGGAACGAATACTGTCACTCGCGGTGATCCTTAACCGCATCGACAAACGCCGACGCAACGCCAAAAAGGAGTGACGTGCGCGTGGCCAGACACACCAACAACCGAGGCCACACCCACCCCTGTTCCGGGACGGGTGTGGCCTCGGTCGTTGCTCTATCAGGCCGCACCTTTGCGGCGCTTCGGCATCCGGGGTTCGATGCGGACCCGTTTGGGGTCGAACTGGCGTTTCCCGTTCTTGGCGGCAGGGTCCAAATAGAGGGTGTCGCCGCTGAGTGCGTCGGTGAGCATCGCGCGGCGTTCGTCGAACTCGGCCGCGTCCCACTGCGCCGCCGCGTCCTCACTGCTCATCGCTTCGGTAGGGCCGTCCGGGTTCCCGCCGGTCAAGTCGTCCCGCTCGGCTTCCAACCGTGCGTGTGTGGCCATGAGCGGTTCATTGGCCGCGTCGTAAGTGTCCTCGGTCATCTTCCCCGCCCCGAGTTTCGCCGCGATCGACTTCAATAAGCGCTCACACTCGCCAAGTTCGGTATGGATCTCCGCCAGCCGTTCCGAGACACGCGCACGCGCGGCCCGGATCGCCGCCGCGTGCTTGGCGTCCGACAGACGCGAAATCACCAGCCCGCGCAACTCACGATCCACCCGCCGCATATCGGCGCCGACCTTGCCGCACCCGCCCGAACTCTTCGAGCACCCGTACTGCCGCCGCCGCTCACCATCCGGATAGGTCCCCGAATGCGGACGCCCGCTCACACCCCGCCCGCACAACGGGCACCGCAAGATCCCCGACCCCACATACACCCCGCTCGGGTTCTGCCCTTGCGTCCGCCCCGCACACAACGCGCGCAGCTTGGCGAACGTCTCCGGCTTCACGATCGGCTCACCCGGCACCGTGCCCACCACCACGCCGTCATGCTCGATCAGACCAGCGTTGATCGGCCGCAACAGTACCTCCCCGACCTGACGCGGCAGCCACGTCTTACCCGTGATCGTGCGCAATCCCTCCGCGTTCCACTCCTCCGCGATCGTGGACTGGAACACCCCCGCCAACACCGCATCCGTGGCCTCGCGCAACGCCCTGCGTTCCCGCTCCACCAACTCCGCCGGAACCGGCTTACGGGTGTCCTTCCCCTCCGCGTCCAACCACTCCTCACGTGGCACGGTCCGATCCAGACCAGGGAACCCGAAGCGGCGGCCCTGGTGATGCGGCACACCGCGCTTGCGCAGCACCTCGAACCGCCGCGAGATCCGCTGAGACGCCTCATCGGAGTTGCGCTGATTGTGCGCGACCTCCTGCCGTAGCTGATACCGGTCGTTGTAGTCGGTGAGGTCGTAGCGGCCGTGTGAGGACGCCACCGTGTACGAGTCATAGCCCGTGCCCTCGATCAACTGGAACAGGTCCTCAAGATCCAGCGACCGCCTCCAACCACGGTCGGTGTTCCACAACACCACCCCATCCGAAGCCCGCGCCGCGACCCGCTTCATGATCCGTTCCCAGCCCGGACGATGCACCTTCGGGTTCCACGCGGACAGCTTCGGGTCCGAGATCTCCTCACCCAGCACGCCGCCCAACCGGGCGATCACATCCCGGTTGTCGGCGTGCTGGGTCTCGCACTTCTCCAGCTTCCCCGCCTGATTCCGCGACAGGCGCGCATACGAATCAAACACCGGCTGACGCCCGCCCTGACCTGCACTAACCTGATGGCTGAATCCCATGAGATCCACAGTAGGTACATAAGACAGGTTCAGCTAGAACCCGAATCGCCACTCACGACCACCTGTACCGAATGGACACTCGCCCCGTTTCCGCATCTGCGCCCCTTTCCCTTCCTTCGCAACGCATCTGCGGACCAACGGTCGAGTCACCCCCTGTCGGGGGTTGTCCCCGCCGATCAGAAGTAGCACGCTCGGCTGTGAGTCCGATCACGGTCGCTCCGGGGTCGGTCCGTGACAACCGCAATGACCGGCCGCTCCCGAACGACCCCGGACCAGCGCGGGGTTTCTCTTGCTTTTGGAGGCCTGATGCGCATCACCGTCACCGTCGACGGCACCCCCTACACAGACGACGTCGAACCCCGGACCCTCCTCGTGCACCATCTCCGCGAACGGGTCGGGAAGGTAGGCACCGTGGTCGGTTGCGACACCAGCAACTGCGGGGCCTGCACCGTCCATCTCGACGGGCACAGCGTGAAATCCTGCTCGGTCCTCGCGGTCCAGGCCGACGGCTGCGAGGTCACCACGATCGAGGGACTGGCCCGCGACGGCGAACTGCATCCGGTGCAGCAGGCCTTCCACGAGAACCACGCGCTCCAGTGCGGTTTCTGCACGCCCGGAATGATCATGCAGTCGATCGATCTGCTCGCCGACAATCCCGATCCGGACGAGCAGGCGGTCCGGGAAGGACTCGAAGGAAACCTCTGCCGCTGCACGGGTTACCAGAACATCGTCCGCGCGGTGCGCGACGCCGCCCATCAGATGAGGCCCGGCGCCGGTCCCGAAGCCGAGCGGCTCGCCTCGGACACCGCTTCCCGTGTCGGCGCGGGTGGTGAGTGATGACCTCCACGATCGAACCGGAGGTCGGGAAGGCCCGTCGCCGCAAGGAGGACGAGCGCCTCATCACCGGCCGCACCCGTTGGACCGACAACCTGAGCCTGCCCGGCATGCTGCACCTCGCGGTGCTCCGCAGTCCTTTCGCGCACGCCAAGATCGTCTCGATCGACGTCACCGAGGCGAAGTCCGCGCCGGGTGTCGTCGCGGTGCTCACCGGGAAGGACCTCGACCCGGAAAGCGCCATCGGCATGCCGTGCGCGTGGCCGATCACCCCGGACATGAAATCGCCGAGGCGTCCCATTCTCGCCTCGGACACGGTGAACTTCGCCGGTGAAGGCGTCGCGGTGGTCGTCGCCAGGACGTCGGCCGAAGCGCACGACGCGCTCGAAGCGATCGACGTCGACTACGACGAACTGCCGGTCGTCCTCGGCCTCGAGAACGCGCTCGCCGAGGGCGCGCCGCTGGTGCACGAGGAACTCGGCACCAACGAGAACGCCGTGTGGGTCTTCGATTCCGCGGGAGCCGGGACGGGATCCGACGTCGAGGACGCGATCGCGAACTCCGAGGTCGTCCTCAAACGACGGTTCCGCCAGCAGCGGCTGGTGCCGGCGTTCATGGAACCGCGGGCGTGCGTCGTCGACCCGACCGGCAGCCAGCTGGTCATGTGGTCGGCCACGCAGGTCCCGCACATCCTCAAGACGATGACCGCGGCCACGCTCGGCCTGCCCGAGCACAAGGTGCGGGTGATCGCGCCGGACGTCGGCGGCGGCTTCGGCGGCAAGATCGCCGTCCTGCCCGAAGAGATGATGGCGACGCTGATCGCGCGGCGGCTCGGCAAACCGGTCAAGTGGACCGAGTCCCGCTCGGAGACGATGGTCGCCGCGCATCACGGCCGCGACCAGATCCAGGACCTCACCATCACCGCGAACCGCGACGGCACGGTGACCGGCCTCAAGGTCGAACTGCTCGCCGACATGGGCGCGTACCTCGGCCTCGTCGGCCCCGGCGTGCCGATCCTGGGCGCGTTCATGTTCAACGCGATCTACAAGTTCCCGGCGTACCACTTCGCCTGCACCAACGTGTTCACCAACACCACGCTCACCGACGCCTATCGCGGCGCCGGGCGGCCGGAGGCCACGTTCGGGATCGAGCGGATCATGGACGAGCTCGCCGTCGAACTCGGCATGGACCCGATGGAGGTCCGTGAGAAGAACTGGATCAAGCACGAGGAGTTCCCGTTCACCACGGTGGCCGGGCTGACCTACGACTCGGGCAACTACGAGGCCGCCACCGACAAGGCCAAGGAACTCTTCGACTACGACGGCCTCCGCCGCGAGCAGAAGGAACGACGGGATTCGGGCGACCCGGTCCAGCTCGGCATCGGCATCTCGACGTTCACCGAGATGTGCGGCCTCGCGCCGTCGCGGGTGCTCGGCTCGCTGGACTACGCGGCCGGCGGCTGGGAGCACGCGGAGATCCGGGTGCTGCCCACCGGCAAGATCGAGGTGATCACCGGCGCCTCCGCGCACGGCCAGGGGCACGAGACGGCGTGGAGCCAGATCGTCGCCGACAAACTCGGCGTCCCGTTCGAGGACATCGAGGTCATCCACGGCGACACCCAGTCCTCGCACAAGGGCATGGACACCTACGGCTCCCGGTCGCTGGTGGTCGGCGGGATCGCGGTGGTCAAGGCCGCGGACAAGGTGCTCGCCAAGGCCAAGCCGATCGCGGCGCATCTGATGGAATGCGCCGAGGACGACCTCGAATTCGAGGCGGGCAAGTTCTCGGTCAAGGGCACGGATTCCGCGACGTCCATCCAGGACATCGCGTGGGCCGTGTTCTCGGCGCACAACCTGCCGGACGGCGTCGAGCCCTCGCTGGATTCGGCGGACACGTTCGATCCGGAGAACTTCTCCTTCCCGCACGGCACCCATCTGTGCGCGGCCGAGGTCGACACCGAGACCGGACGCGTGAAGCTGCGTTCCTACGTCTGCGTCGACGACGTCGGCGTGGTGGTCAACCCGCTGATCGTCGAGGGCCAGGTGCACGGCGGGCTCGCGCAGGGCATCGCGCAGGCGTTGTTCGAAGAGGCCGTCCACGACGAAGGCGGCACGCTGACCACCGGCACGTTCGCCGACTACCTGCTGCCGTCGGCGGCGGATCTGCCCAGTTTCACCACCGACCGCACCGAGACCCCGTCGACGACGAACCCCTTGGGCGCCAAGGGAGTCGGCGAGGCGGGCACGATCGCCTCGACCCCGGCGGTGGTCAACGCCGTGGTCGACGCCGTCCGGCACTTCGGGGTGAACGACATCGAAATGCCGTTGACCCCGATGCGGGTCTGGCACGCCATCCGGCACGGGTCGTCCGCCGCGGGCGGGCTGGGCTCCGAATCCGGTGGCGGTCTCGGTTCGATCGACGCCACCGGAGGTGCCCAGTGATCCCGGCCCCGTTCGACTACGTCGCTCCGTCCACAGTGGACGAAGCGATCGCCGCCCTCGCCGAAGCGGGTGAGGACGCGAAGGTGCTGGCCGGCGGGCAAAGCCTGCTGCCGGTGCTGCGGATGCGGCTCGCCACGCCGACCACGCTGGTCGACCTCGGGAAGGTCGGCGAACTGCGCGGGGTCCGCGAGGACGGCGACGCGCTGGTCATCGGCTCGATGACCACGCATTACGACGTCCAGCGGGACGCGCTGGTCGCCGAGCACGCCGCGCTGCTCAAGGCCGCCACCGATACGGTCGCCGATCCGCAGATCCGCCACCGCGGCACGTTCGGCGGCGCCATCGCGCACGCCGATCCCGCCGGTGACCTGCTGGCCCCCGTCCTCGCGCTCGGCTGCGAACTCGTCGTCGCCGGACCGGGCGGGCGGCGGACGGTCGCCGCGGCGGACTTCTTCCAGGACATGTTCACCACCGCGCTCGCCGCGGACGAGCTCCTGGTCGAGGTCCGCGTGCCGAAGCACACCGGCTGGCGCGCCCACTACGAGAAGTTCAACCGGGTCGCGCAGGCGTGGTCGATGGTCGCGGTCGCCGCCTGCGTCCGCACCGAGGTGGGCACCATCGAGGAGGCGCGGGTCGCGCTGACCAACATGGGCTCGACGCCGGTGCGGGCGGCCGCGGTCGAGGCGGCGCTGGTCGGCTGCGCGGCCACCGCCGAGGCGATCCGCGGAGCGGCCGAACACGCGGCCGAAGGCACGAACCCGACGGCCGACGGCAACTCCGATGTCGAATACCGGCAGCACCTCGCGCGGGTGCTGACCGGCCGGGCGGTCCTCGCCGCCGCGGGTAGCTGAGAGAAGGGAGGTCGGCCCGTGCGGCTCGACCACGAATTCACCGTTCCCGCCCCGGTCGAGGAGGTCTGGAAGGCCGTCGTCGACCCGGAACGGGTGGCGCCGTGCATGCCCGGCGCCACCGTCACCGAAGTCGACGGGGACGCCTTCAAAGGCACGGTGAAGGTCAAGCTCGGGCCGATCTCCCTGCTCTACAAGGGATCCGGCCATTTCGTCGAGAAGGACGCCGAGGCGAAGAAGGTGGTGATCAAGGCCTCCGGCAAGGACGCCAGGGGAGCGGGCACGGCGTCGGCGACGGTGACGCTCACCCTGTCCGAGAAGAACGGCGTCACCCACGGCGCCGTCGCCACGGAAATGGCGGTCACCGGCAAGCCGGCGCAGTTCGGGCGCGGGATGATCTCCGAGGTCGGCGGCAAGATCCTCGACTCGTTCGCGGACTGCCTGTCCGGGAAGCTCGCCACCACGGCAGAGCCGGAACCCGAAGAGCCGGCGGAGCGTCCGCCGTTGAAAGCGGTCAAGCCCGTGGCGGAGGGTGAGGCCATCGATCTGATGGAGTACGCGGGCGAATCCGTGGTCAAACGGGTGGCGCCGGTGCTGGTCGCCCTCGCCGGGATCCTCCTGGTCGTCGCGATCGTGCGGGCTGTGACGCAGCGGACACAGTGACGTAGAAGGAAATAGAGGCTCCCGTCAGCCGTTGAACCCGGTATGAAGGCGGATCACGAAGTCGACGTGGCGGTGATCGGGGCGGGGCAGGCCGGTCTGTCGGCGGCGTATCACCTGCGCCGCGCGGGATTCGCCAACGAGGCGGGTTTCGTCGTGCTCGACCACGGCAAACGGCCCGGGGGCGCGTGGCAGTACCGCTGGCCTTCGCTGGTCGTGGAGAAGGTCCACGGCATCTACGACCTCCCCGGGATGGCCTTCGGCACCCCGGATCCGAAACTGCCCGCCGCCGACGTCGTGTCCGAGTACTTCGGCCGCTTCGAGCGCACATACGACCTCCCGGTCCATCGCCCCGTCGACGTCCTGTCGGTGAGCGCCGAGGACGACAGGCTGGTCGTCGCGAGCGCGGCGGAGACGTGGGCCGCCCGCGCGGTGATCAGCGCGACCGGCACCTGGGACCGGCCGTTCTGGCCGTACTACCCGGGGCAGGAGACCTTCCGCGGCCGCCAGCTGCACACGGCCGATTACACCGGCGCCGGAGACTTCCGCGGCAAGCGTGTGGTCGTGGTCGGCGGGGGCGCGTCGGCCGTCCAGCTGCTGCTGGAGATCGCGCCCTTCGCGCGCTCGACGCGCTGGGTGACGCGGCGCCCGCCGGTCTGGCGCGACGCGCCGTTCAGCGAGGACTGGGGCCGCGAGGCCGTCGCCAAGGTCGACCGGCGGGTCCGGGAGGGCCTGCCGCCGAAGAGCGTCGTCAGTGTGACCGATCTGGCGGTGACGCCCGAGGTGCGGGCCGGGCTGGACGCGGGCATCCTCGACCGTCACCCGATGTTCGAGCGGCTCACCCCGGACGGCGTCCAGTGGGCGGACGGCACCTTCGAGCCCGCCGACATCATCCTGTGGGCCACCGGTTTCCGCGCCGCCATAGACCATCTCGCGCCGCTGCGCCTGCGGTCGTCCGGTGGCGGGATCCGGATGGACGGCACCCGCGTCGTCGCCGAACCGCGGCTGCACCTGGTCGGCTACGGCCCGTCCGCCAGCACCGTCGGCGCGAACCGCGCGGGCCGCGCCGCGGTCACCGAGATCCGGCGCCTGCTCGGACGCTGAGGTCGTCGAGGATCGCGGCCAGCGGAGCGGGCCTCCGGAGGAACCCGGCGTGACTGCTTTCGAGCTCGCGGACGTCGAACGGGTTGTCCGGGGTGAGCGCGTCGCCCTCGGCGACGTAGAGCTCCTGGACGGCGAGCGGCATGGAGCGGTCCTTGGTCAGTTTGACGAAGGTGCGCGGGATCCGGCCCCAGGAGTCCTTGTCCGCGCGCACGTCCCATTCGGGTCCGGTCAGCCAGAACACCTCGTCCGGCTGGCTCGTGAGGACGACCTGGAGGAACTCGTCCTCGGTGAGTTCCCCGGAGATGGCCTCCCGCAGCGCGGCCCGTTGCGCGCGGTCGGCGGCGCGCCAGTTGATCCGGATGAAGCCCTGGCTCGCCGGGTCCCCGATCATGAGCGGCGCCGTCGCGGTGAAGAGATCGGCGGACGACCACGCGGGCAGCGCCGGGTACTCGCCAGGGGCTCGTTCCACCGGGCACTGGGCGGCGACGTAGACGATCCGGTCGATCAGTTCGGGGATCGCGTTGGCGGCGGCGGTGACCGGGAGCCCGCCGAAGCTGTGCGCGACCAGGACGACCGGCCCGTGGTGACGCATCCGCTGGACGGCGTCGACGACCAGCCGGGTCTGAGTCTCCAGGGTCACGTCTCTCACGGGTGACGGCTCGGCCGCGAAGGTTTCGAGGTCCTGTTCGTAGTAGGCCTGGGTGAACCCCGCGCCCCGGCCGGGGAGATCGAGCGCGAGCGTCCGGTGCCCGCGTGCCGCCATCTCCCGCTGGGTGGCTGACCAGGCGTGTGCCGAACTTCCCGAACCGTGCACGAAGACGAAAGTGGGAATCATGCCTTCGAGTGTGGCGGATACGGCGGGCAGGGAAGGAAACCCGGCCCCAAAGGGAAGAGGAAAATGGTCTGCGGGGCGCCGGGTGAAGACCCTTTCGATTCTCGTCCCACGAGAAACGATTTCCGTCCGGTGAATACGGTTCTCCCGTTTGTCAAGCATATTCCAGTCGGGGAAACTTTCGGGCCGTTCCCGCCTCCGCCGGTATCTCGGGCCGTCAGGGTCACTCCTGTGCTGTGTGGTTCACGAGCAGTGCGCCGAAACGGCGCGCGTCCACGGAATTCGTAATGGGGGATGGCTTTGCCAGGGGAAAAGATCATGACGTCCGCCGCGAACGTCACACCGCTTCATCGTTTCCGTTCCACTACCTGCCTGCCGGATCTGCTCGGGCACTGGGCGAGGACCCGGCCGGAAGCGGTCGCCGTCGTCGACGGCGACCGCGAATTGACCTTTCGCGGACTCGAAGCCGCGAGCGCGGATCTCGCCGCCCATCTCGCCGGTCTGGGGATCGGCACGGACGACCTCGTCGGGCTGCACGTCGAGCCTTCCGCGGATTTGCTGGTCGGCGCGTGGGGCGTTCTCGCCTCCGGTGCCGCTTATCTGCCGTTGTCGCCGGAATATCCGGAGGACCGGCTGCGGTACATGCTCGAAGACAGCGGCGCCGGCGTCGTCGTCACCCAGCCGCACCTCGCCGGACGGCTGGCCGGGCTGGTGCCCGCCGGGACCTGGATCGTGTCCGTGGCCGACGTCCACGGTCCGGCAGGCGACGTCCCGTGCGGGCCTCGGCCGGACTCGCTCGCGTACGTCATCTACACCTCCGGCAGCACCGGCAAGCCGAAGGGCGTGATGATCGAGCAGCACAGCGTCGTGTCCCAGATGCGCTGGCTGCAGGTTTGCGGTCACCTGGACGCGGGCGTCACGGTGTTGCAGAAGACGCCGATGAGTTTCGACGCCGCGCAATGGGAGATCCTGGCGCCCGCCGCGGGCGCCCGTGTGGTGATGAGCGCGCCGGGGAGTTTCCGCGATCCCGAGGTCCTGATCGACACGGTGATCAAGCACGACGTCACCACCCTGCAGTGCGTTCCGACGCTGCTGCAGGCGTTGCTCGACACGGAACGCTTCGGGGCCTGCGCCTCGTTGCGGAAACTGTTCTCCGGCGGTGAGGCGCTCTCGCGTCAGCTGGCCGGGGAACTCGCCCGTGAACTGCCGTCGGCGCGGCTGGTCAACCTGTACGGGCCGACCGAATGCACGATCAACGCGACCGCCCACGTCGTCGACCCGGACACGATCGGCGAGACCGCCGGGACGGTCCCGATCGGCGTGCCGGTCGACAACACGCAGTGCTTCGTGCTCGACGCCGAGCTCGCCCCGGTCGACATCGGGGAGCCGGGCGAACTGTACATCGGCGGGGTCCAGCTGGCCCGCGGCTACCTGAACCGGCCGGAGCAGACGAGCGAGAAGTTCGTCCCGAACCCGTTCGTCCCGACCGAGCTGCTGTACCGCACCGGGGATCTCGCCTACTGGAACCCGGACGGCACCCTCCAGTTCGTCGGCCGCGCCGACAACCAGGTCAAGCTGCGCGGCTACCGCGTCGAGCTGGACGAGATCGCGGTGGCGATCGAGGAGCACACCTGGGTGCGCCGGGCGGCCGCGGTGGTGACCGACGACGCGCGGACCGGCTCGAAGTCGCTCGTCGCGTGCGTGGAGCTGAACCCGCGCGAAGCCGCGCTGATGGATCAGGGCAACCACGGCGGGCACCACCAGTCGAAGGCAAGCAAGCTGCAGGTCAAGGCACAGCTGTCCGAGCCGGGGGTGCGCGTCGATCTCGCGGGCCGCCCCGTCGTCGCGCTGGAGGGCGGACGGGAAACCGGTCATCAGCGGCGGGAAGTCTTCGCACGCAAGACATATCGCTATTACGAGGGCGGTGACGTCAGCCGCGGTGACCTCATCGCGCTCCTGGCACCGCGTCCGGTCAGCACGTACTCGCGCGAACCCGGTGAGCTCGCGTTCGCCGAACTGGGTGAGCTCCTGCGCTGGTTCGGCCGGTTCCGCAGTGCTGAGCGGCTGCTGCCGAAGTACTCCTACGCCTCGCCCGGCGCGTTGTACGCGACGCAGTTGTACCTGGAGACCAGCGGTCTCGACGGTCTCGGCGCCGGGATGTACTACTACCACCCGCTCGACCACACGCTGGTCCTGATCGGCGCGGGCACGGGGACCGGGCATTCGGTGCACTTCATCGGCCGAACCGGGGTCATCGAACCGGTCTACAAGAACAACATCCGCGAGGTCCTCGAATTCGAGGCGGGGCACATGGTCGGCGTGTTCGAGGAGAACCTGCCCCGGTACGGCCTCACGATCAGCCCGGCGGAGTTCGATCCCGCGGTAGCCGTCCGAGCCGGTGCCGCCGCCGATGACCACTACCTCGGCACGTTCTCCTTGCACGCCAACGACGGCGAGCCGCGCCGGGACGACGTCGAGCTGTTCGTCCAGGCCCATCCGGACCGGGTCGAAGGCCTCGCCGCTGGCACCTACCGCTGGCGGGACGGGGATTTCGAGCGCGTCTCCGGCAAGCTGATCGAGGCCAAACACGTGATCGCGATCAACCAGCAGGTGTACGGACGCGCGGCCTTCGGCGTGACCGCCGTCAGCCGGACGGCCGACGAGTGGCTGGAGTACATCGGGCTCGGCACGAAGCTGCATCACCTGCAGCGCAACGGCCTGGGGTTCGGCCTCATGTCGTCGGGCTACAGCTCGAGGAGCGGCAACCCGCTGCCCGCCGCCCGGCGGATCGACGACATCCTCGCCGGACAGGGGATCGCGCCCGGTCCGTCGTACTTCTTCGTCGGCGGCAAGGTGAGCCGGGAGCAGACGCGCAGCGAGGGGATGCGCGAAGACGCCGTGCACATGAAGGGGCCGGCGGAGCTCATCCGTGACGAACTCGCGTCCACCCTGCCCGACTACATGATCCCCAACCGGGTGCTGGTGCTGGACGAGTTGCCGTTGACCGCCAACGGAAAGGTCGACGCGCACGCGCTGGCCCGGACCGACGCCGTCCTCGCCACGAGCGGCGCGCCGTATGTCGCGCCGTCGACGAGCCACGAGCGGTGGCTGGCCGGGGTGTGGGGCAAGGCGCTGAAGTACGACGACGTCTCGGCGCGGGACGACTTCTTCGCCTCCGGCGGCAACTCGCTGACGGCGGTCTCCCTGGTGAACCGGATCAACCGCGAGTACGGCACCCGGCTGCCGTTGCAGGTCGTCTTCGAGTGCCCGAAGCTGGCCGATCTGGCCGCCCGCGTCGGCGAGGATTCCGCCCGGCCGTCGTCGCGGCTGGTCCCGTTGGCGACCGGTGGCGGCGACCCGGTGTTCTGCTGGCCCGGACTCGGCGGGTATCCGATGAACCTGCGGCTGCTGGCTTCGGAAAGCGCTCTGGGACGGCCGTTCTACGGGGTCCAGGCCCACGGGATCAACGCGGGTGAAACGCCGTACGCGAGCGTCGAGGAAATGGCGAGAGCCGACGTCGAGGAGATCCTGCGTGTCCAGCCGGAGGGCCCGTACACGCTGTGGGGTTACTCGTTCGGCGCGCGGGTCGCGTTCGAAACGGCGTGGCAGCTGGAACAACGGAGTGAGCGGGTGGACGACCTGCTGCTGATCTGCCCGGGAAACCCCGAGGTCGGCGGCGGGGAGCGGGTAGCGAGCTACCGCGACCCGGCGTACCTGACGATCCTTCTGTCGGTCTTCCTCGGGTCGATCTCCGGGCCGGAACCTCTGGCCTGCGAGGAAACCGTCCGCGACGAAGACGGGTTCGTGGCTTTCGTGGCGGAGCTGCGGCCCGCCCTCGGCGAACAGCTGATCCGGCGCGTCGTCCGGATCGTCGAGGAGACCTACGAGTTCGACTACACCTTCCGTGAACTCGCGCGGCGGCGGATCGCGGCGCGAGTGACCCTGTTCAAGGCCACGGGCGACGACTACTCGTTCGTCGAGAACAGCTCCGGATACTCGGCCACGCCGCCGGAGGTGGTCGAGCTCGAAGGCGATCACTACAGCGTCCTCAAGGAGAACGGGGTCGCCGAACTGGTTTCGGCGATCCGCGCCCGGCTCGAATCCCCCTGAGCTAAGGAGATCCAGTAGTGCCCGACTCCCTCGGTCCCCGCCTCAAGGTCGGCGTCGTCGTCCCGTCCACCAACACCTCGGCCCAGCCGGAACTGGACGCGCTGCGCCCCGACGGCGTCACCAACCACACCGGACGGATGGTCATCGGCGACGATCCGATGGTCGACGAACCCGGTTTCGGTCAGGTCATGCACAGCATCCGGCTGTCGACGCATCCGGCGATCCGCAGTGTCACCGGCTGCGGGCCCGACTGCGTGATCGTCGGCGTGTCACCGGAAAGCTATTGGGAGGGAAAGGATTCGCACGGTCGTGTGCTCGATTCGATGCGGGAGGCCGCGGGCGGCCTGCCGGTGACGATGAGCCCGGACGCGATCAACGCCGCGCTCGCGGCGCACGACGCCCGCCGGATCGCGGTCATCACGCCGTACCTGCCGGTCGGCGACGACGCGGTGAGCCGGTTCTTCGCCGACAGCGGCTACGACCTGCTGAGCCTCCACGGCCTCGGCATACCGAGCCCGGCCCGGATCTCCCACGTCTCCGAGGCCGAACTCAGGGACGCGATCAAGGAGATCGACACCGCCGACGTCGAGGCCATCGTCCAGGTCGGCACCAACGTCGCCATGGCACGCGTCGCGGCGGCCGCCGAGTTCTGGCTCGGCAAACCGGTCATTTCGAACAACGTCGTCCTGTACTGGCACGCCCTGCGCCGGAACGGCGTCACCGACCGCGTACGCGGCTTCGGCTCGCTGTTGGCCGAGCATTGAACACCGGTATTTGACTGATCGTTACAGAACGTGGGATGCTGGACGGCATGCCCCGTCCGAAGGGATTCGATCCCACCGAGGTGCTCGACGCCGCGGTCGGCACGTTCTGGCAAAAGGGATACGCGGCGACGTCGGCCCAGGACCTGGTCGACCGCACCGGCCTGGGACGGGGAAGCCTGTACAACACGTTCTCGAGCAAGCAGCAGCTGTTCAAGGAGTCGCTGCGCCGCTACGAGGAAACGTCCGCCACCCGGGTGGAGGAGATGCTGGTCGCCCCGGGAACCATCCGGGAGCGGGTCCGGCGTGTGCTGATGGACGTGGTCCACGACGAGATGGACGCCTCGGCCACGCATCGCGGTTGCCTGGCCGTCAACGCCGCCCTGGAACTCGGCGGCGTCGACGACGAGATCACCGCCGGCGTCCGCCACAACTTCGAACGCGTGGAGAACGCGTTCCACGCCGAGTTCGCCGCCGCCCGGCAGGCGGGCGAGATCGGCGCGGGCAGGGATCCGCGGGCGCTGGCGAGGTTCACCCTCGCCGCGATGTACGGCCTGCGGGTACTGGGCAAGACCGCGGACCGGCAAGCACTCACCCAAGTCGTCGAAACCACCATCGAGGCGTTCTGATGTTCCAGGTTTCGTAACACACCCCCGGCGTAAGAGCCGGTTTTCTCCGGCGCTCGTTCTTTAACGACCATTCCACAACCGAGACGAGGAGTGAAGGCAAGTCATGACGGAAACCGTCGCGGTGCTCGGCACCGGGATCATCGGCGCCCCGGTCGCCCGCAACCTGAGCAAGGCCGGGTTCGCGGTCCGGGCCTGGAACCGCACCGCGGCCAAGGCCGAAGCCCTCACCGGGGACGGTGTCGAGGTCGCGTCGAGCGCGGCCGAGGCCGCCAAGGGCGCGCCGGTCGTGATCACGGTCCTGACGGACGGCGCCGCGGTGCTGGCGGCGATCCGCGCGGCCGCCCCCGCCGCCGGCACGATCTGGGTGCAGCTCAGAACCGTCGGGGACGCCGTCGACGACCTGATCGCCTACGCCGACGAGCAAGGTCTCGTCTTCGTCGACGCGCCGGTGCAGGGCACCCGCCAGCCCGCGGAACAGGGCCAGCTCATCGTGCTGGCCGCGGGCGCCGCGGACGCGCGCGAGACCGTCCAGCCGCTGTTCGACGCGATCGGCAAGCGCACCCTGTGGGTCGGCGAGGACGGCCGCTCCGGCGCGGCGAGCCGGCTCAAACTGGTGCTGAACACCTGGGTGATCGCGCTGACCCACGGCGTCGGCGAGGCGCTGGCGCTGGCCGAGGGGCTCGGCGTCGACCCGCGGCATTTCGTCGACGTCGTCACCGGCGGCCCGATGGACAACGGCTACTTCCAGGCGAAATCCGCCGCGATCCTCAAGAACGACTACACCACCGCCTTCTCGGTCGACAACGCGGAGAAGGACTCCCGGCTGGTGCTGGCGGCCGCGGCCCGCGTGGGTGTCCGGATGGACGCCGTCGAGGCCGGGCGGGCCCGCTTCACCCGCGCTTCCGAAGCCGGGCACGGCGACGAGGACATGGCGGCGGGGTACTTCGCCAGCTTCGACAACTAGGGCGGGGGTCGGCGCGGCCGCGTCCGGCTCACCGGACGCGGCCGCGCCCTAGCTCGTCACATAGCGCACCTGCCCGGACTTCCCGTGCTCGAAGCCTTCCCTGCCGGAAAGGTGCTCCGGGACGCCGACCTCCCACCAGGCACCGGCCTCGGTCCAGGAGTCCGGCTGGGTCCGCACCACGACCACCGCCGGTCGTTTCCCGGCCACCGCCGCTTCCCGTGCCTTCGCGTAAGCGGCTCGCACATCGTCCGAAGAGGACGCCGTGAACACCGCGCACCCCAGCGACTCCGCGTGCTTCGCGAAGTCGACCCGAGGCGGTGAGGCGTGCTCGGTCCGGCAGTCGGCGAGGAAGTTGTTGAACGGCTTGCCGCCCTGGCCCTCCTGGAGGCGGGCGATGACCGCGTAACCGTCGTTGTCGCAGACCACCGCGACGAAGGGATGCCCGGCGAAGGCGGCGGAGAACAGTTCCGAGTTCAGCATCAGGTACGAGCCGTCGCCGAGCATCGTGGTGACCAGGCCGCCGGTGTGCGCCATCGCCGCGCCCCACGCGCCCGCGAGTTCGTACCCCATGCACGAGAACCCGTACTCGACGTCCATGCTCACCGAGCCCGATCCACGCCAGCCGCCGATCAGCTCGCCCGGCATCCCGCCGGACGCGGTCATCACATAGTCGTGCGGCTCGGAGAGGTCGTTGACCGCGCCGACGACCTGGGCGTAGGTCGGTACGGTCAACGACTTCTCGGGGCCGGAAGCGGCGCGCAGGGTGTCGATGTGCGCGTCCCACCGGCCGCGTTCCGCCGTCGCACGCTCCGTCCACAAAGGATCGACCTGCCAGCTCTCCAGCTGAGCGGCCAGATCCGCGAGACCCGCGTCGGCGTCGGCGACGACGGCAAGCGCGCCGTGCTTCACCGCGTCGAACCGGGCGGCGTTGAGCGTGACCAGCCGGACGGCGGGCGAGAACACCGTCCAGGACGCCGTGGTGAAGTCCTGCAAGCGGGTGCCGACGGCCAGCACCACGTCCGCCTCGGCGGCCAGGACGTTCGCGGACGCCGAGCCGGTGACGCCGAGCGGACCGGCGTGCAGCGGATGCCCGTGCGGGACCAGCGTGCGCCCCGCCGTCGTTTCCGTGACCGGGATCCCGTGGCGTTCGGCGAAGGCCAGCGCGCGCTCGCCCGCGCCGGAGTACCGGACGCCGCCGCCGAGCACCAGCAACGGCTTCCGTGCCGACCGGAGCGCGCCCGCCGCTTCGGTGAGCGCCCGGCGATCGGGCCGCGGGCACGGCGGGCGATGGGTCACCGGTTCGAAGAGCGAGTCGGGGAAGTCGTAGGTCTCCACCTGGACGTCCTGCGGCAGCGCCAGTGTCACCGGGCCCGCGTCCGCCGGATCGGTGAGCACCCTGGCGACCTGCGGCAACGTCGAAAGCAGTTGTTCGGGCCGGGTGATCCGGTCGAAGTACCGGCTCACCGCGCGGAAGGCGTCGTTGACCGTGGCCGTCGGATCGCCGAAGTGCTCCACCTGCTGCAGCACCGGATCCGGGGCGCGGCTGGTGAAGGTGTCCCCGGGGAGCAGCAGCACCGGCAGCCGGTTGGCGTGCGCGACCCCGGCCGCGGTGACCATGTTCAGCGCGCCGGGCCCGATCGACGACGTCACCACGCCGACCTGCCGCCGATGCGTCGCTTTCGCGTAGCCGACCGCCGCGAGCGCCATGCCCTGTTCGGTCTGCCCTCGCCACAGGGGGAGTTCGTCGCGCCGCTCCTCCAGCGCGGTGCCGAGACCGAGGACGTTGCCGTGCCCGAAGATCGCGAACACCCCCGGGAACAGTGGGACTTCCCGCCCGTCCAGGGTTTCCGACCGCTGCGCGAGCAGCCAGCGCACCAGCGCCTGTGCCGTGGTCAGCTTCATGAGACCCGCCCTTCGTGGGTCGTGACCGGGCAGCGCGGGTCGAGTTCCTGGCCTTCCCAGGTCTCGCGGATCCACCCGTGCGCGGGGTCGTCGCAGAAGGCCATCGACCGCTCCTCGGCGGGGCCAGCCAGGACGTTCAGGTAGTACATCGGGTAGCCCGGCGCGGCGACGCACGGACCGTGATAGCCGCGCGGGATCAGGAAGACGTCCCCGTCCCGGACCGCGACGTCCTCGTCCAGCTCACCGTCCGAGGTGTACGTCCGATGGAGGCCGAACCCTTCGCGCGACGTCGTCACGCCGTCGCGCCCGGCGACGCGGAAGTAGTAGATCTCCTCGTTGACGACCTCGCATTCCGACGCCTCGTCGTGCTTGTGCGGCGGGTACGACGACCAGTTGCCGCCGGGCGTGATCAGCTCGCACGCGTTCAGCTTGTCCGCGTGGTCCCAGACGCCGGGTACGCCGAAGTTGGTGACCTGCCGCGTGGCCTGCCCCGCTCCGCGCACCTCCACCGGCACGTTCTCGGCCGGTCCGTAGCGCGGTTCGAGACGACGTCCGCAGCGCGCCATCGGCAGCGCGACCTCGATCCCCTCGACTGTCGACAACTCGACTTCGGCGTCGCGCGGGACGTAGGCGAAGTCCGTGACCCGGGTGAACACCGAATCGCGGCCGGCGAGCGCGAAGACGTGGCCGTCGACCCGGACGGTGCACGCGCCGGCCAACGGCAGGACGAACGCTTCGTACTCGCCGGTGCGCACGATCCTGGACTCGCTGGGGGCCAGCGAGAGAACCCTCAGGCCGCTGTAGGTCCAGCCCGCCGAATCCGGGGTGAGCCGGACCGGGTCCCGCTCGTCCGAAAGCGTCCCGAGTGGACGGTGCAGCTTGCTCACAGCAACTCCTCGATCTCGTCGGCGGTGGGCATGGCGTCGGCGCAGGCGAGCCGGGAAGCGACGAGCGCGCCCGCCGCGTTGGCGTAGGTGGCGATGCGCACCGGATCCCAGCCGGAGAGCAGACCGTGGATCAGCGCGCCGCCGAAACCGTCCCCGGCGCCGAGCCCGCAGACGACGTCGACCCGCTGGGGCGGCACGGTCCAGCGGCCTTCGGCGGTGGCCACGAGCACCCCTTCGGCGCCCTTCTTGATCACCGCCAGCCCGACGCCCCTGGCCAGCATCCGCGACGCGGCCTCGTCGGGGTCCGCCGTGCCGACGGCGACCTCCGCCTCGGCGCGGTTGCCGACCGCGACCGTGACGTGGTCGAGCATCCAGCCGATCTCTTCGCGCGCGGTCTCGGTGTCGGGCCAGAACATCGGCCGGAAGTCGAGGTCCAGCACGGTGTGTGCCCGGCGTCCGCGCCGCCGGAGCATCTCGCGCTGGGTGGCGCGGGCCGGTTCGGCGGAGACCCCGGTCCCGGTGACCCACAGCAGCGGCACCGTTTTCACGACGTCCCAGGGCACGTCGGCCTCGTCGAGGGTCAGGTCCGGCGCGATGGGGGAGCGGTAGAACAGCAGCGGCGGATCCGCGGGCGGGTCCAGCGCGCAGAACACCACCGGTGTCAGCAGGCCGGCCGACGTCCCGACGTGATCGGGGGAGACGCCGAAGTCTCGCAGGGCCTGCCGCACGTAGTCCCCGAAGCCGTCCGGGCCGACCTTCGTCAGCACCGAGGTCGAGCGGCCGAGCCGCGCGGCGGCGACCGCGACGTTGGTCGCGGTGCCGCCGAGCGATTTGGCGAAGGTGCTGACCCCGGCCAGCGGCACGCCGCTCTGTTCGGGGTAGAGGTCCACCCCGACCCGGCCGACGGTCAGTGCTTCGAGAGCGGTCATGAAGGGGACTCCGCGGCTCGCAATTCGTGTTCGAGGGCTTCCAGTTCCGCGCCGCCCGCCATCTGCCGGGTCAATTCGGCCAGGTCGATCCCGGACTTCTCGTAGGCGCCGAGCGGCGCGCCCCGTTTGAGCAACAGGAAGCGATCGGCCACCGGATAGGCGTGATGCGGGTTGTGCGTGATCAGCACGACGCCGAGCCCGCGATCACGGGCCTGCGCGACGTACTTGAGCACGACACCGGCCTGCTTCACGCCCAGCGCTGCGGTCGGCTCGTCGAGGATCAGCACCTTCGCCCCGAAGTGCACCGCCCGCGCGATGGCGACGCACTGCCGTTCGCCGCCGGACAGCGTGCCGACCGGCTGTTCGACGTCACGGAGGTCGATGCCCATGTCGGACAACGCCTTCTTGGTCGTCTCGCGGCCCTTCTTCCGGTCCAGCGCGCGGAACGGACCGAAGCCGACGGTCGGTTCGGAGCCGAGGAAGAAGTTCCGCCACACGCTCATCAGCGGGACGACCGCCAGGTCCTGGTACACCGTCGCGATCCCGCGATCGAGCGCCTCGCGGGGCGACGCGAACTTGACCGGCTCGCCCTCGACGAGGAACTCGCCCCGGTCGTGCTGGTGGACCCCGGCCAGGATCTTGATCAGCGTGGACTTGCCGGCGCCGTTGTCGCCGAGCACGCAGGTCACCTCGCCCGCGTTGACCACCGTGGAGACGTCACGCAGCGCGATCACGCTGCCGTAGGTCTTGCCGACGTCTTTGACTTCCAGGAGATGGTTCATCGCCGGACCCTTTCCGCGCGCCGCCGGAAGGCGTTGTTGACCAGGACCGCGGACAGCAGCATCACGCCGAGGAACAGCATGAACCAGTCGCTGTCCCAGCGGGCGAACACGATGCCCTGCCGTGCCATGCCGAAGATCAGCGCGCCGATCGCGGCGCCGATCGCCGAACCGAAGCCGCCGGTCAGCAGGCAGCCGCCGATCACGGCCGCGATGATGTACTGGAACTCCAGCCCGATGCCCTGGTTCGCCTGGACGCTCGCGAACCGCAGGATGTTGATCGAGCCGACCAGCCACGCGGCGAGCGCGGTGGTCATGAACAACATGATCTTGGTGCGCACCACCGGCACGCCGACCGCGCGCGAACTCTGCGCGGAGCCGCCGACGGCGAAGATCCAGTTGCCGAGCCGGGTCCGGACCAGCAGCCAGGCCGCCAGCACCGCGAACCCGATCCACCAGACGATGGAGATCTGGAAGGCCGTCCCGCCGACGTCCACCGTGGACGCGAAGACGAAACCGGCGGACTCGTAGCCGTCGGTCGAGCGCATCCCGGAGACCTGGACGGTGCCGGTGACCAGCCGGGTGACGCCGAGGTTGAGGCCTTGCAGCGCCAGGAACGTGCCCAGCGTGACGATGAAGCTGGGCAGTCCGGTGCGCATCACCAGCCAGCCGTTGAACGCGCCGACCGCGAGGGCGAAGACCAGTGACGCGAACAGCGCGAGCCAGACGTTCCAGCCCGCCTGCGTCGCCAGCGTCGCGGTGACGAGCGCGGTGGACGCCGTCATCACGCCCGCGGACAGGTCGAACTCGCCGCCGATCATCAGCAGGGACACGGCGACCGCCATGATCCCGAGCGTCGAGGCGTCGTCCAGCCAGGTCGCCACGCCGCTGCCGCTGAAGAACTGGTCGGTGACGACGGTGAAGAACAGGAAGACGACGACGGCGCCGAGCAGCGCGCCGATCTCGGGCCGGACGACCAGCCGGTCGAGCAGCCGCGGTTTCGCGATCCGTTCGTCGAGGGTGGTGGTTGTCATCGCGTGCCCCTTTGCACGTACTGGCCGACGGTGTCCACAGTGGATTTGTCGACCAGGTCGGGTCCGGTGAGCACCGGCTTCCCGCCGCCGACGACGTTCGCGTTGTCCCGGTAGAGCTTGAGGAACTGCACCGGCAGGTAGCCCTGCTCGTACTGCTGCTGGTCGACCGCGAAGACCACGTCGCCCGCCTTGATCGCGCCGACCACGTCGGTGTTGAGGTCGAACGTGCCGACCTGCGCCCGCGACCCGACCGCCTTGATCGCGCTCACCGCCCGCGCCGCGACCTGCGAGTTCAGCGTCAGAACGGCGTCGACCGACGAGTCGGTCTGCACCGCGCCCCTGATCCGGGATTCGGCGTCGGTGGGGTTGCTGATGTCGACCTGCAGGGTCTGCACGTCGCCCGCGAAACCGGTCTTGGCGCCGTCGCAGCGCTGGGCCTGCCCGACGTTGCCCGCTTCGTGGACCACGCAGAGCAGCTTCTTCTTGCCCAGCTCCTTGAACTTCTTCCCGGCCTCCTCGCCGGCGATGGTCTCGTTCTGCCCGACGTGGGTGAGCGCGCCGTAGCCCGCGCTCTTGTCCTCACCGGAGTTGATGGTGATGACCGGGATCCCCGCGCGGACCGCGTTCTCGATCGAGGTCTTGAGCGCCTCCGGGTTCGCCATCGACACCACCAGCCCGCCGACCCGCTGGGCGACCGCGTTGTCGATCAGCTTGGCCTGGTTGCCGGGGTCTCCGTCGGAGTTGTACTCGACCTGGACGCCGAGCTGCTTGCCCGCCTCCTCGGCGCCGTTCTTGACCACGTTCCAGAACGCGTCACCCGCGGTGCCGTGCGAGATGACCGCGACCCGCAGCGGCCCGCTGGGCTGGGTCGTCGCCGGGCCCGCGCCCGCGGCGGGTTTCTCCTCGGCCTTCGGCCCGGTGCACGCGGACAGGAGCAAAAACCCCGCCGCGACCGCCAAAGCCGCCTTCAAGCGATGGGACATCGTCGTCTCTCCTCGCTTCTTCCGTTACCTGGCAGCCGGGAGCCGGCTGACGATTCCGCCGAGATGCGCCAGGCTCCTGGCCACATCCCGCTTGGGCAGATCCTCCGGGCTCCCCTCGCTCAGCGCGGTGTCCTGTTCCAGTACGTACCACCCGTCGTAGCCCGCCGCGTCGACGAACCTGACCATCGCTTCGATGTCGACGTCCCCGTCACCGAGCGGGACATACAGACCTTTGCCCACTGCTTCGGCGTAGGGAAGCCTCCCGGCGCGGACGTCTTCGGCGAGTTCGCCGCGCACGTCCTTGAGGTGCAGGTGCCCGACCCGTTCGGGATGGCGCTGGGCCAGTGCGACCGGATCGGTCCCGCCGATCAGGAGGTGCCCGGTGTCCAGGCACAGCGGGAGGTCGGAATCGGCGAGGAAGCGCTCGACCTCTTCCCCGGTCTCCACGTGCGTCCCGACGTGCGGGTGCAGCACCGTGCGAAGTCCGTGGCGTGCGGCGATTTCCCTGATCTCCCTTGAGGTTTCGATCAGGTTCGTCCATTCGGCGTCGCTCAGCCCGGGACGGTCGTCGTAGCCGTCGAGCCCGGTCGCGGCGGCGAGCACGAGCATGTCGCCACCGCAGGCGGCGAACAAGGCGGAGGACTCTTCCGCCGCCTTCAGTGCGGCCTCGGGGTTCTCGTGCAGGACGACGGCGAGGAAGCCGCCGACCAGGTCGAGTCCGTGGCCACCGAGCAGCTGACGCAGCTCCGCCGGGTCTCGCGGCAGATATCCGGGCGGTCCGAGCTCGGTCGCTCGGACCCCCAGCCCCGCCATCTCGCCCAGTACGGTCCCCGCGTCGAGTACGCGGCCCCAGCCGGGGACTTCGCACACACCCCAGGAGATCGGGGCGGCGGCGATTCGGATCCGGGACGTCGTCACTGTCATCGGCGGCCTCCTGCGGCGGGTGCGGGGATCTGGGTTAGAGCGCTCTATTGATTAGAGCGCTCCAATCATGTAGCGTCCGTCACAGCAAAGTCAAGGGCAGGGGGTAACCGGAAATGGCACGACCGACCATGGAGGACGTCGCCGCGAAAGCGGGGGTGTCCCGTGCGCTCGTGTCCCTGGTGATGCGGAACGCACCGAACGTCTCGGACGAACGGCGGACGCGGGTACTGTGCGCGGCGCACGAACTGGGCTACGAGCCGCACGCGATGGCCAGGTCGCTGGCCAGCCGGACGTCGACCGTCCTCGGCGTGATGGTCTCCGACCTTCGTAACGCGTTCTTCGCCGATGTCGTCGAAGGTCTCGACGCGGCGGCGGAAGCGGCCGGATTCCATCTGATCCTCAACACCGGCGGCCGCAGCCCCGCGCGCGAGCGTTCGGCGCTGAAGAGCCTGCTGTCCTTCCGGCCCGCCGGGGTGATCCTGCTGTCGCCGGTGGTGCCCGCGTCAGCGATCGAGGAGGCGGCCGCCCAAGGGCCCGTCGTCCTGGTGTCGCGTACTTCGCGCGTGCAGGGAGTGGACACGGTGAACGACGACGGCGAAGCGGGCTCCGCGCTCGCCGTCGATCACCTGGTCTCCTTGGGGCATCGAAGGATCGCCCATCTGGACGGCGGGGTCGCCGCCGGTGCGGCGGCCCGGCGCCGGGGGTATCAGCAGGCCATGCGGCGGCATCTGCTGCACCCGCACATCGTGCGCAGCGAGCACACCGACACCGCCGGTGAGAAGGCCGTGCACGAACTCCTCGGCGACCCTCCTCTGGGGGGATTGCCGACGGCGTTGCTGGCGGGCAACGACTTCAACGCCGTCGGCGCGATCTCCGCGTTGGAAGAGGCGGGCCTGCGGGTCCCCGAAGACGTCTCCGTCGTCGGCTACGACAACACCTCGTTGGCCGCGCTGAAGCACATCTCACTGACCACTGTGGACCAGCCGCGTACGGAAATGGGCAGGCTGGCCGTCGAAGCACTGCTCGAACGGGTCCGGGGTGAACGCGCCGAACCGGTCCGGCATCTGCTGCATCCGTCGCTGGTGGTCCGTTCGACCACCGCCGCTCTGGAAAGGTAACGACATGAGGTTGGGACTCGCCGGCACCGGCCGGATCGGCACTTCGCACGCCGAAACCTTGAAGAGCTTCGACGAGGTTTCGTCCGTGGTCGTCGCCGACGTCGACGCCGTTCGCGCGGAGGCGGCCGCGGCCAAGATCGGCGTCGAGGCGGCAGCGGACATCCCCGCGCTCTTCGCGTCCTCTTTGGATGGTCTGGTGATCACGGCGGCGACGGACGCCCATCCGGAGCTGATCCTCAAGGCCGTCGACGCGGGGATCCCGGTGTTCTGCGAGAAGCCGGTCGCCGCCGACATCCCGGGTACCCTCGCGGTGATCGACAAGATCTCCGGTTCGGACGTCCCGGTGCAGATCGGTTTCCAGCGCAGGTTCGACGCGGGCTACGCGGCGGCCCAAGCGGCGGTGGCCTCCGGCGAGCTCGGCTGGCTGCACACCCTGCGCGCGACCACGCTGGACCCGGCGCCGCCACCCGCCGGGTACGTCGCGCATTCCGGCGGTCTGTTCCGTGACTGCGGGGTGCACGACTTCGACGTCGTCCGCTTCGTCAGTGGCCGCGAGGTCGTCGAGGTCTACGCCGTCGGGGCGAACAAGGGCGAGCGGTTCTTCGTCGACGCCGGTGACGTCGACACCGCGGCCGCGACCCTCACCCTCGACGACGGAACGCTCGCGGTGGTCTCGTTGACGCGCTACAACGGCGCGGGGTATGACGTCCGCCTGGAAGTCCTCGGTTCGGCGGGGAACGCCGTGGTGGGCCTGGACGATCGCGCGCCGCTGACCTCGGTGGAACCCGGCGTCCAGCCCCTGCCCGGCCCGGCCTATCCCGGGTTCATGGAACGCTTCCGCCCCGCGTACATCAGTGAGCTGAAGGCGTTCCTCGACGTCGCCGCCGGTCGCGCGCCGAGCCCGTGCGGCGCGGCGGACGCCCTGGAGGCGTTCTACATCGCTGAGGCGTGCGAGGTCTCCCGGCGTGCACGCCGCCCGGTCCGGGTGGACGAGGTCCGCGCCTGACGCCAGGGCGATCACTCGTGCTCAGGCGGCGATCTCGCGTGATCAGAGACGGAACTCGCGTGATCAGACGGACGACACGCGTGTCTGGAGAGACGACACGATAGCTGCCCGGCCCTGCCGTGAGTCGTCCGCCGGACCACACGTGTCGTCCCTCCAGTCACAGGTGTCGTCCCTCCAGTCACGCGAGTTCGCCGTCTGATCACCCGAGTTACGCCTTCGCGGACCGAATGGCCGCGCTGCGGAGGCAGGTTCCTGCCATGACGAGCCACCGACCGGGAGACCCTCGCTACGGTGATCGCCGACCATGACGGGCGGCCGCCGCCTGTCGCCGGAACGTGCGAGGAGCCCGGATGCACCCGAATCCACCGCAGCCCGGGTTTCCTCAGTACGGCCCGCCGCCGATGGCGGGCGCGTCCGCGCAAGGGGTTGGCGGACCGAGCCCGGTGGCGCCGCCCAAGCCGAGGGCGAACGCCGGGGCGGCGATGACCGCGGGCATCCTGGCACTGCTCACCGCCGCCATGCTCGTCTGGTTCGCGCTCTACAACGTCGTCCACGCCAGCGGGCCGGCAGGTCGCTGGTCCGGCGTGGAGGTGCAGAACGTGGGCTTCGGCGTCCTCAGCGTCGGGGCGCTGGTGGTCGCGGCGGGATTCACGTTCGCCCGCAGGATTCCCGGCGCGTGGACATTGTTCGGGCTCTGCGCGGTTTTCGCGGTGGCGATGCTTTTCGCGGCGCCACTGCTGTGGGGCACACCCCTCGACGCTCAGCTCAAGTGGATCTTCGGCTTCGGCAAGAGCAACGGTATCGCCATCGCGCTGGCGGTCATTTTCGCCGTCCTGACGACGATCATGGCCGCCATCGCCGGCAGCGTGAAGGCACGCGGCTAAAGCTCGTCCAGGATCAGCTTCGCGCGTTCCTCGACGAGCCGGTAGCCGGAGCGTGCGGCGAGTTCCAGTGCCAGTTCGCCGTGTGTCCGGGCTTCCGCGCGCTTTCCCAGTTGCAGCAAGGTTTCCGCGAGCCCGGTCCGCGCGGCGGCCTCGCACCAGAAGAAGCTGGTCGTCCGCGCGATCGACAACGCGAGCCGGTGATGCTCGGCGGCCTCCTCGGGCAGGCCGAGCCGCAGGCAGACCTCGCCGAGCCCGACGAGCGTCCAGGCTTCGGTGCCCCGGTCGCCGATCTTGCGGGTGAGTTCGACGGCTTCGAGAGCGTCCACACGGTTCTGCTCGCTCGGATCGCGCCTGCTTTCGAGCACCGCCCGACCGGAAAGCGCCGTCGCCTCGCCGTAGGTGTAGCCGAGTTCGCGGTTGGCCGCGAGCGCGCGGGTGTAGAAGTCGTAGGCGTCGTCGGGAAGACCGAGATCGCGGTGCACGTTGCCGAGATCGACCAGCAGCACCGCGACGCTGAACCGGGCGCCGTCCCGTTCGGCGACGGCCAGCGCGCGGGTGAAGTTCGCGAGCGCCTCGTCGAGCTGACCGGTCTGCCAGTACGGGAAGCCGAGGTTCGCCAACGCCATCGAGATCCCCGGCATGTTCAGTTCTTCGCACAGCCGCAGGGATTCCAGCCCGCAGCGGATCGCCTCCTGCGGGTCGCCGAGGCGCTGGTGCACGGCGCTCAGATTGTTGAGCACGGCTGCGCGACCGGCGTCCCAGCCGTCGAGGAGGTCCCCGCGCAAGGCGCTCGTCAGGTGTTCGCGGGCCTCGTCGTAGCGGCCGCTGTTGACGCACGCGAGCGCGATGCTCAGATGCATCGCGGCCTGCGCCTGTCCGGCGCCACTGCGGCGGGCGGCCTTGAGCGCCGTCGACGCGGTGTCGATCCATTCCGCGTGATGACCGCGCTGGTGGAAGAAGGCGCGGAGCGCGTCGGCCAGGTGCCAGGAGAACTCCGGCGGACCGTGTTCGGCGCTGTGCTCGACCGCCGAGGCGAGGTTCGGCCACTCGGCGTCGAGCCAGGCCAACGCCTCTTCGGTGTCGCCGAAGGGTTTGTCCTCCGGCTCTTCGCGTGGCAGGCGCAGGAAGTGCGGGATGAGGACGCGGCCCGCGGCGTCGGCGGTGGTCAGGTAACTCTCGAAAAGCCGCCTCTCCGCCGTGTCGCGTTCGGGCTTCGCGTCCTCCGACAACGTGCGCCCCGCCGCGAAACTGCGGAGAAGGTCGTGGAACCGGTAACGCCCCGGGGTGTAGCGCTCGACCAGGTGCGCCGCCGCGAGCGCTTTGAGCTGCTGGTTCGCCTTCGAGTGCGGGGCGCCGGTCAGCGCCTGCGCGGCGGGGGCGGTGAACGTCTGGCCGGGGACGAGCGCGAGCCGCCGGAACAGCAGCCGGTGTTCCTCGGGAAGCGCGCGATAGGAGACGCCGAACGCCGTGGTCACGGCGCTTTCCTCGGCGCCGTCGACGGTCAGTTCCGTCAGCGGGTCGCCACCGGCGAGCTCGCGCGCGAGTTCGGCGATCTCGGGCTCGCCGCTCGCGCCGAGGTTCGCCGCCGCGATCCGGAGGGCGAGCGGGAGGTGCCCGCACAGCCGGGCCAGCTCCGCGGCCGCGACGGCTTCGGCGGCGACGGTCTCGCTGCCGAGCACGGCTTCCAGCAGATGCCGCGCGTCTTCGGCGGGCAGCACGGACAGCGGGAGCGCGCGGGCGCCGGTGCGCGCGATGAGGTCGCCGAGCCGCTGGCGGCTGGTGACCAGGACCGTGCCCGACGGTGGCAGCAAGGGCAGCACCTGGCCGGTGTCGCGCACGTTGTCGAGGACCAGGAGCACCCGGCGGTCGGCGAGGAGGGACCGCAGGAGCGCGGCCCGCGTGTCGGTGTCCGGCGGGATGGCCTTGGGCGCGGTGCCGAGGGCTTGCAAGAGCTGCGTGAGCGCGACGGCCGGGGTGAGCGGTTCGTGATCGGGATCGAAACCACGCAGGTCCAGGTAGAGCTGACCGTCGGGGAACGCGTCGCGGACCCGGTGCGCCCAGCGGACAGCGAGCGCGGTCTTGCCGACGCCCGCGGTCCCGCTGATGACCCAGATGTCGGTGCCTTCGACCGCCTGCCGGGTCCCCTCGTCGAGCCGCTCCAGCTCGGACGCGCGCCCGGCGAACCCGCGGACGTCGTGCGGCAACTGCGCGGGGCGGATCGGGGCGGGCTTGGTCATGGCCGCCGCGGGTTCCAGGGCGGGATCGGCGGCGAGGATGGCGGCTTCCAGCCGTCGCAGCTCGGGCGAGGGGTCGAGCCCCAGCTCGGTGCCGAGACGGTCCCGCAAAGCGCGGAAGGCTTCGAGCGCGTCGTCGGTGCGGCCCTCGCGATGCAGCGCGAGCATGAGCTGCCCGACGAACCGCTGCCGCAGGGGATGCGCGGCGACCAGCTCGGTCAGTTCCGCGAGGACCTGCCTGCCCCGCCCGAGCCGCAACTGCGCGTCGGCGCGATCCTCCAGCGCGGTCCAGCGTTCCTCGTTCATGCCCCCGCGGAGCCGCTGGGCGACCTCGCCGCTCACGACGTCGGACAACGCCTCGCCCCGCCACAGGCCGAGCGCCTCGTCGAGGAGTTCCACGGCGGTTTCGTCGTCGGCTTCGCGGGCTTGCGCGGTCAGTTCGGTGAAGCGGTGCAGGTCGACCTGGCGTGGGTCGACCCTGAGCAGGTACCGGGTCCCCTCGGAGACGATCTCCGGCCCTCCCGCGCCGCGGAACACCGCGCGTAGCCTGGACACGAGCGCTTGAACGGTGTTCCGGGCACTCGCCGGCGGTTCCTCGGGCCAGAGCAGGTCGATGATCCGGTCGCGGGGCACCGGTTTGCCCGCCTCCAGCAGCAGAACCGCCAGCACGAGCCGTTGTTTGGGCGAGCCGAGATCGACCGGATCGCCACCGGCCCACGCCTCGACGGCGCCGAGGACGCGGAACTCCACGCGGCCACCTCCGCTCACCCTCGTCAGAGCCTGCAAGCGTAGTGCAAGCGCCTTGCATCCGGACGGCGCGATGCTTGCCCACGTGTCCACCGAGGACCCGTCGCCGGAACCGTGCCCAACCAACAAGACGGGCAGGACCCCCCATTCGGTTCCGGTACGACGGTGGGCACCTTCACCTTGCACAGGCACCGCCTTCTGACGGCGGTGGGGGTTGGGGGTAGTGCCAGCTCGACGTCTTCCCCCGTGTCGTCGAACTGGCGCTTCTTCTTGACTGGGGCTGGGGTTCTTCCGTGAAGGCCCCCTTGAGGGACTCAGAGTCCCTCAAGGGGGCCTTCACGGCTTTTCCGCGTGATCACTTGACAGGCGCGGACGTCTGCCTGCACCCTTTCACTACTTAATTAGTGAAAGGGTGTTGCCAGTGGTCACCTTCCACCTGGACAAGGGTTCGGGCGTCGCGACGTACGTCCAGCTCGTCCAGCAGGTCAAGAACGCCCTCCGGCTGGGATTGCTGGAGCCGGGGGACAGGCTGCCGACGGCGAAGGAAGTGGTCGCCGAGCTGGCGATCAACCCCAACACCGTCCTCAAGGCGTACCGCGAGCTGGAGCGCGAAGGGCTCGTCGAGGGACGGCCCGGCCTCGGCACCTTCGTCCAGAAGACGCTCGGAGGAGCTTCGTTCGCCGAACGCACGCGGTTGCGGAAGAGCCTGGGGGTCTGGGTCCGCGACGCGCGCGAATCGGGACTGGACCAGGAAGACGTCGAGGCGCTGTTCACCTCGGTGGTGGTCGATGGCTTTCGAGGGGAGCGAACGGCATGACCGATGAATCCGTGATCGAGGCGACCGGCCTCGGCAAGCGTTACCGCCGCAAGTGGGCACTGCGAGACTGCTCCTTGTCCGTCCCGAAAGGACGCGTCGTCGCCCTCGTCGGACCCAACGGCGCGGGCAAGACGACCTTCCTGCACCTGGCCGTCGGGCTGCTCGACGCGACCCTCGGCGCCGTCTCGATCCGGGGGACCGCCGCGTTCCTCGCCCAGGACAAGCCGCTGTATCCCGGCTTCAGCATCGCCGAGATGCTCAAGTTCGGCAGGCGTCTCAACCCCGGCTGGGACGACGAGTTCGCGCTCAAGCGCATCGAATCACTCGGGCTCCCCTTGAAACACAAGGTCGGCAAGCTGTCCGGAGGCCAGCGAGCACAGGTCGCGCTCACCCTCGCGCTCGCCAAACGCCCGGACCTCCTGGTGCTGGACGAGCCGCTCGCGAACCTCGACCCGCTGGCCCGGCACGAGGTCATGCGCGGGCTGATGGAGGCGGTCGCGGAGACCGGCATGACCGTCCTGCTCTCCTCGCACGTCGTCTCCGACCTGGAGAACACCTGCGACTGGCTGATCGTCCTCAACGGCGGCCGCGTGCAGGTCAGCGGCGACATCGACGACCTCGTCGCCGGGCACCGCATTCTTTCGGGACCCGTCGAGGAGGCCGACGCGCTGGCCAACCGCGTCGCGGTCGTCGACGAGGCCAGGGCGGGAAGGCAGGCGACCGTCTTCGCCCGGACCGAACCGGTCCCACTGGGTCCACAGTGGACCGAGCGGCCGGTGAACCTGGAGGAGCTCGTGCTCGCCTACCTGCGGCGGCCCGAATCCGCGAGCCTGCCTCGCCCGACACTGGCCTCGGCGTAAGGGGGAACGATGTTCTGGCTCACTTACCGCCAGCACCGGACACAGCTGCTGATCACCGCCGGGCTGCTCGTCGTCGTCGGGATCGTCCTGCTGGTCAACGGAAACGCCGTGGTGGGCAGTCCCGATCCGGCGAAGCTGTTCTCTGATCTGTACACGTATCTCTCCTGGCTCCAGGTCGTCCCCGTGGCGATCGGCGTCTTCTGGGGCGCGCCGCTGGTCGCGGCGGAATACGAACGCGGTACGACGAAACTCGTCTGGACCCAGTCGATCTCGCGGTTCCGCTGGCTCGGCGTCAAAGTGGGGTTCCTCGCCGTCCTCGCCACCCTCGGGGGGCTCGCGTTCGGCACGATGACGCAGCGCTGGATCGAGGTCTTCCCGACCGATCGCGGCGACACCGCCTTCACCAGCCGTTTCGACAATCCGGTCCTCTTCGCGATGACCGGTGTCGCGCCCGGCGCGTGGTGGCTCTTCGGCTTCGTGCTCGGCACCGCCGCGGGCGCGATCGTCCGCAAGACCCTGCCCGCCATCGCCGTCACCATCGCGGTGACGGTCGGCCTGATGATCGGCGTGGTCAACTTCCGTGACCGCTACGCCGAACCGGAACTCGTCACCCTGGGCACGGGCAGGGAGCCGGCCGGGCGGGTCCTCGAAATGATCAGGGACGCCACCGGGGAGATCACCGCGCTCAAGGTCCTGCCGCACGACTGGTACTGGCGTTTCCAATGGACCGAAGCCGCGATCCTGGCGGGCGTCTCGCTCCTGCTCGCCGTCTCCGCGACCTTCGCCATCCGACGTCGCTCCTAGGAAGGGAAACGTTCTTGTTCTGGCTCACCTGGCGGCAGCATCGCACGCAGCTGCTCGTCACCCTGGGGTTCCTGGCCGTGCTCGGCGGGATCCTGCTCCTGTCCGGGCAGGCCGCCATCGACGCCGCGAACGGCAGGACCTCCATGTATTGCCATGGAGGCGGCATCCCGTGCCGTGAGTACGACGCGGGGCTGGAGGACCTCTATCAGCGGATCTACCCACTGGTCGTGATGGTGCCGTTCATTCCCTTGCTGGCAGGCGTCTTCTGGGGTGCGCCGCTGCTGGCCAGGGAATACGAGCGCAACACCCATCAGCTCGCGTGGACGCAGTCGGTGAGCCGCGGCCGCTGGCTGGGCGTCAAGTTCGGCGTCCTCGCCGGATGCGCGGTCCTGGCCGGACTCGCTTCCGGGCAGATGTTCGGCGGGTGGCTGGAAATGTTCCCCGGCAAGGCGGAGTCCTTCGCCGAGACGTCCTACTTCGGCGCGGTCGGGGTCGCGCCCGCCGCGTGGTGGCTGTTCGCCTTCGTGCTCGGTGCGGCGGCCGGAGCGCTGGTGCGCAAGACCTTGCCCGCCATCGCGATCACGGTCGCGGTGTTCCTCGCGGCTTCGATCGCCTTGCTGCTGATGAGGCCGCACTACGCCGAGCCGGTGCGTACGACCGGCCCTGATGCGGCGACGGTGGGGGCGCTGATCGTGAAGGTGGGCCGAGTCGCGCCGGACGGCCGCGAGATGAATTCACTGGACGAGGTGCCCGGGTGCCCGAGGGGGCTGGGGAAGAACGCGTGCGCCGAGGCCGCGGGCTATCGGGACTTCACGGTTTACCAGCCCGTCGGGCGGTTCTGGCGATTCCAGTGGACCGAGGCGGGAATCCTGCTCGCGGCGACCGCGGTCCTCGGGGGGATCGCGGTAGGGGGAACGGTCCGCCGCCGTCGCGGAGACGGCGGCGGACCAGGGGCTCAGTCGAGCTGCAGTTCGGGCCGGTACAGGTCGAACCAGTGGTAGAGGTCCAGCGCCCGGTCGATCCCGGTGCGCTGGATCGACGGCATCGTCGCCGGGTCCACCTCGGTCGCGCGGTGCAGCCAGTCCCGGTCCACCAGTGAGAACACCGGGTTGTCCCGTTCGCTCAGGGCTTCCTTGGCCTGCTGCTGCAACGCCGCCGCGTAGCCGGGGTCCTGAGTGGACGGATACGGGCTCTTGACCCGGTCGCGCACCGAGGCCGGCAGCACATGCTTCGTGGCGTGCCGCAGCAGGCTCTTTTCCCTGCTGTCGAACGTCTTCAGCGACCAAGGCGTGTTGTAGACGTACTCGACCAATCGGTGGTCGCAGAACGGCACGCGCACCTCGAGCCCGACGGCCATCGACGCCCGGTCCTTGCGGTCCAGCAGCATCCGCACGAACCGGCTCAGGTGGAGGTTGCAGACCGTCCGCATCTTCCGGTCCTGCTCGCTTTCGCCGTCGAGGTGCTCGACCTGGGCGGCCGCGGTGGCGTACTGGTCGGCGATGTACCCGGGCAGGTCGAGCTTCTCCCGGACCTCGCCGCGCAGCAGGGCGCCGCGTTCGCTGGTGAGCCCCGTCCGGAAGGCGAGCCAGGGGAAGGTTCCCGAGTTCACCGCGCCTTCGTCGTGGAACCAGCGGTACCCGCCGAAGACCTCGTCGGCGGACTCGCCGGACAGCGCCACCGTGGATTCCGCGCGGATCGCCTTGAACAGCAGGTACAACGAGGTGTCCATGTCGCCGAGCCCGGCCGGGATGTCCCGGGCGGTCAGCACCTTGCGGCGGACCTCCGGGTCGCTGAGCTCGGCCGGGTTCAGCACGACGTCCTTGTGATCGGAGCCCACGAGCTGAGCGACGTCGCGGATGAAGGGCGAGTCCGGGGTGTCCCGCATCTCGTCCGGGGTGAAGTTCTCTTCCTGGCCTTGGAAATCGACCGAGAAGGTGCGCAGCCGTTCGCCCTGTTCGGCCAGCCTCGCGGCGGCGAGGCCGGTGACGGCGCTGGAGTCGAGCCCGCCGGACAGCAGGACGCAGCGGGGCACGTCGGCGATCAGCTGGCGGTGCACGATGTCGGTCATCAGCTCGCGGACCCGCTCGACCGTGGTCTCCTGGTCGTCCGTGTGCTGCTTCGCGTCGAGCTTCCAGTACGTCCGCGTGCGGATCCCGGAGCGGTCGACGGTGACGATCGTGCCGGGCTCGACCTCGTGCATGCCCTTCCACAGGGACCAGCCCGGGGTCTTGGTCATCGACATCAGCTCACGCAGGCCGTCGGTGTCGACCACCTTGCGCGCCAAGGGATTCGCGAGGATCGCCTTCGGTTCGGAGCCGAAGAGGACGCCGTCCGGGGTCGGGTAGTAGTAGAACGGCTTGATGCCCATCCGGTCGCGGATCATCACGAGCTTCTCGTCGCGCTCGTCCCAGATCGCGAAGGCGTACATCCCGTTGAGGTGGTCGACGACCTCGTCGCCCCACTCCAGGTAGCCGTGGAGCACGACCTCGGTGTCGCTGTCGGTCTCGAATTTGTGGCCCCGCTGGGAAAGTTCCTCGCGCAGCTCGGTGAAGTTGTACGCCTCGCCGCTGTAGACCATCGTGGCCAGCCCGGCTTCGGACATCGGCTGCCTGCCGCCCGGCAGGTCGATGATCGCCAGCCGCCGGTGACCCAGCGCCACCTGGGGCCGCACCCAGGTGCCCGAGTCGTCGGGTCCGCGGCACGCCATGGTCGCGGTCATCGCGTCGATGACCTCACGGCGTTGTGTCAGGTCCGTGCCGAAGGAGACCCACCCTGCGATTCCGCACATCGCTACCTCCTGGTGATTAGTTAGCACATACAACTATCCGTAACACCGGTGTAACACGCTTCACGCGGCTTGTCTGCCCGAATTGCACGCTCCGTCCTCGGTGCGTCACCGTCTGTGGGGCACATCACCGGGCATCAAGAACCCGTAAAGGCACCCGATCGGGGCATCAAGAGGCCGTCAGTCGATCACCGGAACCGGTCTGACCAGGCGCAGTGTTGCGGAGTCCTGGTCACCGATGGGGTGACCTGTCCTGAGAGGTGCCTAGTGGCCGACTTGCTCTACGCCGTGCTCCTGATCGGCGTATTCGTGGTTCTCGCCCTGACCCTTCGCGGTCTGGAAAAGCTGTGACCGGCACGGGAACTCTTGCCAACTTCGTCGGCGGACTGCTGGCGCTGGGGCTGATCGTCTATTTGTTCATCGCACTGGTCAGGCCGGAGAAATTCTGATGTCAGACACGATGGCCGGCCTCTTGCAGGCCGGCCTCCTCCTCGTCGCGCTCGCCGTGGTCTACCGGCCACTGGGCGACTACATGGCGCGCGTCTTCTCGACCGAGAAACACACCAAGGCCGAACGCGGCCTGTACCGCCTGTTCCGGGTGAACCCCGGATCGGAACAGCACTGGAAGACCTACGCGTCCGCCGTGATCGGCTTCTCGTTCGTCTCCGTCGTGTTCCTGTACCTGCTTCAGCGGCTCCAGGCGATCTTGCCGTGGAGCCTCGGCAAGGAACCGGTCTCGCCGGCGGTCGCCTTCAACACCGCCGTCAGCTTCGTGACCAACACGAACTGGCAGTCCTACAGCCCCGAAGCGACCATGGGTCACTTCGTGCAGATGGCCGGCCTGACGGTGCAGAACTTCCTGTCCGCCGCAGTCGGCCTTTCGGTCGCCGTCGCGGTCGTCCGCGGCTTCGTGCGCGCGAAGACCGACCGCCTCGGCAACTTCTGGGTGGACCTGACGCGCGGCACGATCCGGATCCTGCTGCCGATCGCGTTCGTGGCGGCGATCGTCCTGATCGCGCTCGGCGTCGTCCAAAGCCTCAAGAGCGGCGTCGACGTCCTCAATCCCGACGGCAGCACCAGCAGGATCGCGCTCGCGCCCGCCGCGAGCCAGGAAGCCATCAAGGAACTCGGCACCAACGGCGGCGGCATCTTCAACGCCAACTCCGCCCACCCGTTCGAGAACCCGAACGCCTGGACCAACCTGATCGAGATCTTCCTGATCCTGGTCATCCCCGTCTCGCTCACGCGCACGTTCGGCAAGCTCGTCGGCAACACCAAACAGGGTTACGTCCTGCTCTCGGTGATGGCCACGCTGTTCACCGCCATGCTCGCGGTGACGTGGCTTTCCGAAGCCCACGCGAGCGGCCCCGCGTCGCTGGCCGCCGGGGCGAACCTGGAGGGCAAGGAACAGCGGTTCGGCATCGGCCTGAGCTCGCTGTTCGCCACCGCGACCACCGGCACGTCGACCGGCGCGGTCAACGGCGCGCACGACAGCTACAGCGGGCTCGGCGGCGGCGGCGTCCTGCTCAACATGCTGCTGGGCGAGATCTCGCCGGGCGGGGTGGGCACCGGTCTTTACGGCATCCTCGTGATGGCCGTGATCGCGATGTTCCTCGCCGGGCTGATGGTCGGCCGGACACCGGAGTACCTGGGCAAGAAGCTCGGCAAACGCGAGGTCACCTGCGCGGCGGTCGCCATGCTGGCGATGCCGACCGTGGTGCTGCTCGGCTCCGGGATCGCGCTGATGCTGGCCGACACCCCGGCCGCCATGACCAACTCGGGCGCGCACGGCCTTTCCGAGGTCCTCTACGCCTACGCGTCGGCGGGCAACAACAACGGCAGCGCGTTCGGCGGGCTCACCGTGACGAACGACTGGTTCCAGTCGTCGCTGTCGGTGGCCATGCTGCTCGGCCGGTTCATCCCGATCCTCGCCGTGCTGTGCCTCGCCGGATCCCTTGCCTCCCAGAGGAAGGTCCCGGAGACCGCCGGCACGCTGCCCACCACCGGACCGCTCTTCGGCACGATGCTCGCGGGCACGATCGTGCTCGTCGCGGCCCTCACCTTCATCCCGGCGCTCGCGCTCGGGCCCATCGCAGAGGCACTCGCATGACCGTCACACAAGAACGTCCCCCGGAAGAGGTATCCCAGCACCACGTGGAGAACGCGGGCCGGGTCGGCGCCGGGATCTTCAGCCCGCGCCAGCTGCTGACCTCGCTGCCGGAGGCACTGCGCAAGCTCAACCCCAAGCACCAGCTGGCCAACCCGGTCATGTTCGTGGTGTGGATCGGCTCGGCGCTGACCACCGTCTTCGCGATCACCGACCCGAGCGTGTTCACCATCCTCATCACCATCTGGCTGTGGTTCACCGTCCTGTTCGCGAACCTCGCCGAGGCCGTCGCGGAGGGCCGGGGCAAGGCGCAGGCGGAAACCCTGCGGCGCAGCAAAAAGGAGACCGTCGCGCGCCGTCTCACCGAGGACGGCGACGAGGAGACCGTGCCGGGCGCCGACCTGCGCGTCGGCGATCTCGTGGTCGTAGAAGCCGGACAGGTCATCCCGGGTGACGGCGACGTCGTCGAAGGCATCGCGACCGTCGACGAATCGGCCATCACCGGCGAGTCGGCCCCGGTCATCCGTGAATCGGGCGGCGACCGGTGCGCGGTCACCGGCGGCACGACGGTGCTCTCGGATCGCGTCGTCGTGAAGATCACCACCAAACCCGGCGAGTCCTTCGTGGACCGCATGATCGCCTTGGTGGAGGGCGCTTCCCGGCAGAAGACGCCGAACGAGATCGCGCTGACGATCCTGCTCTCGACGCTCACGATCATCTTCCTGCTCGCCGTCGTGGCGCTGCAGCCGATGGCGGGCTACTCCGGCAGCCAGCAGTCCGTGATCGTGCTGACCGCGTTGCTGGTCTGCCTGATCCCGACGACGATCGGCGCGCTGCTGTCCGCGATCGGCATCGCCGGGATGGACAGGCTGGTTCAGCGCAACGTCCTCGCGACGAGCGGTCGCGCGGTCGAGGCCGCAGGCGACGTCTCGACGCTGCTGCTGGACAAGACCGGGACGATCACCTTCGGCAACCGCAAGGCCACCGAGCTGATCCCGGTCGGGCTGTCCACTGTGGACGACATCGCCAAGGCGGCCAGGCTGTCCAGCCTCGCCGACGGCACCCCGGAAGGCCGCAGCATCGTCGAGCTCGTCGCGCGGGAGCACGGTCTCGCGGAGACGGCGTCCGCCGACGAGAAACTCGCGGACTTCGTCGAGTTCACCGCGCAGACCCGGATGAGCGGCATCGACATCGGCGAGCGCCAGGTCCGCAAGGGGGCCACCGCCGCGGTCCGGGAATGGGTCCGCGAACGCGGCGGCGACATGCCGGACGAGACCGAACGCGTCGTCGACGAGATCAGCCAGCAGGGCGGGACCCCGCTGGTGGTCGCGGAGTACGACGGCACCCAAGCGTTCGTGCGCGGCGTGATCCGGCTGTCCGATGTGGTCAAACCCGGGATGAAGGAACGGTTCGTCCAGCTCCGGTCGATGGGCATCAAGACCGTCATGATCACCGGGGACAACCCGCTGACGGCCAAGGCCATCGCTCAGGACGCGGGTGTCGACGACTACCTCGCCGAGGCCAAACCCGAAGACAAGATGGCGCTGATCAAGAAGGAGCAGGAGGGCGGGCGGCTGGTCGCGATGACCGGCGACGGCACCAACGACGCCCCCGCGCTGGCGCAGTCCGACGTCGGCGTCGCGATGAACACCGGGACCTCCGCCGCCAAGGAGGCGGGGAACATGGTGGACCTCGACTCCGACCCGACGAAGCTGATCGAGATCGTGGAGATCGGCAAGCAGCTGCTGATCACCCGCGGCGCGCTGACCACGTTCAGCGTCGCCAACGACCTCGCGAAGTACTTCGCCATCCTGCCCGCGATGTTCACCGGCATCTTCGCCCAGCTCGGCGCGCTCAACATCATGCAGCTCGCGACGCCGAAGTCGGCCATCCTCTCGGCGGTCATCTTCAACGCGCTGATCATCGTCGGGCTGATCCCGCTCGCCCTGCGCGGCGTCCGGTACAAGCCGTCGTCCGCCTCGGCGCTGCTGCGCCGGAACCTGCTGGTCTACGGCCTCGGCGGGATCGTCAGCCCGTTCCTCGGGATCTGGCTGATCGACCTGCTCGTCCGTCTCATCCCTGGAATCGGGTAACGCCATGAACGCACTGCTGAAGCAGACCCTCGCCGGGCTGCGTGTCCTGCTCGTCTTCACGGTCCTGCTGGGTGTGATCTACCCCTTGGGCGTCTGGGCGGTCTCCCGGATCCCCGGCCTCCAGAGCAACGCCGAAGGTTCGATCATCACCCAGAACGGGCAGGCGGTCGGCTCGTCCCTGATCGGGGTCGACCCGGTCGCGGCCGACCCGGCCAAGGACCCGTGGTTCCACAACCGCCCGTCCGCGGGTTCGAAGGACGTCCTCGGCCCCGGTGACCCGTCGTCGTCCGGAGCGTCGAACAAGGGCCCGTACAACGAGGACCTGGTCGCCGCGATCGGCGAACGCAAGAAGCTCATCGCCGCCCGGGAGGGCGTCCAGGAGTCGCAGGTGCCCGCCGACGCGGTGACGACGTCGGGATCGGGGATGGATCCGGCGATCAGCGTCGCCTACGCGGACCTGCAGATCCCGCGTGTGGCGCGGAACACCGGCCTGTCCGAGGAGAAGGTCCGGCAGCTCGTGGCCGAGAACACGAGCGGCGCCGGGATCGGGGCGCCGGGCGTCACTGTGCTGAAGGTCAACTTGGCCGTGCGCGAAGCGGCCGGAGGAGCACACTGACGGACGTGGACGAGAACACGACCAAGCCGCGCCGGGGTGAGCTGAGGATCTACCTCGGCGCGGCCCCGGGCGTCGGCAAGACCTACGCGATGCTCGGCGAGGCGCGCCGCCGCCTCGACCGGGGCACCGACGTGGTCATCGGCCTGGTCGAGACGCACGGGCGCAAGAAGACCGCGGAGCTCGTCGAAGGGCTCGAAACCGTGCCACGCCGCCGGTCCGAGCACCGCGACCGCGAGTTCGAGGAGATGGACCTCGACGCGCTGCTCGCCCGTGCCCCGGAAGTCGCGGTGGTCGACGAACTCGCGCACACCAACGTGCCGGGTTCGCGCAACGAGAAGCGCTGGCAGGACATCGACGAACTGCTCGCCGCCGGGATCGACGTCCTCTCCACGGTCAACGTGCAGCATCTCCAGAGCCTCAACGACGTCGTCGAGCGGATCACCGGTGTCACCCAGCAGGAGACGGTGCCCGACGAGGTCGTGCGACGGGCCGGGCAGCTGGAGCTGGTGGACATCACGCCCGAGGCGCTGCGGCGGCGCCTGGCGCACGGCAACGTCTACCCGGCCGAGCGCATCGACGCCGCACTGGGCAACTACTTCCGGCCCGGCAACCTCACCGCGCTGCGGGAGCTCGCGCTGCTGTGGGTCGCGGACCAGGTCGACGTGGCGCTGCAGCGGTACCGGGCCGAGCAGAAGATCACCGACACGTGGGAAGCACGCGAACGGGTGGTCGTCTCCATCACCGGCGGCCCGGAGAGCGAGACGCTGATCCGCCGCGCGAGCCGTATCGCGAACCGCGCGGGCGCCGAACTGCAGGTGCTGCACATCCTGCGCGGGGACGGGCTGGCCGGGATGGGGCCGACGGCGGTCGGCAAGTACCGGAAGCTGACCGAAGAGGTCGGCGCGACCTTCCACACGGTCGTCGGCGACGACGTGCCGACGGCGCTGCTCGACTTCGCCCAGGGCGTGAACGCGACCCAGCTGGTCGTCGGGACCTCGCGGCGGTCGCGGGTGGCGCGGCTGTTCGACGAGGGCATCGGCGCGGCCGTCGTCCAGCGGTCCGGCCCGATCGACGTCCACATGGTCACGCACGCCCAGGCGGGCGGACGGCTGCGCGCCCGGTTCAGCCGGAGCCCGCTCACCCCGTCCCGCCGGCTGACCGGCTGGGCGCTCTCGCTGGTGCTGCCCGCGCTGGCGACGTTGCTCGGCGTCGTGCTGAGGGAACAGCTCGACTTCTCCACCGACGTGATCGACTACGTCCTCGCGACGGTGCTGGTCGCGCTCATCGGCGGGCTCGGGCCCGCGCTGCTCGCGGCGGTGGTCTCGGCCGGGCTGCTGAACTTCTTCTTCACCCCGCCGCTGTACAACCTGACCGTCCACGAACCGCGCAACGTGATCACGCTGGTCGCGATGGTGCTGGTGGCGATCCTCGTCGCCGCCGTCGTCGACACCGCCGCCCGGCGCGCGACGCAGGCCGCGCGGGCGCGGACCGAGGCGGCCTTGCTCGCCTCCTACGCGCGAACCGTGCTCACGCACACCAACCCGATCGAGCGGCTGCTGGAGAAGGTCCGCGAGAACTTCGGGATGACCTCGGTGACCCTGCTGGAAAAGCGCGACGGGAAGTGGAAACGGGTGGCGAACGCCGGCACGGATCCCTGCGCCGACCCGGATCAGGCCGACGCCGACATCGCGGTCACCGCCGACGTCCACCTGACCTTGCGCGGCCGGGCGCTGCCCGCGTCGGACCGGGGTGTGCTGGAAGCCGTCGCCGGGCAGGCCCTGCTCGCGCTGCGGCAGCAGCGGACGGCGAAGGCGGCCGTCCGCGCCGAGCGCAAGGCCGAGGCGACCGAGCTCCGCACGGCCCTGCTTTCGGCCGTGGGACACGACCTCCGGACCCCGCTGACGTCCATCAAGGCGTCCATCGGCAGCCTGCGCGCCACCGACATCTCCCTGTCCGAAGAGGACACCGAAGAGCTGCTCGAAGCGATCGAGGAATCGGCGGACCGGCTCGCCGGGCTGATCGACAACCTCCTCGACTCGTCGCGGCTGGCGACCGGCGCCGTCCGGCCGCTCCTGCGCCCGGTCGGCTACGACGAGGTTGTCGCGCACGCGCTGTCCAATGTGGACAATTCGGAGTCGGTCGTGGTCGCGATCGACTCGCGGCTGCCGTCCGTATGCGCCGACCCCGGCCTGCTGGAACGGGTCGTGGCGAACGTGGTCGACAACGCGCTGCGGCACGGGGCGTCCGGCGAGGCGGTCTCGGCGCGGGCCAGCACGCATTCGGACCACGTCGAACTGCGCATCATCGACCACGGGCGCGGGCTCAAGAAGGGCACCGCGGACTCGGCCTTCGCGCCGTTCCAGCGGCTCGGGGGAGACCGGGACAGCGTGCCCGGCGTGGGACTGGGGCTGTCGGTCGCCAAGGGGTTCACCGAGGCGATGGGCGGGCGGATCCGGGCGGAGGACACGCCAGGCGGCGGGCTCACCGTCGTCATCTCGCTGCCCGCATATGTTGGTCAGGATCCGGAAAAGAGCCTCCTCGCCTTCGATGACGAGGGCCTGGAAAACGAAGAGGAGGAGCGAGTGCGATGAGCGCCGAGACCGCGTCGGCGACCGTTCTGGTCGTCGACGACGAACCGCAGATCGTGCGAGCCCTGCGGATCAACCTGTCCGCCCGCGGCTACAAGGTGATCACCGCGCACGACGGGACGGCCGCGCTGAAGGCCGTCGCCGAGACCAAACCCGACGTCGTCGTACTCGACCTCGGCCTGCCCGACCTCGACGGCACCGAGGTGATCGCCGGGCTCCGCGGCTGGACGACGGTGCCGATCATCGTGCTGTCCGCGCGCGGCGACTCGGCCGACAAGGTGCAGGCCCTCGACGCCGGCGCCGACGACTACGTCACCAAACCCTTCGGCATGGACGAACTCCTCGCGCGGCTCCGCGCCGCCGTGCGGCGTTCGGCGACGTCCAGTGTGGACGGTGCGGACGCGGTGGTGGACACCGGCTCCTTCCGCATCGACCTGGCGGCGAAGAAGGTGCGCCGGGACGGCAAGGAAGTGCACCTCACCAAGACCGAATGGGGCGTGCTGGAACTGCTGGTGCGCAACCGGGGCCGTCTGGTGGCGCAGAAGCAGCTGCTGCACGAGGTATGGGGGCCGACCTACGAGACCGAGTCGCACTACCTGCGGGTGTACCTGGCGCAGCTGCGGCGGAAGCTGGAACCGGAACCCTCGCGGCCGCGGCACCTGCTGACGGAACCGGGTATGGGGTACCGCTTCGAAATGTGAACCGCCGGTCCGTCTCTTCCTGCCCGTCCGGCTCCTCTGGCGTCCTCGAGTGTCATGAAAGGGTCGTTCAGGACGTTTTTCGTCCTGAACGACCCTTTCAAGACAATGACACCGGGG
>NZ_JBFBGL010000042.1:0-72166 GCF_040684635.1 Amycolatopsis sp. NPDC089917 | reverse complement strand
CAAGCAAAACGCCCTCCCCCCCCAAAAACGCCGATCTGGACCGACCCAGACCCGCCCACACAATAAAACACCCCACCCTTCACGACATGAGGCCTCACGTGCTTGACCGGACGACACGCGTGATCCGGCGGACGACACGCGTGTCTGGATGGACGACACGCGAACCGGAACTACCCCTATGAGCGACGCCGTATAGGTCGTTATACGCTCCACGTCGCCAAGCGGGCGTCAGACGGTGAAGCCGAGGGCGCGCAGCTGCTCGCGGCCGTCCTCGGTGATCTTCTCCGGGCCCCACGGCGGCATCCAGACCCAGTTGATCCGGAAGTCCTTGACCAGTCCCGTTCCCCCGCCGACGAGCGCGGCACCGGTCTGGTCCTCGATGACGTCGGTCAGCGGGCAGGCCGCGGATGTCAGGGTCATGTCGATGGTGGCCGTGTTGTCCGGCTCGACGTGAATGCCGTAGACGAGCCCGAGGTCGACGACGTTGATGCCGAGTTCGGGGTCGACGACGTCGCGCATCGCCTCTTCGACGTCCTCCACCTTGGCCACGTCGGCGGCGTCCGGGGCGGCGGCGGTCTCGGCGTCGAGGTCGGCGGCCGTGCGCCCCTCGCGGGTTTCGGTCTGCTGTTCGGTCATGCCGTCTCAACTCCGTTGGTCGTGCGGGCGACGGCGTCCTTGAACGCCATCCATCCGAGCAGGGCGCATTTCACGCGGGCCGGGTACTTGGCCACGCCGGCGAAGGCGATGCCGTCCTCCAGCACTTCCTCGTCCGGCTCGATCTGACCCTTGCCCTGCATCAGCTCGACGAAGGCGTCCATGGTGGTGAACGCCTCCTCCACGGTGTGCCCGACGACGAGATCCGTCAAGACCGACGTGGAAGCCTGGCTGATCGAGCAGCCTTGCCCCTCGTAGGAGACGTCGGCGACCTTCCCGTCGTCGACCTTCACCCGCAGTGTCACCTCGTCGCCACAGGTCGGGTTGACCTGGAACGACTCGGCGTCGAACGGGTCACGCAGGCCACGGCCGTGCGGGTTCTTGTAGTGGTCCAGGATGATCTCCTGGTACATGCTTTCGAGGTTCATCAGGCCACCCCGAAGAACTTCTGCGCCTCGCGCACACCGTTCACCAGCGCGTCCACTTCGGACAGTGTGTTGTAGAGGTAGAACGAAGCGCGCACGGTCGCCGGGACCGAGCAGGCCCGGTGCAGCGGCCACGCGCAGTGGTGCCCGACGCGGACGGCGACGCCGAGGCTGTCCAGCACCTGGCCCGAGTCGTGCGGGTGGACGCCGTCGATGACGAACGACACCAGCCCGCCGCGGTCGGCCATGTCGGTGGGGCCGATGATCCGCACGCCCGGGATCTCGCCGAGCCCGGCCAGCGCGGCCTCGGTGAGGACGTGCTCGTGCGCGGCGACGCGGTCCATGCCGATCGCCGACAGGTAGTCGGCGGCCGCGCCGAGGCCGACGGCCTGCGACGTCATCGGGGTGCCCGCCTCGAACCGCTGCGGCGGCGCGGCGAACGTGGTCTGCTCCATGCGGACCAGCTCGATCATCGAGCCGCCGGTCAGGAACGGCGGCATCGCTTCGAGCAGCTCGCGGCGGCCGTACAGGACACCGATGCCGTACGGGCCGACCATCTTGTGCCCGGCGAAAGCGGCGAAGTCGACGTCCAGCGCGTGGAGGTCCACGGGGAAGTGCGGCACCGACTGGCAGGCGTCCAGCACGACCAGCGCGCCGACCTTGCGGGCCTTCTTCACCAGGAACTCGACCGGGTTGATCGTGCCGAGCACGTTGGACTGGTGCGTGAACGCGAGCACCTTGGTCCGCTCGGTGATCAGCTCATCCACAGTGGACAGATCGAGACGGCCGTCCGCGGTGACGGAGAACCACTTCAGCGTCGCGCCGGTGCGCTGGCAGAGCTGCTGCCACGGCACCAGGTTCGCGTGGTGCTCCATCTCGGTGATGACGATCTCGTCGCCGGGACCGATCTTGAACCGCTCGGCCCCGGGACCGGCCGTGGCGGCGTTGCTCATCGCGTAGGCGACGAGGTTGATGCCCTCGGTGGCGTTCTTGGTGAACACCAGCTCGTGCGGGGAGGCGCCGACGAACTCCGCGATCCGCACGCGGGCGGATTCGTAGGCGTCGGTCGCCTCCTCGGCGAGCTGGTGCGCGCCGCGGTGCACCGCGGCGTTCGAGGTCTCCAGGAACCGGCGCTCGGCTTCGAGCACCTGCGCCGGTTTCTGGGACGTCGCACCGGAATCCAGATACACCAAGGGTTTCCCGTCCCGCACCGTGCGGGTCAGGATCGGGAAGTCGGCCCTGATGGCCGCTACGTCCAGCGGTACAGCAGAGTTAGCCGTGGTGGTGGTCATCGGGCCAACTCCTCTCGGTGTAGTCGTGAGATCAGTGATCAGACAGCGGCGGTCTCGGCGGAGCCGGTGTACTTGACGTACCCGTTCTCCTCCAGCTCGTCCGCGAGCTCACGGCCGCCGGACTCGACGATCTTGCCGCCGGCGAAGACGTGCACGAAGTCGGGCGTGATGTGCCGCAGGATCCGCGTGTAGTGCGTGATCAGCATGACGCCGGCCTCGTTGTTGGCCTTGAACTCGTTGACGCCCTCGGACACGACGCGCAGCGCGTCGACGTCGAGGCCCGAGTCGGTCTCGTCGAGGATGGCGATCTTCGGCTTGAGCAGCGCCAGCTGCAGGATCTCGTGGCGCTTCTTCTCGCCGCCGGAGAAGCCCTCGTTCACCGAACGCTCGGCGAACTCGGACGAGATCTCCAGCTTGCCCATCTCCTCCTTGACCTCCTTGACCCAGTGGCGCAGCTTGGGGGCCTCGCCACGGACCGCGGTGGCCGCGGTGCGGAGGAAGTTGGACATGGACACGCCCGGCACCTCGACCGGGTACTGCATGGCGAGGAACAGGCCCGCGCGGGCGCGCTCGTCGACGCTCATCTCCAGCACGTCCTCACCGTCGAGCAGGACCTGCCCGGAGGTGACTTCGTACTTGGGGTGACCGGCGATGGCGTAGGACAGCGTGGACTTACCCGAACCGTTGGGGCCCATGATCGCGTGGGTCTCGCCCGACTTGATGGTCAGGTTGACGCCCTTGAGGATCTCCTTGGGGCCCTCCTCGGTCGTGACCGAGGCGTGCAGATCCTTGATTTCCAGCGTAGGCATTTCTTTCCTAAAGTCTGATGTGGACGGACGAGGGCTTAGACGCCCACGGCTTCGAGCTCGGCTTCGATCGCGGCCTCGAGACGCTCGCGCACCTCGGGAACGCCGATCTTGACCAGGATCTCGTGGAAGAACCCGCGTACGACCAGGCGCCGCGCGGCGTCCTCGCCGATTCCGCGCGACTGGAGGTAGAACAACTGCTCGTCGTCGAACCTTCCCGTCGCGCTCGCGTGGCCGGCGCCTTCGATCTCGCCGGTCTCGATCTCCAGGTTCGGGATCGAGTCCGCCCGCGCGCCCGGCGTCAGCACCAGGTTGCGGTTGAGCTCGTAGGTGTCGGTGGCCTCGGCGGCCGCCCGGATCAGCACGTCGCCGACCCACACGGTGTGCGCGCCGTCGCCCTGCAGCGCGCCCTTGTACATCACCCGCGACTTGCAGTTCGGCACCGCGTGGTCGACGAAGAGCCGGTGCTCCTGGTGCTGCCCTTCGTCCGCGAAGTACAGGCCGAGCATCTCGACGTCGCCGCCCTTGTCGGCGAAGGTCGCCGTCGGCGAGACGCGGACCAGGTCACCGCCCAGGGTGATGACGATGTGCTTGAGCGTGGCGTCGCGGCCGAGCTTGAGGTGCTGCTCGGAGACGTGCGCCGCGTCGTCGGCCCAGTCCTGGACGCTGACCACGGTCACGTTCGCCGAATCGCCGATGACGAACTCGACGTTGTCGGCGTAGGTGCCGGAGCCGACGTGGTCGAGGACGATGACCGCTTCGGAGAACTGCTCGGCGCGGACCTGCACGTGCCCGTAGGCGACCTTGCCCTCGCCGGGGCCGGTGATCTTCACCGTCGACGGCTTGGACGTCTTCGTCTCCTTGGGCACCGTGATGACGGTGGCCTCGGTGAACGAGGAGTAGGCCTGCGCGGCGATCCGGTCGCTCGGGACACCCGCGGCGCCGAGGCGCTCGTCGTCCCGGCCGACCGTCTCGATCTTCAGTTCAGGGGCGGCGTCGGCGTCCACGGTGGCCGAACCCGAAGCGGTGGCGGACCCGTCGTGCAGGCCGCGCAGCCGCTTCATCGGCGTGAAACGCCAGTTCTCCTCACGGCCGCCGGGGACCTCGAAGGCCTCGACGTCGTAGGAGGTGAAGCGCTCCGCGCGGGACGTGGCCGGGATGACCACGCCCTCGCGCATCGCTTCGGAAACGTTGTTCTCGGTAACCGACATGACTAGCCGACGGACCCTTCCATCTGAAGCTCGATCAGGCGGTTCAGCTCGAGCGCGTACTCCATCGGCAGCTCACGCGCGATGGGCTCGACGAACCCGCGCACGATCATCGCCATGGCCTCGGCCTCGTCGAGACCGCGCGACATGAGGTAGAACATCTGGTCTTCGCTGACCTTCGAGACCGTCGCCTCGTGGCCCATCGACACCTCGTCGTTGCGGATGTCGACGTACGGGTACGTGTCCGACCGCGAGATCGTGTCGACCAGCAGCGCGTCACAGACCACGCTGGAGCGCGAGTGGTGCGCCCGCTTCGCGACCTTGACCAGGCCTCGGTAGGAGGTGCGGCCACCGCCGCGCGCCACCGACTTCGACACGATGGTCGAGGAGGTGTGCGGCGCCAGGTGCTCCATCTTCGCGCCGGCGTCCTGGTGCTGGCCCTCGCCCGCGAAAGCGACCGAGAGGACCTCGCCCTTGGCGTGCTCGCCCATGAGGAACACGGACGGGTACTTCATCGTGACCTTGGACCCGATGTTGCCGTCGATCCACTCCATGGTCGCGCCCTCTTCGCACTTGGCGCGCTTGGTGACCAGGTTGTAGACGTTGTTCGACCAGTTCTGGATGGTCGTGTAGCGGCAGCGGGCGCCCTTCTTCACGATGATCTCCACGACCGCCGAGTGCAGCGAGTCGGACTGGTAGATCGGCGCGGTGCAACCCTCGACGTAGTGCACGTAGGCGTCTTCGTCGACGATGATCAGGGTCCGCTCGAACTGACCCATGTTCTCGGTGTTGATCCGGAAGTAGGCCTGCAGCGGGATGTCCACCTTGACGCCCTTGGGGACGTAGATGAACGAGCCGCCGGACCACACCGCGGTGTTCAGCGCGGAGAACTTGTTGTCCCCGGCCGGGATCACGGAGCCGAAGTACTCCTGGAAGATCTCCGGGTGCTCCTTGAGCGCGGTGTCGGTGTCCAGGAACAGGACGCCCTGCTCCTCCAGGTCCTCGCGGATCTGGTGGTAGACGACCTCGGACTCGTACTGCGCGGCGACACCGGCGACGAGGCGCTGCTTCTCCGCCTCGGGGATGCCCAGCTTGTCGTACGTGTTCTTGATGTCCTCGGGCAGGTCTTCCCAGGAAGTGGCCTGCTTCTCCGTGGACCGCACGAAGTACTTGATGTTGTCGAAGTCGATCCCGGAGAGGTCCGCACCCCAGTTGGGCATCGGCTTCAAGTCGAAGAGCTTGAGCGCCTTCAGTCGCGCTTCGCGCATCCACTCCGGCTCGGACTTCTTCGAGGAGATGTCGGTGACGACGTCCTCGTTCAGTCCTCGGCGGGCGCTGGCGCCCGCCTCGTCGGAGTCCGCCCAGCCGAACGCGTACTTGCCAAGGGACTCGATGGTCTCTTCCTGGCTCATGGGCGCGGTGGTGGGAGTGCGCTGCTCGGCAGCGGCAGTCATGCGGGTTTCCCTCCATTCGGGATCCGTGCTGTGCGCCCAGGGGAGGGCGCCGTGCTTCCCGGCGCGGGTGTGGCCGGGTGACCCGCCGAAACGACGGGTACGTGGGTGGTGCACACGTTGTCACCGCGTGCGATGGTCGCCAGCCGCTGCACGTGAGTACCCAGAAGTTCCGCGAAAGCCTCTGTCTCGGCTTCACACAACTGGGGGAACTCGGCGGCGACGTGGGCGACCGGGCAATGGTGCTGGCAGAGCTGTTCGCCGACACCGACCTGACGGGTCGACGCAGCGTAACCCTCCCTGGTCAGCGCCGCAGCGAGGGCCTCGGCACGGGTGGCCGGGTCGGTGTGCTTGGTGATCGCGTCCTGATGCGGGCCGACCAGCGAGGCGACCCGGGCCTCCGCGAACGCCTTCACGGCGTCTTCCCCGGCGTGTTCGGCGAGGAAGCGGATGGCCGAGGACGCGAGGTCGTCGTAGGCGTGCCCGAACCGGGCGCGGCCGGCTTCGGTGAGCAGGAAGTTCTTGGCGGGACGGCCTCGGCCGCGAGGTCCGCGGCGGGGCGCGTCCCGGGTTTCGGCCTCGCCGTCGGCGAGCAGCGCGTCGAGGTGACGGCGGACGGCGGCGGCGCTGATGCCCAGCTGGTCGGCCACCTCGACGGCGGTCATCGGACCCTGTTCCAGCAGCAAGCGGGCCACTTCGTGCCTGGTCCGGCCCTCGGGGCCGACCTGCGCGGGGACAGGCTGGACCTCGGCGCGGGGCATGTCGCCACCGGCCTCGTCCCGCGTCCCCGTCTTTTTCACAACACAAGTGTGACGTATTTCCGGGGAGACGGCAAAGAGGGGTGCCTCACGGAGTGGCGTGGGTCACGTCGGCCGGTGCGATCACCGGGGTAACCGCATACCCGCTCGGTCTGTTCCCTCCGGTCGCTACCCTTCGTGCGTGGCAGTGGGCGATCACCCGGCAGGGCGGGACACGGACGGGGCAGCGCCGGCAGACCTGGCGGCGGGGCCGGTGGCGACCCTGACACCCGGTCACCCCCGCGAACCGGAGCCGCTCGACGACAAGGAACTGCGCGGGCTGAACGTCGTCCGCCGGTTCGGCGCGGTCGGTTCCCTGTTCCTCGCCCTCGGCTCGCTCGGCGCCGGCGCCGCGCCGGTGATCAACCCGGTGCAGGAGATCCCGGTCCTGCGGCTGTTCACCCGCATCCCCATGGTCTCGCTCGCGATGGGCCTCGCGGGCATGGCGATCATCGTGCTCAGCTGGCTGCTGCTCGGCCGGTTCGCGCAACCCGCGCGCCGCCGTCTCGCCACCCAGGGCCAGCTCGCCCGGACCATCGCGCTCTGGTGCGCGCCGCTGCTGTTCATCCCGCCGCTGTTCTCCCGCGACGTCTACAGCTATCTCGCGCAGAGCGAGATCGTGGCCCGCGGGATGGACCCGTACTCCCTCGGCCCGGCCGAAGCGCTCGGCGTCTCCGACCCGCTGACCTCGGGTGTCTCGAACATGTGGCGCGAGACCCCGGCGCCCTACGGCCCGCTCCTGCTGCGTCTCGGTGGCTGGCTCTCCCCGCTGAGCAGCGGCAACATCGTCACCGGGGTGCTGCTGCAGCGCGGGCTCGCGCTGATCGGCGTCATCCTGATCATCTGGGCGCTGCCCCGGCTGGCCAAGCGGTTCGGCGTGCAGCCCGCCACCGCGCTGTGGCTCGGCGCGGCGAACCCGCTGCTGATCTTCCACTTCGTCGCGGGCGCCCACAACGACGCGCTGGCGATCGGGCTCATGGTGGCCGGGCTGGAGGTCGGCCTCCAGCGGATGCCGGTGCGGTTCAAGAACGACGAACCTCCCCCGCTGGCCAAGGGCGAACTGCTCTACATCGGACTCGGGGTGGTGCTCATCACCCTCGGTGTGGCGGTGAAGATCAACGCGATCCTGGCGCTGCCGTTCTTCACGGTGATGGTGGCCAGACGCTGGCACGGCCGGATCAAGGACCTGCTCACCGCGGCGATCCCGATGGCGCTGCTGTTCGGCGTGGCACTGGTGGCGGTCTGTTACGGCACCGGCCTCGGCTTCGGCTGGGTCGGCGCGCTCGGGACGCCGGGGCTGGTCCGCTCGTGGATCTCGCCGACGTCGGAACTCGCGGCGCTCGGCGGCGTCCTCGGCATCGCGCTCGGCCTCGGCAACCACACCAACGCGATGGTGCCGATCCTCGGCGCGCTCGGCTATCTCGTCGCGGGCGCGGTGACGGTCAAGTTCCTGTGGGACAGCTTCAAATGGCGCTACCGGCCGATCATCGGCCTCGGGGTCTCGCTGGGCGCGGTGATGGTGCTGCACGTGGCGTTGCAGCCCTGGTACCTGTTGTGGGCGATCATCCCGCTCGCCGCGGCGGCGGGGACCTCGCGGTTCCGCATCGCCGCGACGATCGTCACCGCCGTCCTGCCCTTCCTGCTGCCGACGACGGGAAGCACCTTCGAGGGCCGCGGTTTCGTCCTGCCGTTCGCGTGGGTCGCCGCCGGGGTCGTCACTCTTCTGGGGCTGTTCGTCGTCCACCGCCTCTCACCACTGCTGCTGTCCAGACCGTCCCCGGAGCATCCGGTCCCGGCGTGAGGCCGTATCGTGACCTGTCGTGAACGCCCCCGCCGTCGAGATCACCGGGCTGGTGAAACGCTACGGATCCACCACCGCGGTCGATGGACTCGATCTGCGGATGGACCGCGGCACCCTGCTCGCGCTGCTCGGCCCGAACGGGGCCGGCAAGACCACCACCGTCGAGATCTGCGAAGGCTTCCTGCGGCCTGACGGCGGTGAAGTCCGTGTCCTGGGTATGGATCCGTCGCGCGACGGATCCGCGCTGCGGCCGCGGATCGGCGTGATGCCCCAGGGCGGCGGCGCGTATCCCGGCGTCCGCGCCGACGAGATGCTCGGACTGGTCGCCGCGTGCGCGGCGAATCCGCTCGATCCGGCCTGGCTGCTGGACATCCTCGGTCTCGCGGGAGCGCGGAAGACGCCGTTCAAACGGCTTTCCGGCGGTCAGCAGCAACGGCTTTCCCTCGCCTGCGCGCTCGTCGGGCGTCCGGAGCTGCTCTTCCTCGACGAGCCGACGGCGGGGATGGACCCGCAGGCCCGCCGCCTGGTCTGGGATCTGCTCGAAGCGCTGCGCGCGGACGGCGTCAGCGTGCTGCTCACCACGCATCTGATGGAAGAGGCCGAAACGCTGGCCGACACCGTCGTGATCGTGGACCACGGCAAGGTCGTCGTCGAAGGCTCCCCGCAGTCGCTGACCGTCGAAGCGGGCGAGTCCGCGCAGCTGCGGTTCAAGGCCCGCACGCGGCTCGACACCGGCCTGCTGGCCGCGGCGCTGCCCGAAGGCCACCTCGTGCACGAGTCGGCGCCGGGGACGTATCTCGTCGAGGGCGCGATCGACCCGCAGGTGGTGTCGACGGTGACCGCGTGGTGCGCGCAGCAGGGCGTCATGCCCGAGGAACTGCAGGTCGGCAGGCGCACGCTGGAAGAGGTCTTCCTGGAGCTGACCGGACGGGAACTGCGCGCATGACCACCACGCCCACGCCCCGGTTCGCCCCGGGCACGTTCACCCCGGCGCCCGGCCGCGGTTCGCTCGGCAAGATGCTGCGCACACACGCGAAGGTCGAGGCGAGCCTGACCCTGCGCCACGGCGAGCAGATCCTGCTGACCCTGCTCATCCCGCTCGCGCTGCTGATCGGCTTGTCGCTGCTGGACATCCTGCCGTCGTCGCAACTCGGCGATTCATCCAAAGTGGACTGGATCACGCCGAGGATCCTGGCGCTGGCGGTGATGTCGTCCGCGTTCACCGGGCAGGCCATCGCGCTGGGCTTCGACCGGCGATACGGCGTCCTCAAACGGCTTTCCGCCACCGCGCTGCCCCGCTGGCTGCTCGTCGCGGGCAGGGTGGCCGCCGCGCTGGTGGTCGTCGCCTTGCAGGCGGTGATCCTCGGGATCGTGGCCGCGCTGCTGGGCTGGTCGCCGTCGCTCGGCGGGATCCTCGGCGCGATCCCGTTCCTGATCGTCGGCACGCTCGCGTTCGGCGCGCTGGGCCTGCTGCTCGGCGGGGCTTTGCGCGCGGAGGCCGTGCTGGCGCTGGCGAACATCGTCTGGTTCGTGCTGCTGCTCGCCGGCGGCATCCTGCTGGCGCCGTCGACGATGCCGGCCGGGCTCGCGACGATCGTCGAGCTGCTGCCCTCGGGCGCGCTCGCCGAAGGTCTGCGCTCGGTGCTGCTGGACGGTTCGTTCGGCTGGGGCCCCTTCGCGGTCCTCGTCGGCTGGGGCGTCGTCGCGGGAGCGCTGGCGAGCAAGACCACGAAGCTCACCTGAGGCCCCCGACACACCCCGCGTAGCCGGTGGAGGGCTCTCAGGAAGGGCGTTCTAGCATCGGACGGTGCCGTTCCAGAGCCTTGTAGCGCGTCTGCCGTATCCCTCGTTCGCGGTCCAGCGAGCGGTCGCGATAGCGGCGGTGATCGCCCAGGCCGGAATCGGCGTCACCGGATCGGTCGTCCGCGTCACGGGTTCGGGCCTCGGCTGCCCGACCTGGCCGCAGTGCGTCGAGGGCAGCATCGTCCCGGTGGCACACCCCGAATTCGACGCGCTCACCCAGTGGATCGAGTTCAGCAACCGGATGCTGACCGGCGTCGTCATCGCCGTCGCCGCGCTCTGCGTGATCACCGCGTGGCGTGTGCAGATCGAGCACCCGAGCCGGCGCCGTCTGGTGAAACTGGCCTGGACGATGCCCGCCGGCGTGATGCTGCAGGCCGTCGTCGGCGGCATCACGGTGCTCGCCAAACTCGAATGGTGGACCGTCGCGCTCCACTTCCTGGCCTCGACTCCCCTGGTGTGGCTCGCGGTCCTGCTGCTGCGCGCCTTCAAGGAGGGCGACGAGCCCGCTCGCTGGCTCATCCCCGACGCGGGCCGCAAGACGCTGGTCGTGCTCGCCGTGGCGATGTGGGCCGTCCTCGTGGCGGGAACCGCCGTGACCGGCGCGGGCCCGCACGGCGGCGACCCCGGCACCCACCGGTTCCAGGCCCCGATCGAGACGCTCACCCAGATCCACGGTGGACTGCTGGTGGCCTACCTGATCGTGCTGGCCGTCTTCGGGCTCCAGCTGATGCGCGGAGAGACGCCGAAGGCGTTGTGGCGGCGGTACACCCTCGTGTGGGTCATCGCGCTCGCCCAGGGCGTCCTGGGCTCGGTGCAGTACGCGCTCGGTGTCCCGGAGGCGCTGGTCTCGTTCCACGTCCTCGGCTCCGCGCTGGTGATCATCTCGACGGCCGCGCTCTGGTGCGGTTCCCGCGATCGTGGTCCCGTTCCCTCGGCCACGGCGCCGGAACGCGAACTCGCCACCTCGAACTGACCCCGTGGCAAACCGGACGTAACCCCCAGGCGGCATGCTCGCCAGACGATGCCCTTACGCTGCGCCTCGGTCCCCCATCCGGGAGTGACCGCCGAGTCCTAGGCACACGAGGTGTCGCATGACCGCCAGCGCCGATCCCGCTCCCCCGGCATCCCAGTCGAAACCGCTGATCTCACACCGCCGGGGCTCCGGCGAGATGCTGATACTCAAGACCTTCCTGCTGGTCCCGTTCGTCGCGCTGCTCGCCGCCGTGCCGATCGTGTGGGGCTGGGGCATGAGCTGGGTCGATCTCGTGCTGGCGGCGGTGTTCTACACGCTCGGGACGCTCGGGGTGACCGTCGGATACCACCGCTACTTCACCCATGGCGCCTTCAAGGCCGGACGTCCGCTGCGGATCGCGCTCGCCATCGCCGGGAGTTTCGCGGTGCAGGGTTCGGTCATCTTCTGGGTGGCCAGCCACCGTCGTCACCACGCTTTCGCCGACCGCGAAGGCGACCCGCACTCCCCCTGGCTGTTCGGGACGTCGCCCTCGGCGCTGCTGCGCGGGTTCTGGCACGCGCACATGGGCTGGATGTTCAGCCGCGACGTCACCAACTACGAACGCTTCGCGCCGGATCTGGTGGCGGACAAGGATCTTCGCGTGGTGAACCGCTACTTCTGGCTGTGGATCACGCTCAGCCTCGCGCTGCCCGCCGTGCTCGGCGGACTGCTCAGCTGGTCGTGGTGGGGTGTGGTGACCGGGTTCTTCTGGGCCGGGCTGGTCCGGATCGCGTTCCTGCACCACGTCAGCTGGTCGGTGAACTCGATCTGCCACCTGATCGGGGAACGCCCGTTCGCCAGCCGGGACAAGGCGGCGAACTTCTGGCCGCTGGCGATCCTGTCCATGGGCGAGTCGTGGCACAACTCCCACCACGCCGACCCGACCTGCGCGCGGCACGGTGTCCTGCGCGGGCAGGTCGACGTGTCGGCGCGGGTGATCTGGCTGTTCGAGAAGTTCGGGTGGGCGCGGGACGTGCGGTGGCCGAAGCCTGAGCGTTTGGCCGCGAAACTCGCCAAACCCGCCTGACCTTCTCGCGCCGATGTCATGAGGGGTCCCCTTAGGACGAAAAGTGTCCGAAGGGGACCCCTCATGACACGCGCGCGTCAGGCGAGTTGCTGCCGCACGGCGGAGGCGAAGCGCCAAGCCGCGGCGGCATCGGTCTGCCGGAAGCCGAGCGAAGGCTCGACGAGCTCCAGTTCCAGCAGCAGCGGCTTGCCGTCCCGGCCGGTGACGAGGTCGACGCGGGCGTACAGCAGCTCCGCGCGCAGGATGCCGAGCAGCGCCGCCGTCGCGTCCAGCGCGTCTTCGGCCAGGGCGCGGAACGCGGCGGAAGGCTGCACCGGGGCGAGCTTCTCCGTGAACCACAAACCGGATTCGTCGAGTTCCCGGCCCAGCATGGCGGCCTTCGAGAACGCGTGCGAGTACACGCCGCCGAAGAACACCAGCGCCTGCTCGCCTTCACTGTCCACACTGGACTGGTACGGCTGCAGCACCACCGTGTGACCATCGTCGTGGAGGCCCTTCAGATGCGACGCGGCGTCGTCGCCCGCCGAGAACTTCCCGACGCCCCTGGAACCGGCGCCGATCGCGGGCTTCAGCACGAACTCGCCCTTGGGCCAGCGCGGGGCGTCGTCGTCCGGCGCGATCAGGGTCGTCGGCACGACCGCGACCCCGGCGTCGCCGAGTTCGGCCAGATAGGACTTGTCGGTGTTCCAGCGCACGACCTCGGCCGAATTCGACAGCGCCGGCACGGATTCGGCCCAGGACAGGAACTCGTCACGGCGCTCGGCGTAGTCCCACGCGGCGCGCAGTACGACGATGTCCGCGGCGTCGAAGTCGACGGTCTTGTCGTCCCAGGCGGCCCAGCGGGTCTGGAAACCGAGATCGGCCAGCGCCTCGGGGACGGCGTGCTCGTCGCCGTCGCCTTCCGGCACCGCGGAGCAGGAGACGAGGATCGCGGAGCCGCTCACTTCCCCGCCATCCGGCGGCGGTGCTCGGCGCCGATCTTGGTGGCCTTCACGGTCTCGCTGTCCCATTCGGCGGGTTCGAGGTCCTCGACCGCCTCGACCAGCGCGTCACCCGCCTCCGTGGAGGCGACGACGACGTCGCCGAGCGCGCCGTCGGCGCCCACGAGCACGACCCTGGCGCCGATTCGGCCGATGTTCTCCACCACCGCGCGCGACGGCTTCCCGTGCCGCTTCACGAAGTCGCGGGCGGCCGCGACCTGGCGCGACGTGGGGGCGGCGGTCTCGGTCTTCTCTTCGGTCTCAGCCACGGGCCGAGCTTAACCGCGAACGGCCCGGGACGCGGAATAACCGTGGCGTCGGCCATAGTTGTCCCGGTCGGAACGACCATGAACGAGGAGGACGTATGCCCACGGCAGTGCAGATCCGGCGAACCGGCGGTCCCGAAGTCCTTGAGCTGGCGCAAGTCGAGGTGGGCGAGCCCGGCGCCGGGGAACTGCTCGTGGACGTCGCCGCGGCGGGCGTCAACTACATCGACACCTATCACCGCGAAGGCATCTACCCGATCGACACACCGTTCATCCTGGGCATGGAAGGCGCGGGCACGGTGGCCGCGGTCGGCGCGGACGTGACCGGGTTCACCGTCGGCGACCGGGTCGCCTGGCAGGGCTCGCTGGGCAGCTACGCCCAGCGCCGTCTGCTCCCCTCGTCGATCGCGGTGAAGATCCCGGACGGCGTGACCGAGGAGACCGCCGCCGCGACGATGCTCCAGGGCGTCACCGCGCACGCGTTGATCGCCTCGACCTATGAGGTCAAGGCGGGCGACGACGTGCTGATCCACGCCGCCGCGGGCGGGATGGGCCTGCTGCTGGTCCAGCTGGCCAAGGCACGCGGCGCGCGGGTGATCGGGACCGTCTCCACCGACGAGAAGGCCGAACTCGCCAAGCAGGCGGGCGCGGACGACGTCATCCGCTACGACCAGGTCGACTTCGCCAAGGCCGTCCGCGACCTCACCGGCGGCAAGGGTGTCGAGGTGGTCTACGACGGCGTCGGCAAGTCCACTGTGGACGGCAGCCTGGCGAGCCTGAAGATCCGCGGCCTGCTCGCCCTCTACGGCGCGGCCAGCGGCCCGGTGCCGCCGATCGACCCGCAGCAGCTCAACCGCAGCGGCTCGGTGTACCTCACCCGCCCGACCTCCGCGCACTACGTCCTCACCCGTGAGGAACTGGAGTGGCGGGTGAACGAGCTGTTCGCCGCCGTGCGGGACGGCTCGCTGAACATCCGGATCGGCGGCCGCTACCCGCTGGCCGATGCCCGTCAGGCGCACGAAGACCTCCAGGGTCGCCGCACCACCGGCAAACTCCTGCTGATCCCGTGACGGCGCCTTGGCCCGAAGACCTGCGGCTCACCGGCGAGGGTCTCGTCCTGCGGGAGTGGATCGAAGACGACGTCGCGTTCCTGCCCGGCCTGTTCGACAATCCCGCCGTCGCGCGCTTCACGCCGCTGCCGTCGCCGTTCGACGAGGTGGCGGCGAAGGGGCATTTGGAAAAGGCCCGGCTCCGCCGCGCGGACGGCTCGGGACGGCGGCTCGCCATCACGACCGACGGCGATGAGCCACTCGGCGAAGTGGTGGTGTTCCTGCAGGAAGAGGGCCACGTCGAGCTCGGCTACGCGGTCGGCCCGGCCCACCGCGGGCAAGATCTCGCGGCGCGGTCTCTGCGAGTGCTCACCGCTTACGCGCTGGAACTCGGGCTCGGGCCGCTCCGGCTGAAGATCGACGCGGGGAACGCGGCGAGCGAGGCCGTCGCGCGCCGGGTCGGCTACGCCCTGACCGACGCGCCTCCGGAGCCGAAGGTCGAGAAGGGACAGGAGATCACCCTGCTCACCTGGGAGTACTCGGGCTGACAGAGAAGTCCGTGAAGGACTCCTTGAGGGACCCAGGGTCCCTCAAGGAGTCCTTCACGGACTTCAGCCGCTAGTGCGGGCCCAGATGGGGTCGGCGAAGTCGGCCGACTCGACGACTCCCCAGCCGGAAGCCCCCATCAGCCCTTGTCGGTCGGGACGCTCACCGCGTCGGTGACGAACACCAGGGTCTCGTTCGGCGCGATGCCGCGGCCACCCTCGCCGTAGCCGAGGTCCGGCGGGATGATCAGCAGCCGCCGCGCGCCCTGCTTGATCCCTTCGAGACCCTGGTCCCAGCCCTTGATGACCATGCCGGCGCCGAGGGTCAGGTCGAACGGCTCGCCCCGGTCGAAGGAGCTGTCCAGCTTCTGCTTGTTGGACCAGGTGACCAGCGAGTAGTTCATCTTCAGGTTGGCGCCGGACTTGGCGCCCTCACCGGTACCGGGCTCCAGGTCCTTGGTGATGAGCTTCTTCGGCGGGTCGCAGTCGTCCGGGATGGTGATGGTCGGCGCCTCGCCGAACTTCCCGGTGGTCTTCACGTCCTCCGCCGTGCACTCCTTGCCTGCCGGGGCCTTCGAGGCCGGAGCCGACGTCGAGGCCGACGCGGGGGCCGCGCCGGAGGACTGGACCGAACCCGCGGTGTCCTGTTTCTCGCCACAGGCCGCCAGGGCGAGGACGCCCGCGCCGATGACCACGATCTTGCCGAATGTGCGCATGCGGCCGACCTTAGCCAAGACCCTCCAGCGCGGGAACAAGGTCACCGGTCTGCACTACGCCCATCCGACGGGTCGCCCTGGTCAGGGCCACATAGAGGTCGTTGAGCCCGCGCGGGGACCCGGCGACGACCTCGTCCGGGGCGACCAGCACCACCGAGTCGAACTCCAGGCCCTTCGCCCGCTCGACCGGCATCACCGACACCCGGTCCCCCGCCTCGCCGAGCGCCTCGGACAGCGTCTCGATCATCGGGACCGGGCACAGCACCGCGACCGTCCCACCGTCCACAGCGGACAGTTCGGCGTCGACGATCCCCGGCAGTTCGGCGACGAGATCCGCGGGGTCCACGGAACGCAGCCACGGCTCGAAACCCGTCTCCCGCACCGAAACCGGCGCATCCAGCTCCGGGTCGACGTCGGCGAGCACCCGGGCCGCGACGGCCATGATCTCCGCCGGGGTCCGGTAGTTCACGGTCAGCTCTTCGAGCCGCCAGCGATCGGCGACGTACGGCGAAAGCACCCCGCCCCACGACCGCGCACCACCGGAAGCGCCGGTCTGGGCGACGTCGCCGACCAGCGTCATCGACCGGTTCGGCGACCGGCGCATCAGCAGCCGCCAGTCCATCGCGGTCAGTTCCTGCGCCTCGTCGACGATCACGTGCCCGAACGTCCAGGTCCGGTCCTGGGCGGCCCGCTGCGCCGCGGTCATCTCGCTGCGGCGATGCTGGCGCTCGGCGAACAGCTCGGCGTCGAGGACGTCACCCACCCGCAGCAGTTCCTCGTCGATGATCTCCTCGTCCTGTTCGAGGATGTCGAGCACGCCTTCCGCGTACGCGCGGTCTTCCCGCTCGCGGCGGGCACGCTCGGCACGGGCGTCGGTGTCGTCCTCGCCGAGCAGCTCGGCGAGCTCGTCGAGCAACGGGACGTCCGACGGGCTCCACTTCGCGTCCGTCGGGCTGTGGAGATGCTCGCGATCGGTGTCCGACAAGGCTTTCCCCGCCGCGCTGCGCAGCCGTTCGCGGTCGGCGAACAGCTCGTCGAGCACGATCTCGGGGGTGAGCTGGGGCCACAGGCCGTTGATCGCGGCGGCCACGTTCTTGTCCGCGGCGACCTCGGCCCGGATGTCCTGGACGTCGCGCGCGTCGAGCAGGTCCTCCCCCAGTCTCCGGGCGGCCTGGCGGGTCAGCGCGTCGAGGAGGTCGGACACGAAGACGCGGCGGGCGAGGTTGTGCGGACGGCGCGACCGGCGGGCCCGTGTCCGCGCCTCGGTGCAGGTCTTGCGGTCGAGCATGAGGATCTCGCGCTCGAATTCGATCTCCAGCACCGGTTCCGGCACGCGCTGGCGGTCGCGGACCGCGTTGGCCAGCACGTCGGCCATCACCGGACGGCCCTTGATCTCGGCGGCCTCGCGGGTGACCGGCCCGGTGGCGTCCAGGCCCGGGTACAGCTGCCCCATCGTGGCCAGCAGCACCCCGGTCTCGCCCAGCGACGGCAGGACCTGCCCGATGTAGCGCAGGAACGTGCTGTTCGGCCCGACCACCAGCACGCCGCGCGTGGTGAGCTGCTGGCGGTGGGTGTAGAGCAGGTACGCCGCGCGGTGCAGCGCGACCGCGGTCTTGCCGGTGCCCGGCCCGCCCTGGACCACGAGGACGCCGTTCGGCGACGCGCGGATGATGCGGTCCTGCTCGGCCTGGATGGTGGCGACGATGTCGCTCATCTCACCCGTGCGACGGCGTTCGAGCGCGGCCAGCAGCGCCGCCTCCCCCGCGAGACCGAGGTCCTGCCCCTGGTCGGCGGCGGAGAGGTCGAGGATCTCGTCGTCGACGCCGACGACCTTCCGGCTCAGCGACCGGATGTGCCGGCGCCGCCGGACACCTTCGGGTGAAGCGGCGGTGGCGAGGTAGAACGGCCGCGCGACCGGCGCACGCCAGTCGACGAGCAGCGGGCGGTAGTCGTCGTCCTCGTCGAACAGCCCGAGCCGCCCGATGTAGGTGGTCTCCTCGGCGTGGCCGGGCAGGAAGTCGAGGCGGCCGAAGCACAGGCCCTGCTCGACGGAGCTCAGCTGGGACAGCCGGTCGGTGTACAGCGTCGTGGCGACATCGCGTTCGGTGCGCGCCTGCGGGGTGCCGCCGGTCTGGCGCAGCGTCTGGTCGAGCCTGCGCTGCGCGTCGACGCGTTCGGCGTCGAGCTTGCGGTAGAGGGTGGTGACGTACTCCTGCTCGAGCGCGACATCCCGCTCGAGCGCGTCGAGTTCCCGGTCCGGGGACACGGACAAAAGCAGCCTGCTTTCGGAGGTGGGACAGGGGCCGAAGAAGGTACAACGGCGCCGGTCATCATCTCATTCCCGCTGTCTCACCCGGACCAGGAGGAAGGCACCGGGTGCCGAGGCCGCCTCTCCGCCACCACCCGGCGGCAGTGTCGCGAAAGCCACTTTCGCGACGTCTGATGTCCCGAAAGTGGCTTTCGCGACATGCTCCACCTAGAGCCAGCTCAGCCAAGCGGATCCTCGCGCTACCACCCGACACGCGTGAAGGCCCCCTTCCCTCGGCTGGTCACTCAGAACCAAGGCCGAGGGAAGGGGGCCTTCACGCGCTACAAAGCTAGAAAGGCAGGCCGATGGCGGGGAGCCCGATGGCCGAGTCCACGGCCAGCGCGACGAACACGATCATCAGGTACGTGTTCGACCGGTGGAACAGCGACATCGGCTTGGTCTCCTCGCCGCGCCGCACCGCCGCGTTCAGGCTGTGCGCGTAAAAGAGGAACCAGCCGCCCGCCAGGATCGCGAACGTCGTGTAGATCCAGCTCGTCACCGGGACCAGCAGCAGCGTCCACGCGACCATCACCCACGAGTAGATGACGATCTGCCGCGCCACGTGCTGCGGGGTGGCGACCACCGGCAGCATCGGCACGCCGGCGCGCTCGTAGTCGTCGCGGTACTTCATGCCCAGCGCCCAGGTGTGCGGCGGGGTCCAGAAGAAGATGACGCCGAACATCACGAACGCGGGCCATTCGACGGTGCCGGTGACGGCGGCCCAGCCGATGACGACCGGCATGCAGCCCGCCGCGCCGCCCCAGACCACGTTCTGTGACGTACGCCGCTTCAGCACGAGCGTGTAGACGAAGATGTAGAACAGGATCGTCGCGATCGCGAGGATCGCCGAGAGCAGGTTCACCGTGAAATAGAGCACGGCGAACGACAGGACCCCGAGCGTCAAACCGAAGATCAGAGCGCCGCGCCGGGGCACCGACTCCTTCACCAGCGGACGCCGTTTGGTGCGGTTCATCACCTTGTCGATGTCCGCGTCGATGACGCAGTTCAAGGCGTTGGCGCTACCAGCGGCCATGGTGCCGCCCACGAGCGTCGCGAGCACCAGCCACGGCGACGGGATCTCCCGTCCCGCCAGGAACATCGCGGGAATCGTGGTGACGAGGAGGAGCTCGATCACCCTGGGCTTCGCGAGGGCGGCGTACGCGCCGACGACCTGGCGGATTGTTCGCCGGCCACCGTGCGGTCGTTCACCGGTCGGATGTACGGCGCTGGTGCTGTCACTGCGTCCGTGCGCAGCGTTCACCAACGACATTTCACTCCCTGCGTCAGTTTTCGGGGCGGGGCCCACCAGGCTTCCGGGTGATGTGGCGGCCCCGGATCCCTAGTGTTCTGAACCCTTCCCCGATGTTAGACGTGCTGTTTCCAGAGGGTGATCGCGGGTCCTCGACCGGCCGAACCATTAGGCTGGCCGCGGTAGGTCGCGGCGTGCCTCTGCGAACGGCCCGGAGCAGGAATATCGTCCCTTCCGGATCGATTGAGATTAGTAGCGGTACACGTGGGTTACCCACGAGGGAAGAGAAGCCACAACCTGATGACGGGGAGTTCGAGTTCAGTGTCCGAAACCGCCTCTACCAGCGAGAAGAACCCACTCCTCCGGCGCAACACGCCCGCCGACTGGACCGACCTCGACACGCGGGCCGTCGACACCGTGCGGGTGCTCGCCGCGGACGCGGTCGAGAACTGCGGCAGCGGTCACCCCGGCACCGCGATGAGCCTGGCGCCGCTCGCCTACACGCTGTTCCAGCGGACGCTGCGTCATGACCCGGCGGACCCCGAGTGGCCCGCCCGCGACCGCTTCGTCCTCTCCGCCGGTCACTCGAGCCTCACCCTCTACATCCAGCTGTACCTCGCCGGCTTCGGCCTGGAGCTGGAAGACCTGAAGCAGCTCCGCAAGTGGGACTCGAAGACCCCGGGCCACCCGGAGTACCGCCACACCAAGGGCGTCGAGACCACCACCGGGCCGCTCGGCCAGGGCCTGGCCAACGCGGTCGGCATGGCGATGGCGGCCCGTCGCGAGCGCGGTCTGCTGGACCCGGACGCTCCGCAGGGCGAGAGCATCTTCGACCACCACGTCTACGTCATCGCCTCCGACGGTGACATCGAAGAGGGCGTCACCGCCGAGGCCTCCTCGATCGCCGGCCGCCAGGAGCTGGGCAACCTCATCGTCTTCTGGGACGACAACGAGATCTCGATCGAGGACGACACCAAGATCGCGCTGTCCGAGGACGTCGTGAAGCGCTACGAGGCCTACGGGTGGCACACCCAGGTCGTCGAGGGTGGCGAGGACGTCGTCGCGATCGAAGAGGCCATCAAGGCCGCGAAGGCCGAGACCGAGCGCCCGTCGTTCATCGCGCTGAAGACCGTCATCGGGTACCCGGCGCCGAAGAAGATGGGCACCGGCAAGGCCCACGGCGCCGCGCTGGGCGCCGAAGAGGTCGCCGCCGTCAAGGAATACCTCGGTTTCGACAAGGACCGGGACTTCCAGGTCGACGACGAGGTCATCGCGCACACCCGCGCCGCCGTCGACCGCGGCAAGACCGCCCGCGCCGAGTGGCAGGAGAAGTTCGAGGCGTGGGGCACCGCCAACCCGGAGCGCAAGAAGATCGCGGACCGGATGTCCACCCGCTCGCTGCCCGAGGGCTTCGCGGACAACCTGCCGAAGTGGGAGCCGGACGCCAAGGGCGTCGCGACCCGCAAGGCCTCCGGTGAGGTGCTCAACGCGCTCGCCGACCCGCTGCCCGAGCTGTGGGGCGGTTCCGCGGACCTCGCGGAGAGCAACAACACCACCATGAAGGGGGCCGACTCGTTCGGCCCGGAGAAGGCTTCCACCGACATGTGGAAGACCAGCCCGTACGGCCGGACGCTGCACTTCGGCATCCGCGAGCACGCGATGGGCTCGATCCTCAACGGCATCGCGCTGCACGGCGGCACCCGCCCCTACGGCGCCACGTTCCTGATCTTCTCCGACTACATGCGCCCGCCCGTGCGGCTGGCCGCGCTGATGAAGGCGCCGGTCACCTACGTCTGGACGCACGACTCGATCGGCCTGGGCGAGGACGGCCCCACCCACCAGCCGATCGAGCAGCTCTCCTCGCTGCGCGCGATCCCCGGCCTCAACGTCGTCCGCCCGGCGGACGCCAACGAGACCGCGTACGCGTGGAAGGCCGTCCTGGAGGACGTCCACCACCCGTCGGGCCTCGCGCTGACCAGGCAGAACGTGCCGGTCCTGGAGGGCACCAGCGCCGAAGGCGTCAAGCGGGGCGGTTACGTCCTCGCGGAGGCGTCCGACGGTAAGCCCCAGGTCGTGCTGATCGCGACCGGCTCCGAGGTCCAGCTGGCCGTCGAGGCCCGCAAGACCCTCGAAGCCGACGGCATCGCGGCGAGCGTCGTCTCGATGCCGTGTGTCGAGTGGTTCGACGCGCAGGACCAGTCCTACAAGGACTCGGTCATCCCGCCGTCGGTCAAGGCACGCGTCTCCGTCGAAGCCGGTATCGCCCAGTCGTGGCACCGCTTCACGGGTGACGCCGGGGTGAACGTTTCGATCGAGCACTTCGGTGCGTCGGCCGACGCCGCCACACTGTTCCGTGAGTTCGGTTTCACCGCGGAGGCAGTCGTCGAGGCCGCCCGTCGCTCGATCTCCAACACCAAGAACTGAAGGGGAACGAAAGCATGAGCAACGACAAGCTCGCGCAGCTGTCGGAAGCCGGGGTGTCGATCTGGCTCGACGACCTGTCCCGTGAGCGCCTGAACACCGGCAACCTCGCCGGCCTGATCCGCGACAAGCACGTCGTGGGCGTGACGACCAACCCGACGATCTTCGCCAACGCGATGTCGAAGGGCGAGGCGTACGACGAGCAGACCCGCGAGCTCGCCGCCCGCGGCGCCGACGTCGAGGCCACCATCCGCGAGCTGACCACCACCGACGTGCGCAACGCCGCGGACCTGTTCCGCGACGTCTACACCGCCACGAACGGGGTCGACGGCCGGGTGTCCATCGAGGTGGACCCGCGGCTGGCCAAGGACACCGACAAGACGGTCGCCGAGGCGCAGGACCTGTGGAAGACCGTGGACCGGCCGAACGTGCTGATCAAGATCCCGGCCACCGAAGAAGGCATCCCGGCGATCACCAAGACCCTGGCCGAGGGCATCAGCGTCAACGTCACGCTGATCTTCTCGGTCGAGCGGTACAAGGCGGTGATCGAGGCCTACTTCGCCGGGCTGGAGCAGGCGAAGGCCAACGGCCACGACCTCAAGGGCATCCACTCGGTCGCGTCGTTCTTCGTGTCGCGTGTGGACACCGAGATCGACAAGCGGCTCGGCGCCATCGGCACCGACGCCGCCACCGCGCTGCGCGGTGAGGCCGCGATCGCGAACGCGCGCCTCGCGTACGCGGCGTTCGAGGAGCTCTTCGCTTCGGACCGCTGGAAGGCTCTCGCCGAGGCGGGCGCGAACGCGCAGCGCCCGCTGTGGGCCTCCACCGGCGTGAAGGACCCTGAGTACTCCGACACCCGCTACGTGGACCAGCTCGTCGTCAAGGACACGGTCAACACGATGCCGGAGAAGACCCTCGACGCCGCGGCGGACCACGCCGACGTCACCGGCGACACGGTGACCGGCAAGGGCGCCGACGCGCAGGCCGTCTTCGACAAGCTGAGCGCCGTGGGCATCGACATCACCGACGTGTTCCTGACCCTCGAGAACGAGGGCGTGGAGAAGTTCGAGAAGTCGTGGACCGAGCTTCTCGAGACCGTCACCGGACAGCTGGAAAAGGCAAAGGACTGATCTGGACCATGGCAGGGGAAACGACCGGCGTCGAAATCGTCGACGCCGCCCTGGCCGGCGAAGCCGCTCCGTTCGCGGAGCGGCTCATCGCCGACCAGGTCGCATCGAAACTGGCGTCCCAGGACGCCACACTGTGGGGTCCCGAAGCCGAGTCCGAAGCGTCGATCCGTCTGTCGTGGACGACGCTGCACAAGTCCTCGCGGCCGTTGATCGGCGAGATCGAGGCACTGCGGACCGACCTGCGTTCCGAGGGCGTCGACCGTGTCGTCCTCGCGGGCATGGGCGGTTCGTCGCTGGCCCCCGAGGTCATCACCGCGACCGACGGCGTCCCGCTGACGGTCCTCGACACCACCGACCCGGGGCAGGTCGCCGACGCGCTCGCCGGTGACCTGGAGCGCACGGTCATCGTCGTGTCGTCGAAGTCCGGCGGCACCGTCGAGACCGACAGCCACCGCCGGATCTTCGCGAAGGCCTTCGCCGACGCGGGCATCGACGCGGCGCGGCGGATCGTGGTCGTCACCGACCCGGGTTCGCCGTTCGCGGAACTGTCCGAAAAGGAGGGTTACCGCAAGGTCTTCCTCGCCGACCCGAACGTCGGCGGCCGCTACTCGGCGCTGACCGCGTTCGGGCTCGTCCCGGCCGGGCTCGCCGGCGCGGACGTCGCCCGGCTGCTCGACCAGGCCGCTTCGGTGGCCGACTCCCTCGCTGCCGACACCGTGGACAACCCTGCGGTCAAGCTCGCGGCGGCATGGGCGGCGGCGCACGAAAAGGGCGCCGAGAAGGTCGTCATCGCGGACACTGGTTCGGGCATCAAGGGCTTCGCCGACTGGGCGGAACAGCTGATCGCCGAGTCCACCGGCAAGCAGGGCACCGGTCTCCTTCCGGTCGCCGTCGAAGGCCCGGACTCCCCCGGTTTCGCCGACGCCAAGGACGACGCCACCCCGGTGGCCGTCGGCCAGGCGCAAGGCGCCGCGAAGATCTCCGTGACCGGCTCGCTCGGCGCGCAGTTCCTGCTGTGGGAGTTCGCGACCGCGTTCGCCGGACGGCTGCTCGGGATCAACCCGTTCGACCAGCCCGACGTCGAGGCCGCCAAGAAGGCCGCGCGTTCGCTGCTCGACAACCCGGACAAGCTCAAGGGCGGCGAAGCGCCGTCCACTGTGGACGGCGCGGTCGAGGTGTTCGGCTCGGATGGCGTTGTCACCGAAGGGAAGCTCGCGGACATTCTGCGGGCTTTCTTCGACTCCGCCCCGGAAACCGGCTACATCGCGGTACAGGCGTACCTCGACCGTCTCGACGACGCGTCGACGTCGCTCCTGCGCGGCGAGATCGCCAAGCGGACCGGCCGCCAGACCACCTTCGGGTGGGGGCCGCGGTTCCTGCACTCGACCGGGCAGTACCACAAGGGCGGGCACCAGAACGGTGTCTTCCTGCAGATCACCGGCGCCGTCGAGCAGGATCTCGACGTCCCGGACCGGCCGTACACCCTCGGCGTGCTCCAGCACGCGCAGGCGCTCGGCGACGGCCAGGTGCTCGCCGAGCACGGCCGTCCGGTGCTGCGCCTGCACCTCGCCGACCGGGCCGCCGGCCTGGCCGAGCTGGTCCGCGCGGTACAGGAGGCAGGCGAGTGACCCGAGCCTGGAACAACCCGCTGCGCGACCCGCGCGACAAGCGGCTGCCGCGGATCGCTGGGCCGTCCAGCCTGGTGATCTTCGGGGTGACCGGTGACCTCGCCCGCAAGAAGCTGATGCCGGCGATCTACGACCTCGCCCACCGCGGGCTGCTGCCCGCCGGGTTCTCCCTGGTCGGGTTCGCCCGGCGGGACTGGGAGCACCAGGACTTCGGCGAGCTCGTGCACGACTCGGTCAAGGAGCACGCGCGGACGCCGTTCAAGGAGTCGGTGTGGAACCGGCTCGCCGAAGGCATCCGGTTCGTCCAGGGCACCTTCGACGACGACGACGCCTTCGACAGGCTCGCGCAAACGGTCAAGGACCTCGACGCCGAGCGCGGGACCGGTGGCAACACCGCGTTCTACCTGTCGATCCCGCCGAGCGCGTTCCCGGTGGTGACCAAGCAGCTCGCCCGCTCCGGCCTCGCCGACGCGAGCGAGGAGACCTGGCGCCGCGTCGTCATCGAGAAGCCGTTCGGCCGCGACCTCAAGAGCGCCAAGGAGCTCAACGAGATCGTGAACGACGTCTTCCCCGAGGAGTCGGTGTTCCGCATCGACCACTACCTCGGCAAGGAGACGGTGCAGAACCTGCTGGCGCTGCGGTTCGCGAACCAGCTGTTCGAGCCGATCTGGAACGCCAACTACGTCGACCACGTGCAGATCACCATGGCCGAGGACATCGGTCTCGGCGGCCGCGCGGGGTACTACGACGGCATCGGCGCCGCCCGCGACGTCATCCAGAACCACCTGCTGCAGCTCCTCGCGCTGACCGCGATGGAGGAGCCGGTCTCGTTCGCTCCGCGCGCTCTCCGCGCGGAGAAGGTCAAGGTGCTCTCGGCGACGAAGCCCCTGGGCCCTCTCGACGAGACCACCGCGCGCGGCCAGTACGCGGGCGGCTGGCAGGGCGGCATGAAGGTGCCGGGCCTGCTGCAGGAAGGCGGCTTCGCGAAGGACTCGACGACCGAGACCTACGCCGCGGTGACGCTGGAGGTGCAGAACCGCCGCTGGGCGGGCGTGCCGTTCTACCTGCGCACCGGCAAGCGGCTGGGCCGCCGGGTCACCGAGATCGCCGTGGTGTTCAAGCGGGCGCCGCATCTGCCGTTCGACTCGACCTCGACCGAGGAACTGGGCCAGAACGCGCTGGTGATCCGGGTGCAGCCCGACGAGGGCATCACGCTGCGGTTCGGGTCGAAGGTGCCGGGGACCACGATGGAGGTCCGCGACGTCACGATGGACTTCGGCTACGGCCACGCGTTCACCGAGTCGTCGCCGGAGGCCTACGAGCGGCTCATCCTGGACGTGCTGCTCGGCGAGCCGTCGCTGTTCCCGGTGAACGAAGAGGTCGAACTGTCCTGGGAGATCCTGGACCCGATCCTCGACCACTGGGCGAAGAAGGGCGCGCCCGAGGCGTACCCGCCCGGTTCGTGGGGACCGCCGTCCGCCGATGAGATGCTGGAACGTACCGGCCGGAACTGGAGGCGTCCGTGATCATCGACCTGCCGTCGACCACGACGTCGCAGCTGAACAAGAAACTCGTCGAGATCCGCGAACAGGGCGGACAGGTCGCGCTCGGCCGCGTGCTGACGCTGGTCATCGTGGCGGACGACGACGACCGCCTCGAAGAGGCGATCGAGGCCGCCAACGAGGCCAGCCGCGAACACCCGTCGCGGGTGATCGTGGTGGCCAAGGGCGCGCGGACCGCCGCGCCGCGGATCGACGGCCAGATCCGGGTCGGCGGCGACGCCGGCGCGAGCGAGGTCATCGTCCTGCGGCTCTACGGTCCGCTGGCCGCGCAGGGCCAGAGCGCGGTCGTGCCGCTGCTGCTGCCGGACGCGCCGATCGTCACCTGGTGGCCGGGCACCGGCCCGAAGGCCCCGGCCAAGGACCCGCTCGGTGAGCTGGCGCAGCGCCGGATCACCGACTCGGCGGCGGAAAAGGCGCCCATAAGGGCACTCACCACGCGGGCGAAGTCCTATGTAGAGGGTGACACCGATCTGGCGTGGACCCGGCTGACCAGCTGGCGCGCGCAGCTCGTGTCCGCTCTGGACCTTCCGCCGCACGAGAAGGTCACCGGCGCGACCGTGACCGGTGAGGCCGACTCGCCGTCGACCGAACTGCTCGCCGGCTGGCTGGCCGAGTACCTCAAGGTGCCGGTGAAGCGGGTCAAGAGCACCGGCGCCGCGGGCATCATCTCGGTGACGCTGGACCGGCGTTCCGGCCCGGTGGAATTGCACCGGCCGGACGGGCGGGTCGGCACGCTGACCCAGCCGGGCCAGCCGACGCGCCGGATCGCCCTGCAGCGGCGGGACAACAAGGACTGCCTGATCGAGGAGCTGCGGCGGCTCGACCCGGACGAGATCTACGAGGCTTCGCTGAACGGGCTCGGCAAGATCTCGTCGGGCACCGCGGCCAAGGCGACCCCGGCGAAGAAGGCGGCTCCGGCGGCCAAGAAGGCGCCCGCCGCGAAGAAGGCGGCGCCCGCCAAGACCGCGAAGAGCGCCTCATGAGCAAGACCGAGGTAGTCGTCTACGAGAACCCGGACCTCCTGGCCGCCGCCGCGGCGGCCAGGCTGGTCACCCGGATCGTGGACGTCCAGGCCGCCAAGGGTTCCGCTTCGGTGGTGCTCACCGGCGGCGGCACCGGGATCGCCATCCTCGCGGAACTGCGCGACTCCAGCGCCCGGGACGCCATCGACTGGTCGCGTCTCGACGTCTACTGGGGCGACGAGCGGTTCGTCCCGGCGGACTCGGACGAGCGCAACGAGAAGCAGGCCCGCGAGGCGCTGCTCGACCACGTCCCGCTCGACCCGAAGCGGGTGCACGCCATGGCATCCTCGGACGGCGAGTTCGGCGACGACGTCGACGCGGCGGCCGCGGCCTACGCGGAGGTCCTGGCGGCCAACGACGCGGCGTTCGACATCATGCTGCTCGGTCTCGGCGGGGAGGGGCACACCGCCTCGATCTTCCCCGAGAGCCCGGCGGTGTTCGAGAAGGACCGCTCGGTCGTCGCGGTGCGCGACTGCCCGAAGCCGCCGCCGACCCGCGTCTCGCTGACCCTGCCCGCGATCCGTCGCGCGCAGGACATCTGGCTGGTCACCGGTGGCGACGCGAAGGCGGACGCCGTCTCGCAGGCGCTTTCCGGTGCGGGCGAGGTCCAGATCCCGGTGGCCGGAGCCCGCGGCAGCCGTCGCACGCTCTGGCTGCTGGACCGGGGTTCCGCTTCGAAACTCACGAAGGTCTATCAGACCCCGACAGCCTGACCTTGTGACACGTGAAGGCCCTTCCCTCGGTTGTAAGGGGTAAGGCACAGGTGGCGTGTCCGGTCACCGCCCGCCGACCTCGGGTGCCGCGAAAGCCACTTTCGCAACGTTGAACGTTGCGAAAGTGGCTTTCGCAACGCTTCCGGAACTCCGACTCCGACTCCGAACACCGGTCCGTGAAGGCCTCCTTGAGGGACCCTGGGTCCCTCAAGGAGGCCTTCACGGACTTGGCCTGACCTGCACGGGAGGCGTCCGCGTGCGCTGGGATCGACGGTGAAGGAATCGGGACACTCAACGTCCCCCGCCAACCACACGGCCTCCAGAACAAGCCCCACCCCGGCGCCGAGACACACCAAGCCACCCCGGCGGGTAAGCAAATGCGAGTCCGCTAAGGAGGCCTTCACGGACCTGGTACCCGGCCAAAGACGCTTAGGCCCCCTTCCTCGGTTGAGCCGAAGGAAGGGGGCCTTCACGCGCATTCGGCGGGTTCGTGACACCCCCATGGCGGACGTCCAGGGGGCCGCTTCTTCCCTACGCTGAGGGAACCCGAGCTCCAGTCCCCGGCCCCAGTCACCGTCCGAACGCGAAAAGTGACATAGATCAACTCGCGCCGGTTCGTCGTCAGAACCGGACCACTCGCCCGTCGAAGTGATCAGCGGACCACCGAGCCCGAGTGGTCCGGTGTGGATCCGACCGACCGAACGTTCATGCACTTGTCCGCAGAACGGACAGTGACGAGACAGTCGCTAGCCCGACTGGGGGAAACTTACCGTCCTGCTACATCCACCCGTTAGCATCCGCACATTTGTTCGTTCCTGCGCGTCCCGATCGGGCGAAGAACACGTCTCACCATTCAAGTCCACAAGACGAGTGAGGTCGCCAGCGATGAGCACAGAGGGTCTCTCGATGCCAGGTATCTCGGTGGGCGGCTCCGGAGCGGAGGCCGCCGACCGGATGCGCCGTGCCGCCGGGGTCATGTCGTTCGCCAAGATCAAACGTCCGGCGCTGGTCGCGCTGGGCATCGACACGCTCGCGATCTTCCTGGCGGCACTCGACGTCTGGCTGGTCATCCCCGAGAAGGCCCAGCCGTACTCCATCTACCTGTCCGGCGCCGCGTGCCTCGGCCTCGCCTTCCGCCGCAAGCTGCCGTTCCTCGCGGTGATCGTCACCGTCCCGGGCTTCCTGGCGGGGTGGTCACAGCTGGCCGCGATGATCGCGCTCGGCTTCCTCGCCACCCGCAAGCAGATGCACTGGCAGACCTGGACCGGGTTCGCGCTCGTTTTCACCTGCCGGTTCGTCCAGTGGCCGCTGGCGGACTTCGTCGAGCTCAGCTGGCGCGAACACGTCCTGGACGGGATCTACGGCGTCATCGTCGCGGGGATGCCGGTGGCCATCGGCCTGCTCATCGGAGCGCGGACCGAGGTCTCGCAGAAACTCGCCGAACTCGCCGCCAGCCGTGACCGCGAACGCCGTTTCCACGCCGACGCCGTCCGCGCGGAAGAGCGCGCCCGCCTCGCGCGGGAGATGCACGACGTCGTCTCACACCAGATCACGCTGATCGCGATGCAGGCCGGCGCGCTGCAGGCGCAGACCTCGGACGCCCGATCGCTCGAAACCGCGCAGGTCATCCGGAAGCTGAGCACCAAGACCCTCGAAGAACTGCGCTCACTCGTGAGCGTGCTCCGCTCGAGCTCCGAAGAAGACGGGCCCCGGCCGGGGATCAACGAACTCGACCGGCTGATCCGGGGCTCGGACGTCCCGGTGCACCTGACCGTCGAGCGGATCCCCGACCTGCTGCCCAGCCAAGTCTCGGCGGCGGCCTACCGGACCGTGCAGGAATGCCTGACCAACGTGCACAAGCACGCGCCGGGCGCCACCGCGACCATCCGGATCCAGGGCGAGCACGGTTCGCTCAAGGTCGAAATACGCAACGAGCGCGCTCGGACGCCCGGTGCGGCCCTGCCCTCGGGAGGGCACGGGCTGACCGGGCTGGCCGAACGCGCTCGACTGCTGGGCGGGAGTTTCGAAACCGCCGACACCGAGGACGGCGGGTTCCGGGTGCGTGCCCGGTACCCGCTCGACCGGTGAGGGAAGGCTAGATCTCCCGGCGCTGGCGCAACCGCTCCAGCGCCTCGGCGAGGATGGCCTCGCCATCGGCGTCGGAACGCCGTTCCTTCACGTAAGCAAGGTGGGTCTTGTAGGGCTCGGTCCGCGGCGCGGCAGGCGGGTTCTTCTCGTCCTGCCCACCGGGGAGCCCGCAGCGCGGGCAATCCCACTCGTCGGGAATCTCGGCGTCCATCGAGAACGAGGGCTGCGCCTCGTGCCCGTTGGCACACCAGTAGGAGATGCGGCGCCGCGGCGCCGACTCACCCCGCTCCGATTCGCCCGAAGGCCCGGCACCCACACGGGTGCCCCGAATCGCGTTACCGCCAACCATGAATCCTCACACCTATAGGGATCGGCGGCGCGCCCCCCATAGGCACGCCGAAACACCTGGATCGATCAGACCTTGAGCAGGAGCCCGAGGCCGATGATGCTGATCAGCCACACCGCGCCCAGCAGCAGCGTGATCCGGTCGAGGTTCTTCTCGGCCACGCTCGAGCCGGACAGGCTCGACTGCATACCGCCACCGAACAGCGAAGACAGACCGCCGCCACGGCCGCGGTGCAGCAACACGGCTACCACCAGCAGCACGCTGGAGGCGATCAACAGGATTTGCAGGAACAGCTTCATGTCATCCTCTGCGCTCTTGGAGAATGCAGGAAAACGGTGTGCCACCGGCGGCTCATGACCGCCAGAACACACCGTACTCCTGGACTCGTCCACTGCTGTGTGACGGACCGGATACCCAGGTTACCCGGTAGGTGCCCCGATCAGGGCAGGGGCCCGCCCGCGGCGAGTGCGCAGAGTTTGGTGAACTCGTCACCATCCAGGCTGGCACCACCGACGAGCGCACCATCGATGTTCTCGCAGGCGACGAGGTCACTGATGTTGTTGGACTTGGCGGAGCCCCCGTAGAGCACGCGGACCGAGGACGCGACCTCGGCGCCGTACTTCTCGGCGAGGGTGGCGCGGATGGCGCCGCACACCTCCTCGGCGTCGGCCGGGGTCGCGACCTTGCCGGTCCCGATGGCCCAGACCGGCTCGTAGGCGACGACGACGTCCTTGACCTGCTCGGCCTTGAGCCCCTTCAGGCCCTCCACCAGCTGGGTCGTGGTGTGGGCGATGTGCTCGCCGGCCTCGCGGACCTCGAGCTTCTCCCCCACGCACAGGATCGGCGTGATGCCGTGCTTGAGCGCGGCCTTGACCTTCTTGTTGACCAGCTCGTCGGACTCGCCGTGGTACTCACGCCGTTCCGAGTGCCCCACGGTGACGAAGCTGCAGCCCAGCTTCGCCAGCATCGGGCCCGACACCTCACCGGTGTAGGCACCGGAGTCGTGCGGCGACAGGTCCTGGGCGCCGTAGGTGAGCGACAGCTTGTCGCCGTCGGTCAGCGTCTGGACGCTGCGGATGTCGGTGAACGGCGGAAGGACCGCGACGTCGACCTTCGCGTAGTACTTCTCCGGCAGGGCGAAGGCGATCTTCTGAACCAGCGCGATGGCTTCGAGGTGGTTCTGATTCATCTTCCAGTTGCCGGCGATGAGCGGTTTGCGCGCCACTAGTCGTTCTCTCCCAGCACAGCGACTCCGGGCAGTTCCTTGCCCTCCAGGTACTCCAGCGACGCGCCGCCGCCGGTCGAGATGTGCGAGAAGCCGTCCTCGGGCAGGCCCAGTCGCCGCACGGCCGCGGCGGAGTCGCCGCCGCCGACCACGGTGAAGGCGTCGCTCTTGACCAGCGCTTCGGCCACGGCACGGGTGCCGCCGGCGAAGGACTCGAACTCGAACACGCCCATCGGGCCGTTCCAGAACACGGTCGCGGCGTCGGCCAGCTTGCCCGCGAAGAGCTCACGCGACTTCGGGCCGATGTCGAGGCCCATGCGGCCGGCCGGGATGGCCGTCGCGTCGACGACGTCGAACTCCGCGTCGGCCGCGAAGCCCGTCGCGGCGAGGACGTCCACCGGCAGGATCAGCTCGACGCCGCGCTTCTCCGCCTCGGCGAGGAAGCCGCGGACCTGGTCCAGCTGGTCCTCCTGCAGCAGCGAGTTGCCGACCTCGTGGCCCTGGGCCTTGAGGAAGGTGTACGCCATGCCGCCGCCGATGAGCAGCCTGTCGACCTTGGTCAGCAGGTTGGCGATCACGCCCAGCTTGTCCGACACCTTCGCGCCGCCGAGGACGACGACGTACGGCCGGGCGAGGTCCTCGGTGAGTTTCTTCAGGACCTCGACCTCGGCCAGCACCAAGCCGCCCGCGTACGCCGGAAGCGCACGGGCGACCTCGTAGACCGAGGCCTGTTTGCGGTGCACGACACCGAAGCCGTCGGAAACGAACGCGCCGCCCGGGACGAGCGCGGCCAGCTCGGCGGCCAGTTCCTGGCGTTCCGCCTCGACCTTGCTGGTCTCGCGCGCGTCGAAACGCACGTTCTCCAGCAGGGCCACCTGACCGTCGGTCAGGCCCGCGACGGTGGCCTTGGCGGACTCGCCGACCAGGTCACCCGCCAGCGGGACGTCGACGCCGAGCAGCTCGGTGAGCTTCGCGGCGACCGGCGCGAGCGAGAACTTCGGGTCCGGCTCGCCCTGGGGACGGCCGAGGTGCGCCGTGACGACCACCTTCGCGCCCGCCTCGGCGAGCCGCTTGAGGGTCGGCAGGGCCGCGCGGACGCGGCCGTCGTCGGTGATGGTCTCCCCGTCGAGGGGGACGTTCAGGTCGGAACGCACGAGTACGTACCGGCCCGAAACGTCCCCGCTCAGCAGGTCTTCGAGGTTCTTCAGCGCCATCGGTCAGGAAAGCTTGGTGCCGACGAGCTTGACGAGGTCGGCGAGGCGGTTGGAGTAGCCCCACTCGTTGTCGTACCAGCCGACGACCTTGACCTGGTTGCCGATGACCTTGGTCAGCGGCGCGTCGTAGATGCAGGACACCGGGTCGGTGACGATGTCGGCCGAGACGATCGGGTCGTCGCTGTAGCGCAGGATGCCGGCCAGGGGGCCCTCGGCGGCGGCCTTGTACGCGGCGTTGATCTCTTCGAGGGTCGCGGCCTTGGTCAGCGTGACGGTGAGGTCGGTGGCCGAGCCGGTCGGGACCGGGACGCGGACCGCGTAGCCGTCGAGCTTGCCGTTGAGCTCCGGCAGGACCAGGCCGATGGCCTTGGCGGCACCGGTCGAGGTCGGGACCATCGACAGCGCGGCGGCGCGGGCGCGGCGCAGGTCCTTGTGCGGGGCGTCCTGCAGGTTCTGGTCCTGCGTGTACGCGTGGATCGTGGTCATCAGGCCCTGCTCGATGCCGAACGCGTCGTTCAGCACCTTGGCCAGCGGGCCGAGGCAGTTGGTGGTGCAGGACGCGTTCGAGATGATGTTCTGCGAGCCGTCGTACTTGTCGTCGTTGACGCCGAGCACCACGGTCAGGTCCTCGCCCTTGGCGGGCGCGGAGATGATGACCTTCTTGGCGCCGCCGGCGATGTGCGCCTTGGCGGCGTCGCCGTTGGTGAAGAAGCCGGTCGACTCGACGACGACGTCCACGCCCAGGTCGCCCCAGGGCAGGTTGGCCGGGTCGCGCTCGGCGAGGGCCTTGATCGTCTTGCCGTCGACGACGATGCCCTCGTCGCTGACGCTGACCTCGCCCGGGAAGCGGCCGAGGATGGAGTCGTACTTCAGCAGGTGGGCCATGGTGGCGACGTCGCCGAGGTCGTTGAACGCGACAACCTCGATGTCGTGACCGGCGGCCTGCACGGCCCGGAAGAAGTTGCGGCCGATGCGGCCGAAGCCGTTGACACCTACGCGAACCGTCACTGCTGCCACTCCCTTGAGACTCGTCCGGGATAGCCCCGGTAAGACGTCCTTTACTCGGGCGCAACCCTAGCGTGCGTGCTCGGGCGACCCTCTTTGCCCTGACGAGACTTCCACCACTCGGTGGGTCAGGTCAAGAATCGATTAAGTGCGTCGCTACCAGGACGTCTTGGGAAAACTCTCAGCTTCACTGTGCTAGCCGTCGCTCCAGGGGTGTCCGCATCCGTGGCGTGACTCGCACCTCTCCGAACCACTCGGCCAGGTGGTTCGCCTCCGCCTCGACGGCCCGTTCGGCCTCCGCGCCGACGTCCTCCAGGAGGTGGTGGACGACTTCGCCGCCGGGACGCTGCGCCCAGCCGCCGACGATCCGGCCGTCGGCCCAGACGGTGGGCCCGATGTTGCCGGTGCCGTCGAACAGCGGAGCTCGATGCGGGCCGAGGTACCAATCCCGCTCGATCCATCCCATCGCCGCCGGGTCGAGGGACGGGAGCAGCGCGACCCACGGCTCGGGCTCCGCGACCGGTTCCAGATCGTCGGCGAGCACGACCCCGGGGACGCCGTCGAGGTCGACCTCGATCGGCTGAACCGCGGCGAGCGCCTTCTTGGTCTGCCCGACCGTCCAGCCCGCCCACCATCGCAGGTCCGCGATCGGCGCCGGCCCGTAGGCGAACAGCCACCGGCGGGCGAGTTCGGCCCTTGCCTCGTCGGCGTCCCATCCGGCGAGGCCCTGTGGCAGCCAGTCGGCCATCGTGGACCAGTAGTGCTGGCTGCTGATCCAGCTCCCGCGCGGGCGGCCGCGGACGATGCGGCCGTCGACCGCGAGCTGGAACAGGACCCGGCTGGTGACGTTGGCGATCGCCTCGTACGGCTTTCCCTTCGACATGACGAGCTGCTGCCTGAGGCGCGGCTCGTCCTGGGAAAGCTGTTGCGCCGTGGCGGAACCACGGGCCTTCAACGCTTGCTCTGTCGCGTCCTCGACCTCGGCGAGCCAGCGTTCCGGCTCGGGCACGTTCTCCGGGTGTCCCTGCGTGCCGAGATGCTGTTCGAGCAGGCGGCGCTGCTTCTTGGCGATGTCCGCCGAGCACGCCGCCTGGATCAGCGCCGCGTTCTCCTGGCCGACCACGAAGACCGTGCGGCGCATGCCGAGCATCCGCACCAGCGCGCGCTCGTCGTAGAGCGCGTGCTCGACGTCCTCGACGCCGTCTCGTTTGAACCGCGCCCACGCCGAGAGATGGACCGTCGCCGGGTCCGTGGCGTGCAGCGCGACGACCGCGTCCGCCACGGCGTGCACCGACGAGGCGGGCACGGCCAGGTGGTGACGCGAGGCGAGGCGCGCGCGGCGCTGCCGGACGTCGATCTTGGGGGTCACCGCTCGGTTCTACCACCGGCCCCCGACAGAACCGGTCCCGAGCGGCGGTGACAGGTCGGCCTCGTGGGTCGTGAGTGGAGATTCGGGTCAGTGAGAGGCGAGGCGAATACGGCGTGATCGAGTCTCCCGTCGAGCAGGACTTTCGCGGCATGGCCTGAAGTGGCCTCAGGAGCCGATCGCGACCTTGACCGTCCACAAGGGACGCTCCTTCTCGCCCGAATACCCGTTTTAGGCACTTGTACGCCTTCGCGAAGGGGTCGTGAGTGGCAAAGAGGGTTAGAACGCTCTTCACCACTCACGACCACCCTGACCGAACCAGTACTTTCGCGTGACGGAATGGACGACACGGGTGATCAGACGGACGACACTCGGCGACGCCCGGATCGCCACTTACGAGCACCCCGGCAGAGCGCCCCGCTTCAGCCCCCTCAGACGCGCTCCAGCTCGAACACCGGGATGACGCGGGTGGTCTTGCTCTGGTAGTCGGCGAACTGCGGCATGACCGCGGACTGCCTGGCGTAGACGTCCTCGCGCTCGGAGCCGGTGAGCACCCGCGCGCGGACCGGGAAGGTCTCGGTGCCGAGTTCGACCTTGGTGTCCGGGTTGGCCACCAGGTTGTGGAACCACGCCGGGTTGTCGTCGGCGCCGCCCTTGCTGGCGAAGATGTAGATCCGGTCGTCCTCCAGCAGCGGGACGAGCGGCGCGATCCGCTCCTTGCCGGACTTCGCGCCGGTGTGGTGGACGAGGACCAGCGGGTAGCCCTCGAACATGCCGCCCGCCTTGCCGCCGGTCTCGCGGAACTCGGCGATCACGTTCCGGTTGATCTCGTCGAAGTCGAAATCGATCGTTTCTGCCATGGGACCGATCGTATGGCGCACGGGGTGACCGTATCGATGCCTGAAACAGCCATGGACATATCCATCTGTCGCATTATCATCGAGCTCGTGGACCTCTTGGCCGAAACACTCGCCGTCGGCGGTGTCCGGGGCACCGCCGGGGCCCGGATCGAGGGATCCGGCCCGTGGGGCATCCTCTGGCACCGCATCGCCGGCGCGGCCTTCTACGCCGTCACCTGCGGGACGGCCTGGCTGGACCTGCCCGGCCACCCACCGCGCCAGCTCATGCCCGGCGACGTCGTCCTGCTGCCGAACGGTCAGGAGCACACTCTGCGCAGCGCTCCGGACGCCCAGGTCATTCCCCAGCTCTGCTCGGTGGCGGAGCGGGCGCGGAAATGCGGCGGCGTGCTGCGCCTCGGCTCCGGGGAAGTGCAGACCCACGTCCTCGGCGCTTCCTACGACTACGACCCGGCGGTGTCGACCCAGGTGCTCGCCACCCTGCCGGACGTGGTGCACATCCGCGCGAACCGCGGCGGCGACGGGCTCGACGACACCGTCCGGCTGCTGTCGCGGGAACTGGCGAGCCCGCAGATCGCCACCGATTTCGTCCTCAACCGGCTGGTCGACATCCTGCTGGTCCAGCTGCTCCGCGTATGGCGGACCGAGAAACCGGCCGAGGCGCGGGGAACCTGGCTCGGCGTCCTGGGCGATCCGCTGGTCAGCGTGGCCCTGGCCAAGATCCACGAGGATCCGGCGCGGCCGTGGACGACCGACCTGCTCGCGGCGGAACTGGCGACCTCACGCAGCACACTGACCCGTCGTTTCCGCGAAACGACCGGCCGGACCCCCGGCGACTACCTGACCCAGTGGCGGATGGACCTGGCCGCGGTCCGGCTCCGCGACACCGACGAGACAGTGGACAGTATCGCCCGTTCGGTCGGCTACACGTCGGTGTTCGCGTTCAGCCGGGCTTTCCGGCGGTCACGGCACGAGGCTCCCGGGCAATACCGCGCCTCCAGCCGCGAAAGCCTCAGGCCCGTCCCGGCCGGGTGACCCTTCGCGGCGGACCGCACCGGCCGAGGTCGTGAGTGTCGAGCGCCGCGAAAGCCACTTTCGCGACGCTGGGCGCTGCCGGAGGACGCTGGGCCGAGGTGGTACTTTCGCGTGTCTGAGTGGACGGCACGTGTGATCAGACGGACGACACACGTGGCGGCCGAGTTCCACCGCGTGTCGTCCGGCCAGTCACCCGTGTCGTCCGTCTGGTCACGCGAAACCCGCCCGACCCCAAGTACCGAAGACACGGTCCGCTGTTACCCGGAACGCCACTCACGACCACCTGTACCGACGCCTCACAGCCGCCTTCGCCTTTCCTCTCAAGAAACCGGATCGGCCGTCAGGCCGGCTCTTCCTCCTGCTCGGGCTCCTCGGCCGGGCGCGTGAACAGCCGCGTCGCCGAGAGCCGCGCGACGCCGTCCGGCTCCCCGAGGTCGTCGGTCGCGTTCCGGATCGTCGCGTCGACGGACAGGTACTTGCGTCCCGCCCGCAGGTCCGCGTCGTTGCGCAACCGCACGATCAGCGGGAACTCGCTCAGCGCGCCGGCGTCGAACAGGCCGGTGGTGTAGATCAGCTGGACGCCCAGCGCCTCCGCGACCGCGCGCTGCAGCTCCAGCAGATACCCGGCCGACGCGCGGCCGATCGGGTTGTCGAGGAACAGCACGCCGGAATGCCGGTTCCGCGCCTTGCCGCGGTTGTTCGCCCGCAGCGCCGCCAGGGTGCAGTACAGGATGATCGCCGCGGTCAGCTGCTGCCCGCCGGAGAACACGTCCCGGATCTCGGAAACCCGTTGCCGTTCGGTCCGCAGCACGGAGTCCGGCTTCAGCATGTCGACCCGGAAACCCTTGGGAGCGGCGGCCTGCACGCCACGTAGCACGAGCGAAAGCCCGTCCCGCTTGACGTCCCGGCCGTCCGAGGTCTTCCCGATCGCGGCCTCGTCGACGACCTCGCCCAGTTTCTCGGCGAGCACGTTCTCTTCGAGTTCGGTGAAGCGGATCCTGAGGAACTCCTGGCCCGACCAGTCGCCGAGTCCGTCCGGCAGCCGCGAAACCCGTTGCGCGGCTCGAAGAGTGCGCAGCGCGCCGTCGACCATGCCCTGCAGGCGCGTGATGATGCCGCCGCGGTGCCGGTCGATCTGCGCGAGGTCGTCGGTGAGCGTGCGCAGCCGCGGCCGCAACGCCTCGGCCCATTCCGCCGCGTGGGCGGGCAGCTGGTCGCGGCGGACCGAGATCACCTGCTGCCGCACCGGCGTGCTGAGCTTCTCGAACCGCTTGTCCGTCGCGTACTGCGCGAGCTGGTCGGCCGCGGCCCGCACCCGGCGGTCGCCCGCGTCGGCGGCGTCCTGCGCCTCGGTGAGCGCGGTGTTGAGCCGAGAATGCCTGGCCCGCGCGGATTCGACGTCGCCGTCGAAGGCCGCCTCGTCGTCCTCTTTGGACAGAAGATGCGCCATGGACTCGGCAAGCAGACCGAATCCGGACGCGGACGTCTTCGCGGACTCCAGTGTCGCTTCGGCGGCGGCACGGCGTTCCTGGAGCTCTTCCCACTTCCGCGCGGCGGCGGACACTTCGAGGCTGGCGTCGTCGATCAGCGCCAGGCCGTGCTCGATGTCCTTCGGCCGCGCGTCGGAGGAGATCGCGGCGAGGGCCGACGGCTGCTCCGGGAGCTGGCTCAGTTCGGCCTTGCGGGTCGCGACGAGGCCGACGATCTCGGTGCGTTCCTCCTCCAGCACCGCGACCGCCCGGTTCGCCCGCGCCTGTGCGGCCGCCCGCGCCGAGGCGTCAGAACCGTCCGGCGTCTCCAGCAGCGCCGAAGCCCGCTCGCGGACGGCGTCGTCCAGCGCTTCGAGGGCCGCCCGCGCGGACGCCTCGACGCTCTCGGCCTGATCGAGCTCGGCCCGGAGATCGCTGCCGACCTCGACCTTCGCGTACGCCTCGGAAGCCGACGCGAAAGTACGCCGCAACGCGTCCACCGGTTCGGCGGGCGAGGGGTCGTCCTCGGTGACGTCACTCGATCCCGGGACCTCGGCCAGTTCCGATTTCGCGGTCGTCGCCGTGCGCCGGTGGCCGTCCGCGGTGCGCTGTTCCTCGCCTGCCTGCTCACGCAGCCGGGAAGCCTTCGCCGCGGCGTCGGACGCCGTCGACTCGGCCCGCTCGGCGGTCTCCGTCGCGCGCTCGACGTCGTCCGTCCACTCCGGGATCTTCGCGGCGCGCGTGGCGAGGGTTTCCAGGCCGCGCGCCCGATCCCCCGCCTCGGCCGAAACCGTGCGCAGTTCGGGGATCCTCTCCCGCAGCCCGGCTGCCTTCTCGCCGAGTCGCTGGAACTCCTTCTCCGCCTGTTCCAGCGCGGTTCGCGCGGTCTCGTGCGCGGTGCGCGCGTTCTGCCGCTGCTCGGCCAGGGTCGCGATGCTGCCGGGCGGGTAGTCCTCGCGCCAGGTCTTGAGCTTCCACGACATCGCGCCGTCGTCGGCCAGGGACGTCGTCAGCGCTTCGAGGCGGCGCTGCCGTTCCGCGTGCCGGAGCGCGATCGCCTCGCGCTCGGCGTCGGCGGCTTCCTCGTCGTACATCGCCGGGTTGGGCGGCACGAGGAACTCGATGCCCGCCTCGCCCGGCAGGCGGTCGGTCGTGGTGGCCTCGGTCGTGGCGACCGGGATGATCGTGCTGGGCAGCAGACGCCGCTCCGCCAGGACCTTCTCGGCGAGCCGGATCTGCTCCGGTTCGTTGAGCAGGATCCCCGAGACCAGCTGGGGCGCGCGGGCCAGCACGGCCGCCCGCCGCTTCTTGTCCAAAGTGGACAGGTAGCGCCAGCCGGACCACGCGTTCATCCCGGCGGCTTCCAGCGCGTCCAGCGCGGCCTGGACCTCTTCGGGAGCGGGAAGGAGACCACCCGAACCGAGCGCGTTGAGCGCGCGCTCGTCGACGGACTCCTCCATCCGCAGCGCGGTCTGTTCCTTCTCCGCGGCCGAACCCGCCTCGCGCAGGCGTTCCAGCAGCACCGGGAGATCGGTCTCCAGCGCGACGTCGTCCGCGCCGAGGAGTTCGCTCAGCCGGGGTTCGACGGCGAGCGCGTCGGTGCGCCGATTGGCCCTGTCGAGCTCTTCGGCCGCGCGTTCCAGTCTGTCCTTTGTGGACCCCGCGAGCCGGTGCGCGTCGTTGACGGTGGCCTGTGCGGACCGCAGATCCTCCGTCACGCGTTCGAGTTCCTGCTCACGGCGGACGAGTTCCGCGGCGGTCGTCTCGGCCTCGGTCCTGGCCGCGCGCGCCGCCTCGGCGACGTCGGACCCGGCCTTGAGCGCGCCGGACCGGACGGTTTCCGCGATCTCCTCGCGGATCTCGGCGATCCGCGCGCCCAGTCCGCGGGCTTCCGCACGGCGCTGGGCCGCGAGGTTCGCCGACTCGTCCCGTTCGGCCTGGGCTTTCTCCGCTTCGGCGCGCAGGGCGCCGACGTGGGCTTCGGCCTTCGCGGCCTGCTCGGTGGCGTTCTTGGCCAGCGCCAGCAGTCCCCTGGCGAGCGCGCCGGCCGCGGTGTTGCGCGCCTGCAGCGCGGGCTGCGCCTTCTGCTCGCGATTCCCCACCAGTTCCCGGAAATCGCGGGCCTTGCGGGCGGCGTTGAGGTGGTTGAGCACGGTGGCGCATTCACGCCAGGCCTCGGCGGCGGTCTTGGCCTCGGCCAGTTCGCCGTCGATCCGCTTCTTGCCCTCCTGAGCCTCGTCGAGCCGCAGTTTCCCGACCAGGCGGCGGAGTTCGGTGACCCCGGCGGTGAGGCGACGGTGGTCGCCCTCGGCCAGCTTCTCGGCGGACTTCACCTCGTCGACGTGCTGTTCGAGCCCGCTCAGGCGCTCGTTCTCCAGCTTGTCGCGGGCGGCGACCTGACCGGCGAGCGTCCGCATCTCGGCGCGGGCCGCGTCGGCGAGCTTCCGCGACGCGGCGGCGACGCCCTCCTCTTCCGCCAGCGGCGTGAGCAGATCGAGTGCCCCCGCGACGAAGTCCCGCTCCGACAACAGGTCCCCGCGCTGAGCGAGGTTGTGCGCGTAGGTCGCGACGACCTCGGCGAGGTCCTTCGGCTCTTCTTCCGAAAGCACCGCGCGCAGCAGGAACTCGACGAACGCCTCGTCGGTGCTGAACGCGAAGGCGTCCGCCGCCTCGCCCTCGCCCGCGTTCATCGCGCGCTGGTACCGGAAGAGCTCGGTGTCGAGGCCGAGGCCGTCGAGCCGGGACGTCCACTCGTGGTGGCGCCGGGTCCAGAACAGCTCCAGCTCCGGCTCGCCGCCGTGCACCTTGTCGAGCTGGTCGTGGAAGCCGGACATCGTCAGCAGCCTGCCGTCCGACGTCAGCGGCAGCGTGTCCAGATCGAGCGAGGGCGTGGGACGGAAGCAGTACCAGGAGTCGGCGAGGTTCTCCGAGTCCGCCGACACCACGTGCCCGCGCCATTCCGACACCTTGCCGGTGATCACGCGGTGCCCGGTCTCGACCTGGAGCCACTCCAGCACGACGTGCGAGACGTCCTTCGCGGCGACGAACTTCTCCAGCACCTTGGTGTTGGTCGTGCCGACGACCTGGCGGCGGCCGGGCAGCATGACCGAGAAGATCAGCTTGATCAGGACGGACTTGCCGCCGCCGTTCTCCAGGAACAGCACGCTCGCCGGCGACGGCCGTCGCGGCGGCCCCTCCCCCGCCAGGTGGATCCCGGCGCTGAACAGCGCGTCCTGCTTGGGCGCGGTGATGGCCGCGCCGACGCCGCTGAAGTCCAGCACGACGTCCTGGTACCGCGCGCCCGCCGGCCCCACCGAGTGCAGGCGAACCCGCGAAAGCTCGTACATCTCTTCCCCTCTAGAGCGTGTCCGACGCGGTGGCGCGCAAAGTGCCGCCGCCGTTGGCCACCGAGACCACGTTCAGTTCGAGCAGATCGTCGAAGGCGGCGTCGGCGGCGAGTTCGCGCACCTGCACCTGATAGCGCGGCGTCGTGCGGTAGGTCCCGCCCTGTTCCCCGCTGACCTGGACGAGAAAGCCTTGATCGGCAAGGAAACGCAGGGCCCGGGCGACCATGCCGCGTGTCGTGTCCGACGCCAGCCTGCCGTCCTTGGTCGCCGCGGCCGCCGGACGCCGGGCGTAGGCGCGCCAAGCCTGTTCGAGTTCGGGAGCGTCGGCCAGCGGGTCGTTGTTCGCCTCCGCCTCGGCCGCGCGCTCGTCGAGGATCCGGCACGCTTCGCGCACCATCGCGTCCACCTGCTCGACGCTGACGCGGCCGATGTAGGTGTCGTTGGCGAGGTCGTCCGGGCGCGGGTAGCCGAGCGCGGCGGTGGCCAGATGGACGAGCCCGTGCAGGACCTTCTCGGTCTCACGGCGTTCGCGGATCTTGCTCTGCCGCGCGTAGCTGTCCATCTTGATCTCGAAGACGGACTCGTCGGTCGCCGCCAGCACGGCGCCGGCCTGGAGGTTGACCTCCAGCACCATCAGCCCGAGTCCCGCCGCGACCGCGTGCGTGAGCTGCTTGAACGCCCTGTCCTCGCCGTAGCGCCGGACGAGATCGCCGTAGACGACGTCCCGCGACGGCAACTGCTTCGGCCGCATGCCGAACGACACGAGCCGGGCCGCGGATTCGACGTCCCCTGTAGAAATCCCCGTCGTCACGCGACCTCCTCCTCTTCCTGATCCTCACGATCGACCCGGGCCGAAGAAAGGAGCAGATCCGCTCCGCCGAACTCGGGGTCTTCGAGCAGCACGCCGTCGTCGACGGCCAGCAGCACCTGGCGCTCCCCCTGCCGGAGCGCCGCGCCGACCTCGGGACTGTAGGCGTGCACCGCCCGCAACGCGACCAGGGCGGGCAGCCCGGGATCGATCCGCCGGGCCTCTTCGAGCAGACCGGACAGCCGTCGCGGTACCTCCGGCAGATCGAGCAGGTCGTCGGCGAGGCGCCACTGCTCGTCGCCGAACCTGTCGGTGACGTCGGCGGGCATCAGCTCGGGTTCCGGGATCTCGCCGACGAGCTGATCGCGTTCCGGCGCCGGCCGCAGCAGGAGCGACACCAGCGAGGACAGCGACGGCACCGTCGGCGGGGAGATCCCGGCGCCGGCGTGGAAGAACGACTCGGCGGGCGCGACGGCCTCGGCGATCGGCAGGCCCAGCGTCGGCATCAGGAGCTGGCCGAACAGGTCGATCGTCGCGCGCTGCGGCGGCCCGGAGAACTGCTGGCGGTCCTGTTCGGCGCGGAACACCGCGCCGGCGTCGGCGAGGCGCGACTGGAGCCGCGTGTGGCGGCGGATGCAGTCACCGACGATGTCGACGAGTTCGGCGGCGCGGCGTTTGCGGTCGAGGTCCTCGGTCTCGTCCCTCGACGCGGTGATGTTCTTGAGGATCGCGTTCTCGGCGCGGAAGCGGGACTCGATATGGGACAGCGCCTGGTCCAGCAGGTCCGGGACCTCGCGTTCCCAGTCGACCGCGCGCACGTCACGCCGGGTGGCGTCGAGTTTGGCGCGCAGGGTCTCGCCGTACTGGACGGTCCGGTAGCGGGCCTGTTCGGCGGCGAGCTTGGCGTCGGCGAGGCGGCCGCGGTTGATCAGGTTCTCCAGTTTGACCTCGGCCGCGATCTGGGCGGATTCGACGTCGGTGTCCAGCGCGCCGACGAGCACGTTGATCGCCTCGTCGGTGGCGCGCAGGTAGACCTCGCCGTCAGGCGCGGCCAGCTCGACGAGCAGCTTGAAGTCGAACTGGCGGCGCTGGTAGCCGCCACCCGGGCCGATCGAGCCGTAGACGCGGCGGAACCCGCGATCGGTGGTGCCGACGTTGATCAGGTTGTCCAGGACCCACCGGGCGACCTTGGCGTGCTCGTCCGGCGTCCGGCCCGGCGCCTGGAGCGCGACGAACGGCAGCAGCCGCGTGATCACCTGTTCGTGGTCGGCACCGGTGTCGAAGTCCATCGACACGGTGACCTGGTCGATCGTGTGCAGGGCGATCTCGGCCATCTGGTAGATCGTGGCGTCCGCCCAGTCCAGCTTCGCCTTGCGCGAGTCGAGGTCGTGCAAGGGCGCGGTGCAGGCCAGCGCCTTGAGGCGGCGGGTCAGCCCCTCGTCGGCCAGCCCCATCCCGGTCAGCTCGTCGTCTCGCACAGCAGGCCAGGCTAGTCGGCACCCCCGACACCCCGCACGGGTGACCGGGGTGCCCGGCCCTCCGGGCGGCGGTAGCGTCTGGTTCATGCGTGAAATGAGCCGGGACGAATGGTGGGCCTTCGCGAGCGAGGGGACGCGGACGGGCATGCTCGGCCTGGTCCGGGCGAACGGGGCGGCGATCGTGACGCCGGTGTGGTTCCTGCTGAACGAGGGGCCCGACGGGGACGAGCTGATCTTCACCACCGGCACCGACACGCTCAAGGGGAAGGCGCTGCGGCGCGACCCCCGGCTGTCGCTGGCCGTCGACGACCAGAAGCCGCCTTACTCGTATGTGCAGTTCACGGCCGAAGCCGTGTTGCACGACGACTACGACGAGATGCTCGAATGGGCGACCAGGCTCGGTGGCCGGTACATGGGCGAGGACAAGGCCGAGGCCTACGGCAAGCGCAACGCCGTACCCGAGGAGTCCTTGGTGCGGGCCAAAATCGTGAAGGTGATCGCGCGGGCCGACATCGCCGGCTGACGCCCTCCCCTTCTGGAACGCCTTTAGTCCTCGTCCCGGTGAGCGCGACGCCGGGCATCACACTCCGTGAGTGTCTTCGTCGACTATTGACACGAAGCACCCGCTGGTGTGTGATCTGAAACATAGATAGGAAAGTTTCCTAACTAAAACGTCTCCTGCCGGGCCCCGCCCCGGTCCGCCGTTGCACCTCCCGTCCCCCACTTCACGCATGGAGGCTCCAGTGGCACCCCGACCCCCGTGGCGCGCGCTTGTCACGTGTGCCGCCGCGACGGCGATGACCCTCGCCGTCCTGCCGGCCTTGCCCGCCGGCGCGGCACCGACCGACTACGAATCCGAAGCCGCGACGATCTCCCAAGGCGCCGTCGAGAAGAACCACACGGGCTACTCCGGCACCGGGTTCGTGAACTTCGACAACGTCGTCGGCAGCTATGTCGAGTACACGGTGAACGCCGCGCAGGCCGGAACCCAGACCCTGACTTTCCGCTACGCCAACGGAACCACGGTCGACAGGCCGGTCTCGCTGAGCGTCAACGGCACTTCCTCCGGGACGCTGCCCTTCCCCGGCACCGGCGCGTGGACCACCTGGAAGACCGTCACGAAGGACGTCGCGCTGGCGGCCGGGGCCAACAAGATCCGCACCACCGCGACGACCGCGGAAGGCGGTCCCAACGCGGACAAGCTCACCGCGAGCGGAGTGTCCGACGCCGAAGCGCCGACCCCGCCCAGGAACCTGGCCGCCAAGGACGTCAAGGCCCGTAGCGCCACCTTCACCTGGGAGGCCGCGACCGACAACGTCGGCGTGGTCCGCTACGACGTCATGCGCGGCGGCAACGTCCTCAAGAGCGTCGACGGGAACACGCTCACAGCGACCGTCGACAACCTCCAGCCGAACACGGCCTACGACATCTCGGTCGGCGCCTTCGACGCGGCCGGAAACCCTTCGCAGCAAAGCAATGTCGTGCAGTTCACGACGCCGTCCAGCGGGGACACCACACCGCCGACCGTGCCGGGCAACCCGCGCTCGACGTCGGTGACCGCGAACAGCGTCTCCCTGGCGTGGAACGCTTCCACGGACGACAGCGGCACGATCGCCGGCTATGACGTCTACCAGGGCGCCACGAAGGTCGCGACGACACCGTCCCTCGACGCCACGATCACCGGGCTGACGGCGAACACGTCGTACACGTTCACGGTGAAGGCCCGGGACCTCGACGGCAACGTCTCCGCCGCGAGCACCGCGGTGACCGCCAAGACGAGCGGCGCCGCGGGCGGCGGGATCCCCGAGTACGACAAGGACATCACGAAGGTCGACCTCGCCTGGTCGGTCGACTTCCTGCCGGACGGCAGCGCGCTGGCGACCGAACGGGACCGGTTCGAGATCCTGCGGATCACCCCGTCGGGCGAGAAGACCACGGTCGGCAAGGTTCCCGGCGCGGTCGGCACCAACGGCGAGGGCGGCCTGCTCGGCATCGCGATCTCGCCGAACTACGCCACCGATCACGCGATCTACCTGTACCACACGGCTTCCGGCGACAACCGGATCGTGAAGATGACCTACGACAACGGAAAGCTGTCGTCCACGTCGACCCCGGTGCTCACCGGGATCGCCAAGAACCGTTACCACAACGGCGGACGGCTCCGCTTCGGTCCGGACGGCAAGCTCTACGCCACCGCCGGCGACGGGCAGAACAAGGACACCGCGCAGAACAAGGGTTCGCTCAACGGGAAGATCCTGCGGGTCAATCCCGACGGCTCGGCGCCGGGCGACAACCCGTTCTTCTCCACCGGCGGCAACGCCCGCTACGTCTGGAGCTTCGGGCACCGCAACCCGCAGGGCCTGGCGTGGGACTCCCGCGGTCAGCTGTGGTCCTCCGAGTTCGGCGACGGCAAGCTGGACGAGCTCAACCTGATCCAGAAGGGCGGCAACTTCGGCTGGCCGCAGTGCGAAGGCACCGACGGCAGCTGCGGCGGCACGGTCGCGCCGAAGAAGACCTGGCCGACCAGTTCCGGCGGGCCGAGCGGGATCGAGATCGTCAACGACTGGATCTACGTCGCGGCCGTCACGAGCGAACAGCTCTTCGCCACCCAGATCAACGCGTCGGGCAACGGCGTCGGCTCGGTGCAGTCGCTGTTCTCCGGCCGCTGGGGCAGGCTCCGCTCGGTCACCAAGACGCCGGACGGCGGCCTGTGGGTCACCTCGACCAACGCGGACAAGAACGGCGGGACGCCGAGCGGGATCGACAACGTGGTGGTGCGGCTGAAGTTCCCGGGCGGCGTCCAGCCGGGAGCGTTCAAACTGGCCAGTTCCGCGTTCGCCGACAACGCCTCCATCCCCGACAAGTACAGCTGCGCCGGCGACGGCACCGCCGGCCAGGACACCTCACCGCCGCTGGCGTGGGGTGCCGGGACCACCGCCGCCAAGGGATACGCGATCGTCTTCGCCGACGTGGCCAACAACGGCAACAAACTGCACTGGGCGATCTGGGACATCCCGGCGTCCGCCGCGTCGCTGCCCGAAGGACTCGGAGCGGGTTACACCGTCCCGAACCAGAACGGCGCCAAGCAGAAGGCCATGGGCAGCGGGGCGAACACGCAGAAGTACTTCGGCCCCTGCCCCGGCGGTTCCAGCCATCCCTACACGTTCACGCTCTACGCGCTGAACACGGCGACGGTGCCGGGCTTGTCCTCGTCCTCGACGATGGCGCAGATCGAGACGGCGATCAAGAACGCCTCGACGGCCAACGTCAAACTGCGCGGCAACTCCAAAGCCGCGTCCTGAGTCACGGCCGGGGTGTCCGGAGCGGCGCCGGGCACCCCGACCGTATCCAGTGTGAACTGGAGAGACGCCACCCCGTCCGGTTTTTCCGGGCGGGGTGGCGTTTTCCGGTGAACCGCCTAGGCTTCAGCCGGTGAAGGACTGGACGTTCTGCCCCCGCTGCGGCGACCGGACGAGGCTCGCCGGCGAAGGCGAAGACACGCACGCCGAGTGCCCCGCCTGCGGCTTCACCAAATACGACAATCCGCTGCCGACCACCGTCGGCCTCATCCTCGACGGCGACCGGATCCTGTTGCTGCGCCGGGCGCACGAGCCCCGGAAAGGCAGCTGGGACACCGTCGGCGGTTTCCTCGCCGGAGCCGAGACGGTCGAGGAGAATCTCGTCCGCGAAGGGCTCGAAGAGATCGGTTGCGAACTCCGGAACCTGCGCTTCGCCGGATCGTATTCGTCCGTCTACGGCGACACCGGCCTGAAGACGATCGGGCTCGCCTTCGCCTGCGAACTCCCGCCGGACGCGGAAATCGTGCTGTCGGAGGAGAACTCCGAGTACGCCTGGTTCCCGCTGGACGGCCGCCCGCCGCTCGCCTTCGCCGACTGCGAGGCCGCGGCGGCCGCACTCACCAGCCGAACAGGTTCCGCATGATCCGCGAGCAGCGTTCGGTCATCGCCGCGGCGTCCTGATCGGGCTGGTCGATCCACCAGCTGATCAGCGAATCGACCACCCCGGTCCACACCTGGGCGATCGCCTCGATGTCGCGTTCGTCGTCCAGCCCGCGCGAACGCATCAGCTGCGCGGCGCCGACCAGCGCGAACCCGTCGAGCCGGTAGCGGTAGTCGACCGCGACCCCGGCGATCTCCCCGGTCGAGGGCACCGTCGGGTCACGCAGCAGCTTCCACGCGTACCGGTCGTTGTCGAACGTCTCGAAGATGGCCGAGAGCACCGCGAGCGGCATCCGCTCGGGCGGCTCGCCCTCCTCCGCCATCGTCTCGGCGACCCCTTCGGTCAGCCTGTCCCCCGCCCGGTGCAGGCAGGCGAGGTACAGCCCGTCCTTCGAACCGAAGTACTGGTACAGCAAGGGTTTCGTGACGCCGACCCGGCGGGCGATCTCCACCATCGACGCCCCGGCGTACCCGTTCCTGCCGAATTCCTCCGTCCCGGCGCGCACGATCTGGGTTTCCCGCTCTTCGCGGGGCACCCCCTTCGTGCCGACGGCCCTTGCTTCTGTCACGGCGGATATCTTACCCTGAGGTAAATGACCCTAGGGTAAGTTACCTCAAGGTCAGATAGCGATGACGAGTCCTGGAAGAGGGTGCGGCGCGGTGGCGGAGTTTCTTGCCCATCTGAGTGACCCGGTGCTGATGGCGACGCCGGTGTTCCTTCTGTTCGTCGCGATCGAGATCCTCGCGCTGCACGTCCTGGGCCACGACGACAACGTCATCGGCTACAGCGTCAAGGACACCCGGACCAGCATGTCCATGGGCGCGGTGGCGGTGGTGATCAACGGTGTCTTCCGCATCGCGATGCTGTTCGTGTTCGCCGCGCTCTACGAGCTGGCGCCGGTGAAGTTCAGTCCGCACGACTGGTGGACCTGGGTCCTGATGCTGCTGGGCCAGGAGATCGTCTTCTACGCCTATCACCGGGCGAGCCACCGCGTCCGGATCATGTGGGCGGGCCACCAGGTGCACCATTCGAGCGAGCACTACAACTTCTCGACGGCGCTGCGGCAGAAGTGGACCCCGTACTTCCAGCTGCCGTTCTGGTCGATCCTCGCCTTCGCCGGCATCCCGCCGTGGATGATTCTCACCGGCCTGTCGATCGACCTCGTCTACCAGTTCTTCGTGCACACCGAGAAGATCCGGAAGCTGCCGCGCTGGTTCGAGTACGTGTTCAACACTCCTTCACACCATCGTGTGCATCACGGCAGCGACAAGGAGTACCTGGACGCGAACTACGGCGGCATCCTGATCGTCTGGGACCGGATGTTCGGCAGCTTCGTGCCCGAGGGCAAGCGGCCGACCTACGGGCTGACCAAGAACGTCGACTCCCACAACCTGCTCAAGGTCGGCTTCCACGAGTACGGCTCGATCCTGCGAGACGTCCGCGCCGCCGGGTCGTGGCGGGACAGACTCGGGTACGTGTTCGGGCCGCCGGGCTGGCAGCCCGCGAAGGTCGAGGCGCTGAGCACCACCGCGAGCTAGGACAACGCGGCGGAGAGGACCTCGCCGGTCCGGCGTTTGGCGAGGTAGAACGCCGCCTCGTGCGGTTTCGCCCCGTTGTCGACGGTGTAGCCGCCGTCCAGGACGCCGTCGGCGCCGGGGAACAGCGGGCCGAGGTCCGGTTTCGCGGCGACGAGGTCGTCCCGGTCGGCCAAGTTCACCCAGCGGGCGACGCCGGGCGGGACGGACGGCGGCTGCGGGCGGGTCCGTTCGTAGACCACCGTCCGCAGGCCCAGCGGCGACCCCAGGGTGAGCAGCAACGGCAGCGGACGGCCGTGCAGATGAGCGGCTTCGTAGGCGACGACGGAGCCGAGCGAGTGCCCGATGAGCACTTCGGTCTCCGGGCCGATGAGCTCGGAGACGCGGTCCTGCACCTGTTTCCGGATCGTCTCGTCGGTGAGGTACAGCGTCACCTGCCTGAGCGCCTTGACCACCACGCGTTCGGCGAACGCCACCCCGAGCCTCGCGAACGGCCGCAGCCGCACCAGCGCGTTCAGCACCGGACGGGCGGCCGCGCGGACGCCTTGGACCTCGTCGGAAGATCCGCCGAGGCGGGCCAGATCGGTTCGCGCGCGGTCCCGATCGCTCTCGCGGGACGACCGGGAGGCCGCGTTCCGGAGCCACTCCGCCGCCAGCGCCTCGGCGAGCTCCCACTCGTCCGCGGTGAGTTCGTCCGCGCCGCCTTGCTGGCCGTCACGGAGGAAAAGGTCGCCGTAGAAGGCCATCCGCGCGTCGCCGGGACGGGAGTCGCGCCACAGGGCGTCGGCCAGCGCGGGATCGCCGGCGAGCCGGACCCCGCCCGCCAGGCTCGGCAGCCATTCGGCCTCGAGGGTGTCCGCGGACTTCTGTTCCTGGGCGATGCCGTGCACGAGGACGATCCGGGCCATGGCGCACAGTATCGCCGAAGTGCTTGCCGGTGCACCGCCGATGAGACAAAGTGATCTCCGTGGGAGAGCGGAGGTCGTTGGTCGTCGCGTCGCAATGCGATTCGCTGAACCTTCTCTCGTTCCTCCCCGAGGTCGGCCGGGACGTTTCGGCGGCCTTGCTGGATCCCGGCATCGGCGGCTGCGTCCCCGCGCTCGCGGACGGCCGCGGCCTGCTCGTCGACCCGACGATGACCGAACTCGACGACGCGCTGGTGGAGGCGTTCGAACGCGCTTCGGAGGACGAGGCGACGCTGTTCCTGTCGCTCGTCGGGCACGGTGAATACGCCGACGACGACTTCTACTTCCTCACCAAGGAAACCAGCCTGCCGGTGGACAGCAGGCAATCGTTCCTGTTCGCCCAGCGGATCAAGGAACTGCTCGGCCGCTACTCGACGCTCGACGGCCTGGTCGTCCTGCTCGACACCTGCCACGCGGGGATCGGCGCGCTTCAAGCGGGTCAGCGGTGGCTGCGGATCGTCGGCGCGGCCGGGAGGCGGTTCGACCTGCTCACCGCGTCGGACGACCGTGTCGCCGCGAACGGCTGTTTCAGCCGTTCGCTGGTCACCGTGCTGCGCTCGGGGCACACGAGTTTCGGCGAGCACGTCCGCTGCGCGGATCTCAAACGGGTCGTCACCGGGTTGTGCCCGGCACAGACCGCCGTCCACCTCGGCTTCGACGGCACCCGCGAGATCGTCGGGGCCGATCAGGGCCTGTGGCTCGCGCTCAACTCCTCCCCCACGTGGCGTCGTTCGCCGCTGGCGGGCAATCCCGCCGCTCCGGACATCGAGCGGCTGACCGCGGACTACCGGCAGAAACCGGAACTCGGGGAGATCGTCGGGCATCTGCTCACCGGGGCCCGCCTGGTCACGATCGGCGGGACGGCCGGTGCCGGGAAATCGGCGACGCTGGCCGCGCTCGCCCGCCCTTCGGTGGCCGGATCCTATGTGCCGCCGGACTTCCTGCACGCCGTCCTGTTCGCCACCCGCGGGCAGACGGCGGAACAGCTCGCCCGGGAACTGGCGCGCCAGCTGCGGCACACGATCCCGTGGTTCGCCGAGTCCGGCGAGACGTTCCTGAACACCCTCGACGACAGCGCACGAAACGGCGCAAGCGCTTTCGATCTGGCGATCCTCGGTCCACTTCGGACCGTCTCTCCACAGTGGACGAACAACCCGGTGCGGATCGCGCTGGACGGGCTCGACGAGCTCGCCCCCGAGGTCGCCTCGCGTCTGATCGGGTTCCTTCGCAGCCTGTCCACCGATCCGGACCTGTCGTGGGTGAAGACGGTGGTGGCGACGCGGACCCCGGAGAACCTGCCGTCCGCGACCGTGGTGCGGCTGATCCCGGCACCCGACGACCGCAAGCCGGATCCCTCGGTCATCGCCTATCCGCGGCCGTCGCAGGAGGGCTGGGATCCCTTTCCCCGCCCGATGGGGGACGAAGAGGGACCCCGGACGAACGTGCCCGGCACCCAGGCCGGTCACGATCCCGGTGCGGTCACGTCACCGACGATCACGCCCGCGACGCTGATCGTCGACGCCCCAGGGCAGACCGTGGTCAATCACGAACTCTCCTTCGGGATCACCACCCTCGGCCGCAGCCGCCAAGCCGACATCCGCGTCTCCGACACGCGCGTTTCCCGGATGCACTGCAAGATCCGCTGGGACGGCGAACGCGCGTGGCTGACCGACCTCGGCTCGGCCAACGGCACCGTCGTCAACGGGGAGCGGGTGACCGACACCGTACTGACGCACCGCGACGTGATCCGGCTCGGCGACTCGACGGTCACCTTCATCAGCGTGAGCCAAGAGGAGAAGTGGCCGGAGCCCGCGGAGGAATGGGACGAAGACACCGGCTCGATCCCCTCGCCTCGCCCGGCTCGCGCGATCCTGCCGGAGCTGCTGCGGTCGGCGGCCCCGCGCGGCCCGATCCCGATCTCGATCCTGACCAAGGCGAGCGCCGCGAGCGGCGGCCCGGACCGGACGGTGCGGGTCCGGGACGAGCTGGCGGTGCTGGGCGACACCGTCCGCCGGACACAAGCGGGACTGCCGGCCGAAACCGTCCTGTGGGCCGATCCTTCGCCCGCCACGGTGGCCGGCTTCCACCTTCACCTGGCGGCGGCCACCGCCGACGTCCCACCCTCGATGGGCGGCGAGGACCCGACGCTCGAACAGGCCTACGCCGCCGCGAACGAAGCCGAATACTTCTGGATCGCGGGCCTGCACGAAGACGCGCTCGCTTCCGTGGAGCGGCGGGCGTCCGGGATCCCGGTTGAGAACAGGGAGAACTGGGCGATGTGGGCGCGGCGAGCGGAGCGGGAGCTCGGGGCGGCACACCCGATCACGGTGCGCTGCGAGGCCCGGCACGCGACTTGGACGGGCAAAGCGGGCGACCTGGCCGGAGCGCTCGCCCTGTTCGAGGTTCTGTCGCCGATCGCCGTCGACGCGTTGGGCGGGGGCGACGAGGAAGTCCTGAGCATCCGCAACAACATCGGTCATCTGCTCGGCGAACTGGGCCGCCCGGAGGATTCCAGGGCCGCTTTCGAGTCCCTGGTCCAGGACGCGACCGGCGCGCTGGGGACGAGCCATCGGGAGACCCTGCACGCCCGGCATCTCCTCGCGGTCGCGACCGGCAAGACCGGTGACGGCGCGGAATCCCTGCGGTTGAGCCGGGAACTGTTGCCACGGGCGAAGAACGCGTTGGGCGACGACGTGATCGTCATGCACGTCCGGCACAACATCGCCTTCTGGAGCGCTCTGACCGAGGGTGCTCCTCCGGCAGTGCAGGAGTACGAACAGCTGTTGACCCAAGCTCGGGAACGCCTGGGCGACAGGCATCCCGACGTCCTCGATCTCCGATTCGGGCAGGCGCTGGTCCGGGCCGAAGCCGGTCAGATCACCGAAGCGCTCTCGGAGTGGGCGTTGCTCTTGGGAGACTCGGTCGAGGTCCGGGGCAAACGGCATCCGGAGACCGAGAAGGTCCGGGAACAGCTGGCGCACTGGCGACCGCGGGAAGCCTGACCCACGCATTTAGTCCTCTGGATGCGGTCCTTGCGCGTGCGACGAAACGCATGGAGAGGACTAAATGCGGAAGGGGGTCAGGCCTCGTCTTCTTCCAGCATGTCCGGGGTCACCGCGGATTCGGTGTCCGGGATGCCTTGTTCCTTCGCCTTCTTGTCGGCCATCGCGAGCAGGCGGCGGATCCGGCCGGCGACGGCGTCCTTGGTCATCTGCGGGTCGGACAGCTGGCCCAGCTCTTCGAGCGAGGCCTGTCGGTTCGACAGGCGCAGCTTGCCCGCGGCGAGCAGGTGCTCGGGGGCGGACTCGCCGAGGATGTCCAGCGCCCGCTCGACCCGGGCCGCCGCCGCGACGGCCGCGCGGGCCGAACGCCGCAGGTTGGCGTCGTCGAAGTTCGCGAGCCGGTTCGCGGTGGCGCGCACCTCGCGGCGCATCCGCCGCTCTTCCCACGCGAGCACGCTCGTATGCGCGCCGAGGCGGGTCAGCAGGGCGCCGATGGCGTCACCGTCGCGCACGACGACCCGGTCCGCGCCGCGCACCTCGCGCGACTTGGCCTGGATGCCCATCCTTCGTGCCGCACCGACGAGCGCCAGCGCGGCCTCGGGGCCGGGGCAGGTGACTTCGAGCGACGACGAGCGGCCGGGTTCGGTGAGCGAACCGTGCGCCAGGAAAGCGCCACGCCAGGCTGCCTCCGCGTCGGCGACGCCGCCGGACACGACGGCGGCGGGCAGCCCGCGCACCGGGCGGCCGCGCTGGTCGATCAGGCCGGTCTGCCGGGCGAGTCCCTCGCCGTCCTTGACCACCCGGACGACGTACCGCGTGCCCTTGCGCAAGCCGCTGGAGGAAATGACGTGCACGTCGGACTGGTGCCCGTACAGTTCGTGGATCTCCTTGCGCAGCCGCCTCGCCACCGAACCGGTGTCGAGTTCGGCCTCCACCACGACGCGGCCGGCCACGATGTGCAGCCCGCCCGCGAATCGCAGCATCGACGCGACCTCCGCGCGGCGCGGGCCGATCTTGGTGATCTCCAGCCGGCTCAGCTCGTCCTTCACGGCGGCGGTCATCGCCATCGCTGCCCCTCCATACCTTCAGCTCCTCCCCCGGTGAGACCGAGAGCGTCTCGCATACAGCCCGCGAGCGCATCAGGATCATGCCGCCCCGTCACGACCGGGTCAGCCACCGCCCCCAGCAACGCCCGCGCGCCGAGTTCCCCTGCCGCGTCCCGCAACCGGGCTGGTGAGGGCACCGAGTCCCGGTCCGCGATGACCGCATCCACCCGCAATTCCGGGGCGTGTTCGAAGAGTACGTCCAAATGCTTCTCCGGGGAGAATCCCGCCGTCTCCCCCGGTTGGGGGATCAGGTTGAGGATGACGACCTTCGTCGCCTCCGTCCGGATCAACGCGTCGTGCAGGTCCGGCACCAGCAGATGCGGCAGCACGCTGGTGAACCACGACCCCGGGCCGAGGAACACCACGTCCGCGCCGAGGACGGCGTCGATCGCCTCGGGACATCCGCGCGGCGGCCGATCGGCCTGCCCGGTCGGGTGCAGGCTGATCCGGTGCACCTGTCCCGGTGTCGTCGCCACCGCCACCTGACCGCGGATGCGCCGCAGCGCCTCGGGGTTCTCGGCGTCCAGTCCGGAGACCTCACCCTGGATTTCCAACGGTTCGGGTGACATCGGCAGGACCCGGCCGGAGATGCCCATCAGCCTGCTCGCCTCGTCGAGCGCGGCGACCGGGTCGCCGAGCACCTCGAACAACCCGGCCAGCAACAGGTTCCCGACCGCGTGCCCGGCGAGCGCGCCGTCACCGCCGAAGCGGTGCTGGAACACCTCCGCCCACAGTGTCCCGCCGTCCTCGGCGGCGAACGCGGCGAAGGCCTGCCGCAGGTCGCCCGGCGGCAGCAGGCCGAGTTCCCGGCGCAGCCTGCCGGACGAGCCCCCGTCGTCCGCGACGGTGACCACGGCGGTGACCTGCGAGGTCACCCGGCGCAACGCGGTGAGGGTGGCGTGCAGCCCGTGCCCGCCCCCCAGTGCCACCGCTCGCGGCTCGCTACTCGCGGCCAAGGTCGCGGTGCACCACCTTCACGGCCATACCGTCCTCATTGGACAGACGCTGGGCGAGTTCCTCGGAGATGGCGACGCTGCGGTGCTTCCCGCCCGTGCAGCCGACGGCCAGCGTCAGGTATCGCTTGCCCTCGCGCTTGTAGCCCGCGCCGATCAGGCGCAGCAGCTGGTGGTAGCGGTCGAGGAACTCGTCCGCGCCTTCCTGGCTGAGCACGTAGTTGCGGACCTCGCCCTCGAGACCGGTGTGCTCGCGCAGTTCCGGGATCCAGAACGGGTTCGGCAGGAACCGGACGTCCATCACCAGGTCGGCGTCCATCGGCAGGCCGTACTTGTAGCCGAACGACAGCACGGTGACCCGGGTCTGCGTGCTGGCCTCGGAGCCGAAGGCGTCCTCGATCTTGGCACGCAGATCGTGCACCGAAAGCGACGACGTGTCGAGGACGAGGTCGGCCTCTTCCCGCAGCGGCTCCAGGAGCGTGCGCTCGGCGGTGATGCCGTCGGCGAGCCTGCCGTCACCCTGCATCGGGTGCCCGCGGCGCACGGCCTCGAAGCGGCGCACCAGCACCGCGTCGGTCGCTTCCAGGAACAGGACGCGCGGCTTGTAGCCGCGGGCGTCGAGGTCCTTGATGACGGACGCCAGGTCGTCGGTGAACGCGCGCGAGCGCACGTCCATCACCACGGCGACCTTGGTGATCGCGCCCCGCGCCTGCGCGCCGAGCTCGACCATGGTGGCGATCAGCTCGGGCGGCAGGTTGTCCACCACGAACCAGCCCAAGTCCTCCAGGCATTTCGCGGCGGTACTGCGGCCCGCGCCGGACAGCCCGGAAACGACCGCGACCTCCATCCCGGATCCGCGGCCTTCTTCTTGCGCACTCACGACGGTCCTTTCCCCGATCACGTACTGGACTCCCCCGCCGCCCCGGACTCCCCTGCGAGTGCCGCGACGACCGCCTCCGCGGTGCGCCTGCCGAAGCCGGGCACCGCCTCGATCTCTTCGAGTCTTGCTTCGCGAAGTTTCTTCACCGAGCCGAAATGCTTGATCAGCGCGGTACGACGAGCCTGCCCCAGTCCCGGCACACCGTCCAATGCGGACACCTGCATCCGCTTGGACCGCTTCTCCCGGTGGTACCGGATGGCGAAGCGGTGCGCCTCGTCGCGCAGCCGCTGCAGCAGGTACAGCGCGTCGGAGGTGCGCGGCAGGATCACCGGATCGGGATCTCCCGGCAGCCACACCTCCTCCAGCCGCTTCGCCAGGCCGACCACGGTCAGATCGGTGATGCCGAGCTCCGAGAGCACGTCCGCGGCCGCGGTGGCCTGCGGGCCCGCGCCGTCGACGACCAGCAGGTTCGGCGCGTAGGCGAACTTTCGCGGCTTGCCGGTCTCCGGGTCGATGCCGGGACGGTCCGGATCGACCTCGACGCCCTCGGCGTTTTCCTTGAGATACCGGGAAAAACGGCGGCGGACGACCTCGGCGATCGACGCGACGTCGCCTTCCTCCGCGGCCTCGCGCAAGGCGAAGCGCCGGTACTCGGACTTGCGCGGGATCCCGTCCTCGAACACCACGAGCGACGCGACCACGTCGCTGCCCTGGATGTGGCTGATGTCGACGCATTCGATGCGCAGCGGCGCGGTTTCCAGCGCCAGGTAGTCCTGGAGTTCCGCCAGCGCGGCCGAGCGGGCCGTGAGGTCGCCGGCGCGGCGCAGTTTGTGCTGGGTGAACGCCTCGCCGGCGTTGCGCGTCACCGTCTCCGCGAGCGCGCGTTTGTCACCGCGCTGCGGCACCCGCAGGCTCACCTTCGACCCGCGCAGCCCGGAAAGCCATTCGCCGAGCGCTTCCGCGTCGGCGGGCAGTTCGGGGACGAGCACCTCGCGCGGCACCGGCGGACCGCTGTCGGGATCGTCCGCGCGTTCGGCCTGTTCGCCGTAGAACTGCGTGAGGAAATGGTCGACGAGGTCCTGGACGTCCATCTCTTCGGCCTTGTCGATCACCCAGCCGCGCTGGCCGCGGACGCGCCCGCCGCGCACGTGGAAGACCTGGACCGCGGCTTCGAGTTCGTCGTGGGCGAAGGCGACGACGTCCGCGTCGGTGCCGTCGCCGAGCACGACCGCCTGCTTCTCCATCGCGCGCCGCAGGGCGCCGAGGTCGTCACGCAGGCGGGCGGCGCGTTCGAACTCCAGTTCCTCGGACGCGGCCGCCATTTCCTGTTCCAGACGGCGGATCAGCGCGTCGGTGCGGCCGGCGAGGAAGTCGCAGAAGTCCTCGACGATCGCGCGGTGCTCGTCGGCGGAGACCTTGCCGACGCACGGCGCGGAACATTTGCCGATGTAGCCGAGCAGGCATGGCCTGCCGATCTGGCCGTGCCGTTTGAAGACGCCCGCCGAACAGGTGCGCGCCGGGAAGACCCGGAGCAACAGGTCGAGCGTCTCGCGGATCGCCCAAGCGTGCGCGTACGGGCCGAAGTACCGCACGCCCTTCCTCCGCGCGCCGCGATAGACGTGCAGACGCGGGAACTCCTCGTGCATCGTGACGGCGAGCATCGGGTAGCTCTTGTCGTCGCGATAGCGGACGTTGAACCGCGGGTCGAACTCCTTGATCCAGTTGTACTCCAGCTGGAGCGCCTCGACCTCGGTGCCCACCACGGTCCACTCGACGCTCGCCGCCGTGGTCACCATCTGGCGCGTGCGCGGGTGCAAGCCGGTGATGTCGGCGAAGTACGAGTTCAGCCTGCTGCGGAGGCTTTTCGCCTTGCCGACGTAGATGACCCTCTTCGTGGCGTCACGAAATTTGTACACGCCAGGGGCGTCCGGGATGCTCCCCGGCGAGGGACGGTAGGTGGTCGGGTCAGCCACGTGGTCAAGCCTATGGGGCACCACCGACAGTCTTACGAGCCCCCGTCCTTAGACCGGCTCCGGTCAACCCTTCGAGTGGCCGTTCCCACGATTCGGTCCGTAATTCACTACGTATACCGACCTAAGTCGGGTATTCGGCCGGAACCGACGTTCGTTGGTTCCTATCGGGTGAACCGGGTGATTACTTTCCGTCCCAGTTCCACTTCACTCGGTTTCTTCGTCAGATGACGCTCGAAAGGACTCCTGCACCGTGAGCCGTCTTCGTACGCTGGGCGCCGCCACACTCGCCGCCGCAGCCCTCACCATGACCGCGGGCGCCGTCGCCTCCGCGGGCACCCCGACCGGTGTCCAGCCGAACATCGTGGGCGGCGGCACCGCCCCCACCGTGAGCTGGGGCGCCCAGGTCTACGTCAACACCCCCGGCCGCGACTGGGATGGCTTCAACTGCTCCGGCAGCGTCATCGCCCAGCGCTGGGTCCTGACCGCCAAGCACTGCCTCGACTCCGACGGCAGCGGCATGCGCGTCCGCGTCGGCAGCAACCAGCTCCAGGGCGGCCGCGTGATCGCCGTCGACCGCAAGGTGTCCTCGCCCGCCGGTTCCGACATCTCGCTGCTGCACCTGGCCTCCGACGCCGGTGTCACGCCGATCACGCTGGCCAGCTCGAACCCGTCGACCGGCAGCACCAACCAGCTCTACGGCTGGGGCCGTGAGACCCCGACCGGCCCGCCCGCCTCGGCGCTGAAGGTGGCCAACGTCCGCGTCAGCGGTAGCTCGTCGGACGCCTACGGCGGCCCGGCCATCCAGAGCGTCGGCATCAACGGTTCGGCGTGGAAGGGCGACTCGGGCGGCCCCCAGGTCTCCAACGGCGTCCAGGTCGGTGTCGCTTCGACCGTCCAGAACCAGAGCGGCTCGAACACCCGCGGCACCAACAACTACGGCAGCGTCGCTTCGGCCCGCTCCTGGATCCGCACGACCACCGGGGTCTGACCTCACACCCCGGTGGGGGCCCCTCCGAGACGCGACCCGTCTCGGAGGGGCCCTTTCGCGTCAAGGTGTCGGTGGGGTGTGGGACGCTCGCGGGCATGCGGATCGCGACCTGGAACGTGAACTCGATCGGGCCCCGGCTGCCGAGGGTGCTGGAGTGGCTCGGCTCGGTGCAGCCGGACGTGCTGTGCCTGCAGGAACTCAAGAGCGGCACCGACGCCTTCCCCTACGACGCCGTGCGGGAAGCGGGCTACGAGACGGCCGCGTACGGCATCGGGCGCTGGAACGGCGTGGCCATCCTGTCCCGTGTCGGCCTGGAGGACGTGACGCGCGGGCTGACCGGCGAGCCCACCTTCGAGGACAAGACCGACGCGCGGGCCATCGGCGCCACCTGCGGCGGGGTGCGGCTGTGGTCGGTGTACGTGCCGAACGGACGCGACCTGGAGAACCCGCACTACGACTACAAGCTCGCCTGGCTCTCGGCGCTGGAGGCGACCGTGCGGGAGGAGCAGGCGCGCGGGCTGCCGTTCGCCGTGCTGGGCGACTTCAACATCGCGCCGACCGACGCGGACGTCTGGGACATCGGCGTGTTCGCCGAGTCGACGCACGTGACCGAGCCGGAGCGGAAGGCGCTCGCGGCGCTGCGCGACCTCGGCCTGTCCGACGTGTTCCCGCGGCCGCTGAAGTACGACCACCCGTTCACGTACTGGGACTACCGGGCCGGGAACTTCCCGAACAACAAGGGGATGCGGATCGACCTCGTGTACGCCGACTCCCGTGTCTCCGATGCGGTCACGGATTCCTATGTGGACCGTGAGGCGCGGAAGGGCAAGGGGCCCTCGGATCACGCGCCGATCGTGGTGGATCTTTCGCTCTAGGCTGCCGCGCTGGTTGTGTCATGAGGGGTCCCCATGGGACAAGTTCTGTCCTATGGGGACCCCTCATGACATCCCGGCACCCTCACAGGGGCGTGACGGGCGCTTGCCCGGCTGAGGGTGGCGGAGGTCGGTTCCTGTGTCCCGAAAGCCACTTTCGGGACGCCAGACGTCGCGAAAGTGGCTTTCGCGACGTGAACGGACGTGAGCGCCCGCGTTACCCGTGCACCACCAGCGCCACGCCCCACCCCGAGTGCAAGGAACGGACCGTTCGTAGCACGCGAAAGAGACCGAAGCGGCTCAGGACTCCCAAGCGGCCTTGTGCAGCCGCCGCAGCGCCCGCACCGCGGCCACCGCGCGGTCCCGGTCCACCGCCTGCACGGCCATGACCGAGTAGTACTCGTCGTCCGGCAGCTCCAGCCGCGCCCACGAAGCCCCGTCCGGGAAGCTCACCGAGAGCACCTCGCTCCACGCGAACTTCTTGGTCAGCAGCACGTTCCGGACCTCGATGCCGTCGGCGTCGGCCTTCACGCGCGCGGTCGCGAACAGCATCGTGCCCGCGGCGAGCAGGATCCCGATGCCGATCATCGCCGCCTGGTCGGACGGCTGGAAGATCACGCCGGTGTCCGAGCCGCGCAGCAGGACCGCGACGACCACGAACGTCGCCAGCAGGATCACCGCCAGCACCGAGCACATCACCAGGGCGCGGCGGGGCCGCACCACCACGACCTCGGACTCTGTCATCACATCCGCCTCGACGCTCACACGAAGCCCCGCTCGGTCCACGGCTGGCGCAGGTTGCGCAGCGCGTGCGCGGCGTCCAGAGCGGCGACGGTCGCTTCGTAGCCCTTGTCCTCGACGGAACCGGGCAGACCGGACCGGTCGAGGGCCTGCTGCTCGGTGTCGCAGGTCAGGACGCCGTTGCCGACCGGGGTGCTCTCGTCGAGCGCGACCCTGGTCAGGCCCGCGGTGACCGCGTCGCAGACGTACTCGAAGTGCGGCGTCCCGCCCCGGACGACCACGCCCAGCGCGACGACCGCGTCGTGCGTCCGGGCCAGCGCCTGCGCGGCGACGGGCAGCTCGACGGCACCCGCGACGCGCACGACCGTCGGCTCCTCCTCCAGGTCCGCCACCTTCGCGGCCTCAAGGGCTCGTTCCAGCAGCGCGCCCGTGATCTTCGTGTGCCAGCGCGTGGCCACGATCCCGAGCCGGATGTTCTTACAGTCGGACAGGTCGAGTTCGACGTCCGGACGGCCCTCGCCGCTCACCGCGTGCCACCTCCGTTGCCCTGGTCGACCTCGGCGCCGACCTGGTCGAAATGCTCCAGCTGGGACAGGTCGTGCCCCATCCGGTCCCGCTTGGTCTTGAGGTAGCGCAGGTTCTCCGGGTTCGGCGAGATCGGCAGCGACACCCGGCCGGTGACCCGCAGACCGTAGCCCTCCAGCCCGACGCGCTTGGCCGGGTTGTTCGTCAGCAGCCGCATCGAGCGGACGCCGAGGTCGCACAGGATCTGCGCGCCGGTGCCGTAGTCCCGCGCGTCGGCGGGGACGCCGAGCTGCAGGTTCGCGTCGACGGTGTCCGCGCCGGCGTCCTGCAGCTGGTAGGCCTGCAGTTTGTGCAGCAGGCCGATGCCCCGGCCCTCGTGCCCGCGGATGTAGAGCACGACGCCGCGGCCTTCCTTGGCCACCGCTTCCAGGGCCGCCTCCAGCTGCGGGCCGCAGTCGCAGCGCAGCGAGCCGAAGACGTCGCCGGTGAGGCATTCGGAGTGCACGCGGACCAGGATGTCCTCGCCGTCGCCGATCTCGCCGAAGACGAAGGCGATGTGCTCGATGCCGTCGAGCAGGCTGTCGTAGCCGACCGCGCGGAACGTGCCCGCGTTCAGCGGGATGCGCGCCTCGGCGACCCGCTCGACCTGCTTCTCGGTGCGCCGCCGGTACGCGATCAGGTCGGCGATGGTGATCATCTTGAGGTCGTGGTCCGCGGCGAACACTTCCAGCTCGTCGCGGCGGGCCATGTCGCCCTCGTCCTTCTGCGACACGATCTCGCAGAGCACGCCGGACGGCGAGAGCCCGGCGAGGCGGGCCAGGTCAACGGCGGCTTCGGTGTGACCCGGGCGCCGCAGGACGCCGCCCTGCTTGGCGCGCAGCGGGACCACGTGGCCGGGACGCCGGAAGTCCGACGCCTTGGACGCCGGGTCGGCGAGCAGGCGGACGGTGTGCGACCGGTCGGCCGCGGAGATGCCGGTGGTGATGCCCTCGGCGGCGTCGACCGTGACGCTGTACGCGGTCCCGCGCTGGTCCTGGTTCGTGTGGTACATCGGCGGCAGGTCGAGCCTGTCCGCCTCGGCCTCGGTCAGCGCCACGCAGACGTAACCCGAGGTGTAGCGCACCATGAAGGCCATCATCTCGGGCGTGGCCTTCTCCGCCGCGAAGATCAGGTCGCCCTCGTTCTCGCGGTCCTCGTCGTCCACCACGACGACCGGACGGCCCGCCTTGATGTCGGCGATCGCCGCCTCGATGGCATCGGCGTTCACGGCCACCCCGCCTCCACAGGGGGTCAGGTCGGCCGACCCCGGAATCGCACTCGTCTCGCTCACGCCCGCTCCTCCGTACCGCCATTGTCCCCCTGCGTGCGCAGGTGCGGCATGGCCAGCTTCTCGACGTACTTGGCGACCACGTCGACCTCGAGGTTCACCAGGTCACCCGGGGTGTTCCGGCCGAGGGTGGTCAGTTCGAGGGTGGTCGGGATCAGGGCGACGGAGAACTCCTCGTCGGTCACCGAAGCGACCGTGAGGGAGACGCCGTCGACCGCGATCGACCCCTTCTCGACCACGTACCTGGCCAGCTTCGGAGGCAGGGCGAACGAGGTGAGCCCCTGCTCGTCCCGCTTCAGGAAGACACCGGTGCCGTCGACGTGGCCCTGCATGATGTGCCCGCCGAGCCTGCCGCCCGCCGGCGTCGCGCGTTCCAGGTTGACGACGTCGCCGACGTTCACCTTCGCGAGGCTGGAGCGCTGCAGGGTCTCGTGCACGACATCGACGGTAAACTCACCGCCCGCCACCGCGACCACGGTGAGGCACACGCCACTCACCGCGATGGAGTCGCCGTGGCCGGCGTCGCTGGTCACCAGCGGCCCCCGCACGGTCAGCCGCGCGGCGTTGGGAACCTGCTCGACCGCGGTGACCTCGCCGAGTTCCTCGACAATGCCGGTGAACACTCTTGCTGCCCTCCTCCTGGGTGGCGTCGTCGCCGGCGACGACACTCCCCTCATCCAACACCCACGGGAGCCGATTCCTTCTCCTGACCCGATGGGTGGATCAAGAGCCGGGATCAGCCCCGGGCGCGGGCCGCCTGCTCACGCAGCGCCGCGACGGCCTTACCAGGGTCTTCGGCGCCGTAGACGGCGGAACCGGCGACGAAGCAGTCCACTCCGGCCTCGGCGGCCCGCTCGATGGTGTCGGCGTTGATCCCGCCGTCGATCTCGACGACGAGCTTGAGGTGACCGGTGTCGACCAGGCGCCGCGCGGTGCGCACCTTGTCGAGGACACCCTCGATGAACGACTGGCCGCCGAAGCCCGGCTCGACCGACATCACCAGCAGCGTGTCGTAGTGCTTGAGGGTGTCGAGGTGGTCCTCGATCGGCGTGTTCGGCTTGATCGACAGACCGGCCTTCGCCCCGGCCGCGCGGAGGTTCTTCGCCAGCATGACCGGGTCGTGCGCGGCCTCGACGTGCACGGTGACGTTGTAGGCGCCCGCCTCGGCGTACCCGATGGCCCATTTGTCCGGGTTCTCGATCATCAGGTGGCAGTCGATCGGCACGTCGGTGGCCTTGAGCAGCGACTGCACGACGGGCAGCCCGAGAGTCAGGTTCGGCACGAAGTGCGCGTCCATGACGTCGACGTGGACCCAGTCCGCGCGGGTGTCCCCCTCACCGGCGACGGCGCGGATCTCGTCGCCGAGCCGGGCGAAGTCCGCGGAAAGGATGCTGGGGGCGATCAAAGGTCGGTGAGCCACGCGCCCGAGTGTAGGAGGGCACCGCTAACGCCCGCTAACCGGCTGTGACCGGTGTGACGGCCTGGAGTATGACGCGAAATGGCACCACAGTGGGAGGTGCGCGCACGCGCGGCCGAATAGCGTTCCGGTCATGGTCAACCCACTCACAACCCTGGTGCGGATCGGCAGCTACCGCAGCGTGCCGTTCGGACTTCTCGGCATGGCGGCGACGGCGGTGCCGTTCCCGATCGCGCTGATCCCCGCCGTCCTCATCCCCGGCGACGCGAGGGCGAAGCTCGTCTACGGGATGCTCGCGATGGGCGTCCTGGTCGGGCTGATCGGGTTGACCGGGCCGATGCGGCGGGTCGGCATCTGGTTCGCCAACCAGATGCTGGGCACCCGGATCGCGCAGCCCCCGCCCTATACGAAGATCGCCTGGGCGGAACGCTGGCGTTCGGCGGCCTGGCTGCTCGTGCACACCGGGCTCGGCTGGGTGCTGTTCGGTCTCGGCTGCTTCCTGATGTTCGGCTTCGCGTTCGCCTTGATCTGGCTGGGCGGCGGTGGCAGCCCCATCGAGTTCTTCGGCGAACGGATCCGGGTCGAGTCCGGTGCCGCCGGGCTGTGGACGCTGCCGGTCGCCTTCGTCACGCTCGTCGTCATCGCCTACGTCCTCGCCGGTTTCACCAAGCTCTTCCAGTACAGCGCGGTCTCGCTGCTGGGCCCGTCGGCGGCCGAACGCGTCGCCGCGGCCGAGGTCCGGGCGAACCACTTCGAGCAGCGCAACCGGCTGGCCCGCGAGCTGCACGACTCCATCGGCCACACGCTGACGACGTCGACGATCCAGGCCGCCGCGGCCGCCGAACTGGTCGATTCGGAACCGCAGCTGGTGCGCCGGGCACTGGGCACCATCGAGGAGTCGTCCAGGGCCGCGCTCGAAGACCTCGACCACGTCCTCGGCCTGCTGCGGGACGACCGGTCGTCCCGCGAACCCGAACGGCGGCTCCCGGAAGCCGGGACGCTGGCCGAGCGGGCCCGCGCGGGTGGGGCGGAGATCGACTACGAGCTCACCGGTCCCGCCGCCGAACTGCCCGCGACGCTTTCACGAGAGGCGTACCGGATCGTCCAAGAAGGACTGACGAACGCGTTGCGGCACGCCCATCCCGGCCCGGTGACCGTGCGGATCGCGGTGCTCGCCGACGCGCTGCGGATCGAGATCGTGAACCCGCTCGTGGAGCACACGGTCGCCTCCGGCCGCGGCGGCAACGGGCTGCCGGGGCTCACCGAACGCGTCGAGGCGCTGCGCGGCGAGCTCGTCGCGGGTCCCGCCGTCGACGGGGAACCGTTGTGGCGGCTGGTGACCACGATCCCGCTACGGTCGCGCTCATGACCCTGCGTGTCCTGATCGTCGACGACGAACCGCTGCTGCGCGCCGGATTGCGCTCGCTGCTGGACAACCAGCCCGATCTGACCGTGGTCGGCGAGGCGGGTGACGGCGGCGAGGTGGTCGATCTGGTGCGGCGGGTGAACCCCGACGTCGTCCTGATGGACGTCCGGATGCCCGGGGTGGACGGGATCGAGGCGACCCGGCGGGTGCTGGCCGAGATCCCCGAGCCGCCGAAGGTCCTCGTGATCACGACGTTCGACAACGACGACTACGTCTACGACGCGCTGCTGGCCGGGGCCAGCGGATTCCTGCTGAAGCGGGCCCGCAAGGAGGAGTTCGCGCACGCCATCCGGACCATCGCCGCCGGAGAGACGCTGCTGTTCCCGGACGCCATCCGGCGGATGGTCACCGCGCGCCCGGCGCCGTCCGGTCTGGCGCCGCGGCCTTCTTCGCTGACGAAACGGGAGACGGAGGTGCTGCGGCTGATCGCGACCGGGAAGTCCAATGTGGACATAGCGGCCGATCTGGTCATCAGTCTCGAAACCGTCAAAACCCACGTGGGCAACATCTTCGGGAAACTGGGCGCTTCCAACCGCAGCCAGGCGGTCGTGTTCGCTTACGAGACAGGCATCGTCGCACCGGGTCACAGTCTGCGCTAGCGGACCGCCGCTGTTCTTCCCGTGTTCACCCGGAGAACCCCGGCCGCACACATGCGCGGTGACTAATGGGACTGCCCTGATCCCCAGGTATCCCAAGGAGATTTTCGATGGCTTCGCTGTTCACAGGACGGCGCAAATGGCTCGCGGGCGGGGCGCTCGGCGTCACGCTGATCGCGCTGGCGCCCGCCGCGCTCGCCGCCGGCGACGACGCCCGCCTCGCGTCCGCGCAGGGTGACCGCACCCAGGACGTGCGCGCCGCGATCAAGGGCGGCAGCGCCCGCAACGTCATCCTGTTCATCGGCGACGGCATGGGCCAGTCCGAGATCACGTCGGCGCGCAACTACGAACGCGGCGCGGCCGGGCGGCTCGCGATGGACGGCCTCCCCCTCACCGGCGACTACACGACGTACGCGGTCGAGAAGAACAACCCCTCGAAGCCCGACTACGTGACCGACTCGGCCGCTTCCGGCACCGGATGGGCCACCGGCGTGAAGACCTACAACGGCGCGATCTCCGTGGACCCGTACGGCAACGCCGTGCCGTCGATCCTCGAGATCGCCAAGCGTTCGGGCCTGCGCACCGGTGACGTCACCACCGCCGAGGTCCAGGACGCCACCCCCGCGGTGCTCGGCTCGCACGTCGTCAGCCGCGACTGCAAGGGGCCCGACGAGACCAGCGCGAAGTGCGCGGTCAACGCCAAGGAGAACGGCGGCGCCGGTTCCATCGCCGAGCAGCTGGTCCAGACCAAGCCGGACGTCCTGCTCGGCGGCGGCGCGAAGTACTTCGACCAGAAGGTCAAGGCCGGGAAGTTCGCCGGCAAGACCGTGCTGGACCAGGCGAAGTCCGCCGGCTACCAGGTGGTGAACACCGCGGCCGACCTCGACGCGGCCAAGCCCGGCAAGCCGCTGCTCGGCCTGTTCGCCTCCGGCAACCTGCCGGTCAACTGGACCGGCCCGGCCGCGAAGCAGGGCGGCACCCCGCCGACCCGCTGCACGCCGAACCCGGCGCTGCCCAAGACCCAGCCGAAGCTGGCCGACCAGACCCGCAAGGCGCTCTCGCTGCTCGACGACCGCCGCAAGGACAAGGGCTTCTTCCTCCAGGTCGAGGGCGCGAGCATCGACAAGCAGGACCACGCCGCCGACCCGTGCGGCCAGATCGGCGAGACGATCGACTTCGACCAGGCCGTCGCGGCCGGGCTCGCGTTCGCCCGCAGTAACCCCGACACCCTGGTGATCGTCACCGGCGACCACGGCCACACCAGCCAGATCATCGGCAACGGCACCGTCAGCCCCGGCCAGACCGCGACCCTGATCACCAACGAGGGCGCGAACATGACCCTCAACTACGGCACCGGCATGCCCGGCTCGTCGCAGGACCACACCGGCACGCAGATCCGCGTCGCGGGTTACGGTCCGCAGGCGGCGAACGTCGTCGGCCTGACCAACCAGACCGACCTGTTCGACACCCTGAAGCGCGCCCTTCGGCTGCGCTGACCGGTTTCGGAAAGGTGGGGTAGACCCCAGTGAGGGGTGGGGGTCTACCCCATGGCCCCCTGGCTTCGGCCTCCCTAGCTTGGGAGGTACCGAAACCAGGGGGTATCTCATGCGAAAGTCCTTACCCGGTAAGAAGATCATCGCCGTCGGTTCGCTGGTCGCGCTGCTCGCGGCCACGACCGCCGGCCCGGCGGTCGCCGCGACCGGGCCTCGTCACGAGGTCGACGAAGCACTGAAGGCACTCGTACAGGACGGTGTCCCCGGCGCGCAGGCGACGGTGACCAGCGCGTCCGGGCGGTCGTGGTCGGAGCGCGAAGGCGTGGGGAACCTCCAGACCCGGATGCCGTTCCCGCGCGGCGCGAAGTTCCGGGCGGCCAGCGTCACCAAGCCCTTCGTCTCCGTCGTGGTGCTGCAACTGGTCGCCGAGGGGAAGGTCGGGCTGGACACCCCGATCGACCGCTACCTGCCCGGTCTCGTGGCCGGGAACGGCAACGACGGCACCAAGGTCACCGTCCGGCAGCTGCTCCAGCACACCAGCGGGCTCCACGACTACGTCCGCGATCTCGACATCGACGCGTGGCGGCACCGGGGTGCCGAGCCCGAGGAGCTGGTGGCGATCGGCCTGAAGCATCCGCCGGTGTTCGCCCCCGGCACGGGCTGGACGTACTCCAACACGAACTACGTCATCGCCGGCATGCTGATCGAGAAGATCACCGGCCGGTCGGTCTCCACCGAGATCGCGAACAGGATCACCCGGCCGCTCGGCCTGCGCGGGACCTACCTGCCGGTGCGCGGCGACGAAACCCTGCCGTCCCCGCACCCCCAGGGGTACACACCGCGTCCGGCGGGGCTCATCGACTTCACCGACTTCGACCCGTCGGCCGCCGGGGCTTCCGGCGGGCTCGTCTCGACCGGTGAAGACCTGACCCGTTTCTTCGGCGCGCTCGTCGACGGCCGTCTCCTGCCGAAGGCTCAGCTGGCCGAGATGCAGCGGACCGTTCCGGCGCCCGTCGGCGTTCCTGGCGCGGAGTACGGACTCGGCCTCGCGTCCGTGCCGCTGTCCTGCGGCGGCGAGTTCTGGGGGCACGGTGGCAACATCCCCGGCTTCGCGAACCTGTCCGGCGCCGTCCCGCACGGCAAGCGGGTGAACGTCGTGGCGAACCAGGATCCCTTGCCGGACAAGGCTTCGGATCACCTCGCGGCCGCGATCGACGCGGGGTTCTGCGCGCGCTAGACCGCCGGGAGCAGGTCCAGCGCGGAGGTCCAGGGCGCGTCCGGAGTGAGCCGCGTGGTGGTGACGCCCGCCGATTCGAGGGTGTCGAGATGCCGCCGCCACGCCGGATGGTGCACCCGCGTGTCCTGGATCTGGTAACCCAGCACGATCGTGATCCCCGGCGCGCCGAGGACGTCGCCGAGCAGGGTCAGCGCCTGGTTGTCGGCGATGCCCAGGGCCAGTTTCGCCACCGAGTTCGCGGACGCGGGCGCGAACAGGAACACCGAGGGATCCGGATGCGGCCGGGGTTCGCCGGGCAACCGGGAAGTGCTGCGGACCGGCAGCCCGGCGCACGCCTCGAGGTCACCGATCCCGCCGGTCTCCCCCAGCCAGCGGGCCGCGGTCGGGGTCAGCGTGATCGCGAGTTCCCAGCCGCGGTCCGCGGCCGGTTTCGCGAGCTGTGCGGCGAACCGGGTGTCCAGTCCGCCGCACGAGCTCGCGACCAGGCCGAGGACCCTGCTCACCCGGCGGAGTCCGGCTTCCGCAGGACGGCGCAGAACATCGCGTCCGTGCCGTGCCGGTGCGGCCACAGCTGGACGTACGGGCCGTTGCCGAGCTGCGGGACGCCGGGGAAGAACTCCCGCGCGTCGACGATCTCGGCTTTCGCGCGGCGCGCGGTCTCCCCCACGACGCCTTCGGTCTCGGCCAGATGCGGCGAGCAGACGACGTAGGTGACGACGCCGCCGGGGCGGACCAGGTCCAGCGCCGCGGTGATCAGCTGGCCCTGGAGTTTCGTCAGGTCCGAGATGTCACTGGGCTGGCGGCGCCAGCGCGCCTCCGGACGGCGGCGCAGCGAGCCGAGACCACTGCACGGCGCGTCGACCAGGACGCGGTCGTAGCCCGGCTCGAGGTCGGTCTCGCGGCCGTCGGCGACGTGGACGGTCACCGGAAGGCCCTGGACGGCGTTCTCGATCAGCTTCGCGCGATGCGGCGCCTTCTCGACGGCGTCGACGGTCGCGCCGCTGATCGACGCGAGCGCGCCCAGCAGCGCGGCCTTGCCGCCCGGACCGGCGCACAGATCGAGCCAGCGCTCGTCGGAGCCGGTCAGCGGGACCTTGGTGACGGCGACCGCGCACAGCTGGCTGCCCTCGTCCTGGACCGCGGCCAGCTTCTCCTTGATCGGCTCGATGTCGCCGGGGTCGCCGGAGCCCGCGGGCAGCCGGACACCGTAGGGCGAGTACGGGGCGACGTCGCCGCCGGTGATGGCGGCCAGTTCGTCGGCGCTGATCTCGCCGGGGCGGGCGACCAGGTGCACGTCGGGGCGGTCGTCGTCGGCCTCCAGGGCGGCCTTCAGGTCGGCGCCCTTGTCCCCCAGCGCTTCCGCGAACGAACGCGCGACCCAGCGCGGGTGCGCCGTCCGCAGCGCGTAGGCGCCGATCGGGTCGGCTGCCTCGTCCGGGGCCAGTTCGTTCAGCCAGGTCTCTTCGTCCTTTTCGGACACCGAGCGCAGCACGGCGTTCACGAAACCCGCGATCCAGGAACCGACTTCGGCGCGGACGAGGTCCACAGTGGACCCGACGGCGGCGTGCTGGGGGATGCGGGTGCGCAACAGCTGGTACGCGCCGAGCCGCAGGCCGTCCAGCACGATGGCGTCGACCTTCTCCAGCGGACGGTCCAGGCAGGCCGCGATGACGGCGTCCAGCATGCCGACCGCGCGGCAGGTCCCGTAGGTCAGTTCGGTGGCCAGCGCCGCGTCGCGACCGGAGATCCGGCGGTTGCGCAGCAGCTGCGGCAGAACCAGGTTCGCGTACGCGTCGTCTTCCCGCACCGCGCGCAGGACGTCGAAGGCGACCTGCCGGGCCGGGTCGATCTGCGGCGGGCGGCTGGGCCCTTCCTTGCGCGGGGCCGGACGGCCTCGCTGCGGCCTCGACGGCCGGCGTTCCCTACGCTCGTTCACTGCAGGCGCTCTCCTTGTTCGATCCTCGTACCGCGCGCCCAGTCGGTGGCCGCCATCCGCTTCTTCCCCTGCGCCTGCACTTCGCCCAGCCGCACCGGTTTCGACGCCGTGCCGACCAGGACCCGCTTGCGTTCCACGACCAGCTCACCGGGCGGGGGGCCCGGCTCGTCGACGACCGTCACCGGGCCGAGCTTCAGCCGCTCGCCCCGGAACTCCGCCCACGCGCCCGGTTCCGGGCTGACCGCGCGGATCTGCCTGTCGACCGCGGCGGCCGGGTCGGCGAACGACACCCGCGCGTCCTCGACGGTCACCTTGGGCGCGTAGCTCACGCCGTCCCCGGTCTGCTCGACCGCGCGCAGCGTGCCGTCGGCGATCCCGTCCATCGTGGACACGAGCAGCTTCGCCCCGGACTCCGCCAGCCTGCCGAGCAGCTCCCCGGCGGTGTCGCCGGCACCGATCTGCTCGGTGATCACACCGTAGACCGGGCCCGCGTCGAGTTCCTTGACGATCCGGAACGTCGAGGCGCCGGTGATCTCGTCCCCGGCGCGGATCGCGGCCTGGACCGGCGCGGCGCCGCGCCACGCGGGCAGCAGCGAGAAGTGCAGGTTGACCCAGCCGTGCGCCGGGATGTCCAACGCGGCCTGGGGCAGCAGCGCGCCGTACGCGACCACAGGGCACGCGTCCGGGGCGATCTCCGCGAGCCGGGCGAGAAACGCGGGGTCGCTCGCCTTCGGCGGGGTCAGCACCTCGATCCCGTGCTCGTCGGCCAGCGCGCCGATCGGGGACCGGACGACCCGGCGGCCGCGACCCGCCTGCGCGTCGGGGCGGGTGACCACGGCGACGACCTCGTGCTCTTCGGACGCGAGGAGCGCGCGCAGCGACGGGACGGCGGGTTCTGGGGTACCGGCGAAGACCAGGCGCATCAACGCACCTCCACCGGGGGGACGGGTACCTCTGACAGGGCGAACATCGTCGAGAAGTCTAGAAGGGTCCCGCTTCCCCGGCGCGCCCGCTCTCCCCTTGCGGTCAGGGGAAGTCCGTGAAGGCCTCCTTGAGGGACCCAGAGTCCCTCAAGGAGGCCTTCACGGAACGCAGCGGCCTAATCCCGTGGCCAGGGGAGCACGACGGCCC
>NZ_JBFBGL010000041.1:0-73524 GCF_040684635.1 Amycolatopsis sp. NPDC089917 | reverse complement strand
GAACGGATGGTCGTTCGGGACGTGATGTAGCTGCGGTGCCAGGTCCGTGAAGGCCTCCTTGAGGGACCCAGGGTCCCTCAAGGAGGCCTTCACGGACCGGTGCTCGGCGGCGGCGAGCGAGGTGAAGGGAACTTTCCGCTCATCTCACGAGGGGAAAGTCCCCTTCGCCTCGGAGCTTGCGGTCCTCAGGGGTGGCGGGGGCGCGACATCCGAGGTCGGCAGGTAGGCGAGCGAAGCACCGCGCCACATTTGCCTTACCTCTCAAGAGAACCGTCCTTACCACTCATGACAACCCAGCCAACTGGGCCGCCGTCAGTCTTTCCACCAACGGAACCGCCCGATACTCGGAACCACCGAAAACCACCGTCACCGGACCGGCGATGTGCGGATGCTTCTCCACCACCCGCAAAGCCCCCGACACCCGCTCCTCCGACCATCCCAGCGCCGACGCGAGCGCTGAGACGGAAAGCGCGCGTCTGGCGTGCAGCAGAGCGGCCAGCACCGTCAGCGCGTCGCCGGCGTAAACGGCGACCCGGTCGTCCAGCATGACCTCGTTGATCCGAGCGTGGAACCGGGAGAGGTCGTCCATGCGCGCGCCCGCGGGCGTCGCGACGCCGAAGACCTCGGCGCCCCGGCGGGCGATCCTGGCCCATTCCTGATTCGCCCGGAGGCTCTCCGCCCACACGCGTTGCGGCATCTCCTCGTCGATGACGTATCGCTCCCGCCGTCCGTCCCGTTCCCGTCGGAGCATCGCCTGCGTTTCGAGGTAGGCGACGGCGTTCGAGATCGAGGCGGGGCTGACCTGGAGCCGCCGGGCGAGTTCGGCCGCGCTGAGGACGCCGTCGTCGCTGACGGCCAGACAGGAGAGCACCCGCGCGGTCATCCGGGGCAGTCCGGTCGCCACCATCATCTCGGCGAAGTCGGTTTCGAAGGCGCGCACGGCCTCGGGGTCCCGCCCGTACCCGCTTTCGACGACAGGGGTGGCCCGCGGCGGTGGTTTACGGCGTCGCGCCCGTTCCCCGGTCACCCGGCTCGCTTCTTCGGCGCGGTAGCCGGAATGGCCGCTGTTGCGCGCGACCTCGCGGCTGATCGTCGACGTCGGACGCCCGAGCCGCCGGGCGATCTCCGCGTACCCGAGGCCGTCCTTGAGCCAGGCCGCGATCAGCCGGCGGTCCTCCTGCGTCAGCCTGCCGCCCGGCATGGGCACCCCCTGTGCGTTCACTCGCAGATCATTGCAACGAATCGTTGCATTCATCGGCACGATAGTTGCAACGATTTCCGGAAAGCTACCAGCAATAACGAGGAAATGACCAGGCGTGGACTTTGAGTGATCTTTAAATGCAACGTAGCCTTCGGGTATCGCTGAAACTGGGAGGAACCAGCAATGACGACTTCGGTACCCCATCTCACGGAGATTCCCCTCGAACGGCCGCGAGGCTGCCCGTTCGACCCGCCCGCCGAACTCGGCCCGCTGCGTGACGAGCACCCGCTCGTCCGGCTGACGTTCCCGAGCGGCCACGAAGGCTGGCTCGCGACGGGGCACGCGATCGTCCGGGACGTCGCCGCGGATCCGCGGTTCAGCGCACGACAGGAGCTGCTGCACTCACCGCTGCCGGGACCGGCCGCGATGGTGCTGCCGCCGCCCGCGCCGCCGGGGATGTTCATCAAGATGGACGACCCGGAACACGGCCGCTACCGCAGGCTGCTCACCGGCAAGTTCACCGTCCGGCGGATGCGGATGCTCACCGAACGGGTCGAGCAGGTGGTCGCGGAGCACCTCGACGCGATGGAACGGCAGGGAACGACGGCCGATCTCGTGACGGCTTTCGCGCAGCCCATCCCGGCGCTGATGATCTGCGAGCTGCTCGGCGTCCCCTACGAGGACCACGAGTTCTTCCGCCGCAACGTCCTGCCGCTGAACATGCCGGACGCTCCGCTCGCGGAACAGGAAGCCGCCATGAACGCGCTGGGGGAGTACCTCTACCGGCTCGTCGTGGCCAAACGGGCCGGGCCCACCGACGACATCCTCGGCGACCTCGCCCGGACCGAACTCACCGACGAGGAGCTCACCAGCATCGCGTTCCTGTTGCTGGGGGCCGGTTTGGACACCACGGCCAACATGCTGGGGCTGGGCACCTTCGCGCTCCTGCGCAACCCGGACCAGGTCGCCCTCCTGCGCGAGGATCCCGAGAGGATCGAGGGCGCCATCGAGGAACTGCTGCGCTACCTGGCGATCACGCACACCGGCGGGCGCACCGCGCTCGAAGACGTCGAGATCGGCGGGCAGCTCGTCAGGGCGGGGGAGGTGGTCGCGATCTCGGTGCTGGCCGCCAATCGCGATCCGCTGAAGTTCCCCGATCCCGACCGGCTCGACATCGGACGGAAGGCCGCCGGGCACCTGTCCTTCGGGCACGGGGTCCACCAGTGCCTCGGCCAGCAGCTCGCGCGGGTCCAGATGAAGGTCGCGTTCACCGGCCTGCTGGCGAGGTTCCCGGCGCTGCGCCTTGCGGTTCCGGCCGGCGAGGTCCCGCTGCGGACGACGTCCGACATCTACGGGGTCTGCTCGCTCCCGGTGGCGTGGGACTGATCGCGATGCGACTCGAAGTCGACCGGGAACGGTGTGTGGGCGCCGGAATGTGCGTGCTGACCGCGCCCGAGGTGTTCGGACAGGACGAAGAGGACGGCCGGGTCCGGTTGCTGGATCCGGAACCGGCCGAGGTCGGCGACGCCGTGCAGTTGTGCCCGGCGGCGGCGATCAGGGCGAGCTAGACCCCACCCAGGCCAGGGGGTGCCGGGCTGGCACCCCCTGGCGCGGGATCAGCCGATTTCCGCGAGGACCTTGCCCGCGTCGGCGTTCCGCACGGCGGTGCCGGCGTAGTTCCGCTGGACCTGGGCCTTCTCCTGGGCGTTCGGGTTCACGTTGGCGCAGCTGACGCCGCCGGTCGAACCGGACATCAGCGACGAGCACGGCCCGGGCTTCACGTCGGGCAGACCGAGGCTGTGGCCCAGTTCGTGCGAGGCGATCCGGGTCGTGTTGTAGCCCTGCTGGACGGCCTGCCTGCCGTACCAGACGGTGACCGTGCCGCTCGGGCGGACCGGGCCGAGGGTGGCGCGCGGCCAGCCGTTGTCGGCGACGATCCGGATGTTGACCCGCTGCCCCGGCGTCGCCTTCACGAGCCGGACGTTGGTGACGTTGGTGTTCCAGACGTTGATGCCGGCGGCCACCGCGTCCTTGAACTCCGCGGCCTGGCTGTCGTCGTAGGTCAGGGTGGTCGCCATGATCCCGGCGGCACCCGCGGAGGGTGCCGAGAGCACCGAGATGGAGAGCGCGGCGCCGGTGAGCACCGCGGCGAAGGTACGTCGAAGCACGTTGAACTCCTCGCGTTTAAGGCGTGCTGGAATTTCGGAGCAGTGTCGACACTTTTGTTCCGGCAGGAGGAATCTCTGCGTGATCCTCCGTTGCCTCCGCGTGATGTTAGGACCTGTCAAGGTTGTCGGGGTACCCGCCGATAGTCGCCTGTCGTTAACCATGATCTTGACGCGACAGGGAGACTGTGCCGTTATGACGACGGCGCGTTTCACCGGACACGACGAACCGATCCTCGCGGTCGCGGTGAAGGGGAATCGCCTGGTCACCGGGGGTGCGGACAAGACGGTCCGGGTCTGGGACCTGGAGACCGGGGGACAGCTGTTCGCCCTGGACGGCCACGATCTGCCGGTGCTCGCGGTGGGTATCTCGGGCAGGCACGTGGTCGGTTGCGATGGGGCGACGGTCCGGCGCTGGCGCCTCGCCGGTCGCCTGGCCTCTTCGCCAGAGGTCCAGACCACCAAACGGACCGTCGCGGTCGCGGTGGCGGACGATTTCGCCGTGTCCGGTGCGGGAAGCGTGGTCGAAGTCCGGCGGCTGGACGGGGTGACCGTGCGGGGTCTCCGCACCGGTGGCCCGGAGGTCGAATCGGTCGCGGTGACCCCGGACGGCCGGATCGTCGTCGCCGGTGACGACACCGGCGGTGTGCGCGTATGGGACCGGGAAGTCGTGTCCCACTACCGGTTCGGCGGCGCGGGCGCCGTGCACGTGGTCGCGGTTTCGGCCGACGGCGCGCGGGTGCTGTCCGGTGAGGGCGAGACTGTCCGGTTGTGGGGGCGCGAAGGCGATCCGGCGCTCGTCTTCCCCGGCCACATCGGCGTGGTGCGGACACTGGCCTTCAGCCCCGACGGCAGGCTGGTGTTCGCGGGCGGTTCCGGCGGCGAGGTCTGCGTCCGCGCGATCGACGACCCGGCCGCGTACACCCTCCTCAAGGGACACCGGGGAAACGTCCGCGCGATCGCCTGCACGGCGGGCAACGAGAAGATCGTCACGGTCGGGGACGACCGCACGATCCGGGTGTGGGACCGCTTCGGCAATCAGATCGACGGCACCGGTTTCGTCGAGCCCAAACCGGGACGCGCGCGCCCGCGGATCACGCCCGACGTCGAAAGCTCGATCGACCTGATCGGCTTCCAGGACGACGTGCGCACCCTCGCCGCGGTCATCGCCGACCGCGAGACCAGCCCGCCGCTGTGCGTCGCACTGCTGGGCCCTTGGGGTTCCGGCAAGTCCAGCTTCGTGCGGCAGGTGACCGACAGGGTGGCCGAACTGGCCCGGCGGTCTCGCGGTGACACCGTCACCAGTGTGTTCGCCGGCGAGATCCGGCAGATCCGGTTCAACGCCTGGCAATACCACGACGATCACCTGTGGGTCGGCCTGGTGGACCATCTGTTCCGGAACCTCGGCGCGCCCCGGACGCACGCGGACGCCGACGAGGTCCGCCACGAACGCGAGGAGCTGCGGACCCGGCTGGCTGGTCTCCAGGCTGTCAAAGCGGCTTCCCCGCTCACCTGGCGCTGGCGGCTCCTGGTGTCCGGGGTGGACCGGGCCGAACGACGGCGGCGTCGCCTGGCCGTCGCGGGCTACGCGATCTCCGGTGTGCTCGGTCTCGTCGCGGCGATCACCGGGTGGGCGTTGTGGCACAACGCGATCCTCGCCGCGGCGGGCGCCGTCGTCGCGCTCGGCGCCGTGCTGACCCCGGCGCTCACCACCGCCAGGGCCGCCCTCGCTCCGGTCAAGTCCACATTGGACAAACTGCGGAGCGACGTCGGCAAACGGGCCAAACGGTTCGAGACCGAACTCCGGGAAACCGAGGAGCGGCTCCGGCGGCTGGACGCGGCCACCCGGCTCGGCGACCTGATCGAAGAGGCGAAGGCCGGTCGATACGGCGATTACCAAGGGGTTTTCGCCCGTGTCCGGGAGGATCTCGCGGACCTCAGCGCCGATCTGGTGGACGCGCGGAAGGAATGGCTGCTGGCGGGCGCCCAGGGCGAGCCGCCGCTGGAACGGATCGTGCTCTACATCGACGACCTCGACCGCTGCCCGCCGTCGAAGGTGATCGAGGTGCTCGCCGCAGTGCACCTGCTGCTGGCCCTGCCCGCGTTCGTCGTGGTGGTGGCCGTCGATCCGAGATGGCTGCGGCGCTGCCTCGACCAGCACCACGAAGAGCTGTTCGGCGCGGGGGAAGCCGGGCGGACCGAATACCTCGACAAGATCTTCCAGATCGTGTTCGCCCTGCGCCCATTGGGAGCCGCGGCGGACGAACTCATCGACGTCCTGATGCCGATCGAAGGACGGGACCCGGCGTCGCACGGGCACGAAGAACGGCCGGAAGACGGAGATGCCCCCGAACACGGCGAAAGCGGCGAACAGGAGGAGTTCCTGGTCGAGGACAAGGCGCCGCCGACGTTCTACAACATGCGCCCGGATCGGTTGCGGCTCACCGAGGTCGAACGCGATTTCGTCCACGTGCTGCGTAAAAGAGTGAACACCCCGCGCGAGATCCGGAAACTGGTCAACCTTTACCGGCTCGTGCGCATCGGCATTCCCGACGCGGACCTGGCGCGGTTCGTCGGCGGCCCGTATCGCGCGGTGCTCGTCCTGCTCACGCTGCTGGTGGTCGATCCGGAGTCCGCGCGGTCCACCTTCATCGCGCTTTCCGACGGGGAAACGGTACGCGAGGCCTTTCCACCTGAATGGCGGCTAGACGCCGAATCCTTCGATGATCTACAGGTTTACCGGAATTGGGTGGGCACTCTCGCCCGCTTCAGTTTCGAAACCTACGATCTGGTGACCGAGGAATCGGAACCGGGAGCCATGTCGTAGCTACACTTGCCCGCTACGACGGGGAGAGGGCGGGAATGCGGAGATCAGGCTGGCTTTCGCTCGTCTTCGGCGCGTTCGTCGGGACACTCGTGATCGTCCTGCTCGCGACGACGGTCACCGCGCCCTCGAACGCGGCCAGGACCGACTGCGTCCGGCTGGTCGCCAGCTCGTCCACGGAAAAGGGTGACCTGATCGCCGAACTCGCGGGGCGGTACAACGAGACCGGCCGGACGTTCGACGGCGGCCGGTGCGCGAAGGTGGAGGCGTACAAGAAGACCTCGGGCGCCGCGCTCGACCTCATCGCCGACGGCTGGAACGACGTCGACGAGCACCAGCCCGAACCCCAGGTCTGGCTGCCGAGTTCGTCGCTCTGGCTCGATCTGCTGAGCCAGCGCGGCAAAGGGGATCTGATCGCGAACGGCCCGAAGGTCTCGCTCGCGACGAGCCCGATGGTGCTCGCGATGCCGGAGCCGATGGCCAAGGAACTCGGCTGGCCGGCGAAGGGCATCGGCTGGCGGGACGTGCTCGAGGTGAACCGGAAGGGCGGCTGGGGCGGCGTCGACCCGAAGAACGCGCAGTGGGGGAACTTCACGCTGGGCAAGGACAATCCGCGCCGCTCGACCTCGGGGCTCGCCGCGACGATCTCGACCTACTTCGCGGCGACGGGCGGCGACTACGGCAAACTCGACGCCGTGGACGCCGTGCAGTTCGTCCGCGGTGTCGAGGCGTCGGTCGCCTACTACAGCGACGACTCGGTGGCCTTCCTGAAGACGCTGTACGACGAGGACCGGAAGCCCACGCCGTACATCAGCGCGATGGCGATGCAGGAGCAGATGGTCTACCTCTACAACCACGGCGCGCCGACCGGTGATCCGAAACAGCTGAAGGACGACCCCGTCCCGCTGAACCGGCCGCTGGTCGCCGTGCACCCGAGCGAGGGGACGGTGCTGATCGACCATCCCTTCCTCACCACGGCCAAGGCGTCACCGGAGCAGCGGGCGGCGGCCAAGGACTTCGCCGACTTCCTCCGGGAACAGGCGCAACAGGACCGTTTCCGCGATCTCGGCTTCCGCGACCCGCAAGGCGGCGGGAACGAGAAGCTGACGGAAGGGGTGCGCTCCGCGGGGGCCGAACCCCGGCCCATCAGGATGCCCACCGGGCAGCAGATCCAGAAGATGCTGGACGGCTGGGAGTACACGCAGCGGCGCGGCCGGATCCTGCTGGTGCTGGATCTTTCCGGGTCGATGAACGAGCCGTTCGACAAGAACCGCAAGGACAAGCCGTACTCCGAGCGCCGGATCGACCTGCTGAAGCCCGCGATCAAGAAACAACTCGAGTACCTGCATCCCGAAGACGAGGTCGGGCTGTGGACGTTCTCGACGGACGGACCGGTGGAGAAGATGCCGATCGGCAAGGTGAAGAACGTCCGCGGCCCGATGATCGACCTGGTCGAGAATCTGACCCCGAAAGGCGATACGGCGCTGTACAAGACCGTCGTCGACGCCAACGACAAGATGCGGCGCGAGTTCGACCCGAACCTCATCAACGCGGTCGTCTTCCTGACCGACGGCGAGAACACCGAACCCGGGGTGGGCAAGGAGCAGATGCTCCAGGCCGTCGACGCCCAGCGGCTCGACAACTCCGTCCGGATCTTCACCATGGCGTACGGCGCGCAGGCGGACGGCCGGGTGCTCGACGAGATCGCGCTGAAGTCCAAGGCCCGGAGTTACCAGGCCGTCGACCCGCAGAGCATCGACAAGATGTTCGTCAACGTCTTCAGCAACTTCTGACATGGCCGAGCACGACAACCGTCCGTTCCACGTCGTCGCGGTGATGCTCAGCCTGATCGCCGGGCTGATCGGCCGCGCGGTGACGTATCCGCATCCGCAGGCCTGGCTCTTCGGCGCCGCCGCCGCGCTCGCCGTGCTGTTCCCGGCCGAGACCGCGTTCTTCGTGCTGAACGGCAGGCGGCCGAGGCCCGCCAGGCAAAAGCGTGCGCCGGAACCCGACGGCTACGACCACTACAGCCTGCTCGGGCGGGCGCTGACGGCCATCGAAACGGTGCAGCCGGGCGAAACCGAGCTTTCGGGAGCGCTCCGGAGCGCGGTGACGAGACTCGAAAACCGCCGCGGCCACACCGCGCCCGAGGTCGTGGAACTGCAGGTCACGGTGAAGCAGACCACCGAGAAGCTGGAAAGACACGCGCGGGACGAGAACCCGGATCAGGTGATGCTCGTCCAGCGAATGCGGGTGTACCGGGAAACCCTCGAAGACGCCATCGGGGCGGTCGAACCGGGGTGAGTGTTCGGTGCCGAACAGACTACGGCCGTGCGTCATGCTGATCTGACAGTATGCCGTTGATCGGGCGCCGGGTTGTCGAGGGCGTGGAACATGTGGTCGTACCGGTGGAGCACCGGTTCAGCCTGGAGGAAGCCGTGCTGGCGGTGATGGCCGCCAAGAGCACCGTGCGGCCTGCTCCAGGAATAAAGGTCGCTCCGCTCAAGGTGTCGGAGGTACGGTCAGCGCTGCTTTACGCGGCGAAGCACGCCGACAGGCGACACCAGATCGTGGACAGCTATTTCGTCGAGGCCGAAGACGGACCGTTGCACCGGTTGGCCGAGTGGATCAGATCCGAACTGGTCCGGCTGGGCATCTTCACCACCCACGACGGTTCCGCCGCCGGATCGGGTGGCCGATTCGGTTACTCTCCGCGATAGGTGTTCACGACTGCCTGGGAGGGTGTTTCGTGGGTTTGGGCCCGGAGGGCGCCGAAGAGAGAGAACGTCCGTTCCTGGAGAGGCTGGACGAACCGGTCCGCGCCCGGTTGCTGGAGATGGGTACCCCGCAGACCTACGACAGCAGACAGGCGCTGATGAGGGCGGGCGAACCCGGCGACTTCGTCATGTTGCTGCGGCACGGCTATGTGAAGGTGACCAGCGCCGACCGGATGGGCGCGACGGTCATCCTCGACGTCGGCGTGCCCGGCGATCTGCACGGTGAGATCGCGGTGATCGCGGGCGGTATCCGGATGGCCGACGTGGTCGCCATCGAAGAGGTGCACGTCCGGCGGATCGCGGCGAGCGAGTTCAACCGGTTCCTGCTGGACCATCCGGCGGCGATGCGGGAGGTGCTCGTCAGCGTCGCCCGCCGGTTCGTGCTCGCCCAGCGGCAGCGCACGCAGTCCTGGAAACCGCAGGCGGTGGCCAGGGTCGCGACCCGGCTGGACTACCTCGTCGACGTCTGTGGCATCCGGACACCCGCCGGCTGGCGGATCGGGATCCCGTTGAGCCAGGACGAACTCGCGCAGTTCATCCCGATGGGGCGGACCATGGTCGCCCAGGCGCTGGACAAGCTCCGGAAGGCGGGAGTTGTGGCCAGTTCGCGCCGTGCGATCACCGTTGTCGATCGCGAGGCATTGCGCGTGATCACGGAAAAAGGTGTGACTTAGCTCACTGGCGTTGACCAGCGCGGGGTCAGGTTTTGTTCGGTTCCGAACAGAACTTCCGGTGAGGAGTGGGAACACTGCTTCCTGCCGCCAGTTTTCACCGATCAGGGGAGGGGTCGCAGAGATGCAGGTGCTGACCTCAGGCCAATACAACGCGCACACCCACGCCGTGCTTTCCGTCGACATCGTCGGTTCGTCCAAGGCCAGTGACGACCTGCTGGACCCGATGAAGACCGAGATGGAAACGCTGGTGTCCCGCTCGTTCAACGCGGTGGGACTCGCTCCGGGGGAAGCGCGTCACTTCCGGGAGACCGGGGACGGGCTGATGGTCGCATATCCGGACCACGCCGTCGGCCAGCTCTGCGAGGTCGTGTTCCACCTGGACCATCTGCTCCGGACCCGCAACCGCTACGCCCGCGTCCCCATGCGGGCGCGGGTGGCCGTCCACATGGGACCGATGGCGGACAACCACCGGTACCACCGCACGTACATCACGCTGACGCGGTTGCTGTGCGCCTCGACCTTCAACGACGCCGTCGGCTACTGGTGCCGGTCCGATCCGACGGGCGACAAGTTCGGCGCCGGGATGATCGTCTCGCAATCGGTGTGGCGCAACGTGGTCGAGCCGTTCGGGGTCGCGCTGGTCCCGCCCGCGCGCTGCGCCAGGATCAGCGTCACGACCCCGGACTTCGCCGACAGCGCGTGGATCCACCTGCCGGGCCTGGACGCCGAGGCGGTCCTCGCCGAGCTGAACCCCGCCGTCGCGGTGCCGCTCGTGTTCAACCGGGTCAGCCGGTTGTCGACGACGGCCTGACACCCCAAGGACCGGGCGGTCCGGTTTCCAGGGAGGGAAAACCGTATCGCTCGCCGGTCTCTGGCCCGGTACCCCTACGCCGGGCCAGGGACCGGACCCCGGCGCGGGGGTGGGGGGCGCGGGTCATCCCCGCCGCGCCCCCCACATACACAAGGAAATGTCATGAAAGGGTCGTTCAGGACGAAAAACGTCCTGAACGACCCTTTCATGACGTTCCGCGCTTCCGTCCGTTAACGGCAGCGTTTCCCGCTGTTGACGCACTTCACCAGCTGGTTCATCAGCCGTTGCGACATGACGTTCGCGAAGTCGTCGTGGTCGGAGCGCGGGTTGTGTTTCTCCTGCGCGAAAGCGTCGACCGCGTACTGCCCGGCCGTCTGGATGTCCGGCGGGATGTCGTACACCAGCGTGATCCGCAGCTGCGGCACGTTCTTGAAGCCGCGCGGGCAGTTCCCGTTGCGGTCCGAGAAAACGATGTGCGTGCGGTGGTTGGCGCTATCGGTGTTCTTCCCGTCCCAGCAGTTCGGGAACGAGTGGATCCGGGTGACCTTGCTGCCCTGCGGGCAGATCGGGTACAGCTCGGTGAGCCGGTCCTCGAAGCCGCTGCAGGTCCAGCTGGGCCGGGCGTTGGCCGGGCCGTTGGTGCTCTGCTTGGCGTCGCCGTAGAGCACGCGCAGGAACTTCGGCATCGCGACCACGCGGCGGGCGCCGCCGCTGGTGAAGGTCAGGTCGACCTTCTGGGGGCGCTGGATCTCGCCCTCGTTGTTGCCGATCTCGTTGTTCCCGTCGACACCGGGCAGATCGGCGGCGTTGCCGTCGGACTGCTTCTTCTCGACGTCGCCGGCGGCGTTGACATTGCTGTTGTCGCCGCCGTTGTCGAGGCCGCCCTCGCCGTTCTGTTTCACCGCGCAGGCCGCGAGCTGGTCGTCGTTCTTCGCGACCTGTTTGCCCGCCTGCCGCATGGTGTCGGTGAGCTTCTTGATCGACGGCTTCCGCTTGTTCTTCAGCTCGTCGAGCACCTGGCCGGCCTGTTTTCCTTGCGCCAGCTGGTTGTTCGCGTTGTCGGACGCTTGGTCGAGCTTGTCGAGGTTCTCGTCGACCGCGGGCTCGGCCTGGTCCGGGACGTCGCTGAGGTCACTGAGTTCGCTGGCGACGTCGGGGCAGTCGACCTGGGGGCCTGCCTCGTCCTTGGCCGCGTCGACCCGGTCGGCGGCGAGCTTGTCCTCGTTCGCCGCCTGGTTTTCTTCCTCTTCCTCGGTGTTGATCCGGATGACGGGCCAGAAGTAGGCCGACTTGTCCCCGTTCTTGCAGGTGGTGCCCGCGCGCAGCAGGCTCTTGTTGTTCGAATCCGCGTTCGTCGAAAGGTTCCCGACGTAGTCGTGGAGGTGCTCGGCTCCGTTGCGGACGCCGGGTTGGGCGATGAAGTTGTCGCCGTTGAAGTGGCCGTTCTCGTTGCGGCCGCAGTCCACGGTGAACGTCCCTCGGGCGCCTCGTTTCGCGAGGTCGAGGTTGACGTTGCTACCGCGGGGAACCTTCTTGATGTCGATGAAGAACGACTTGTCCGCGTTGTCCGCCCTGGCCGCGTCCGGGGTCCCGGTCGTGTTGACCACGACGATCCCGCCGACGGCGAGGGAGAGCGCGATGGCTCCCGTGGCGACCTTGGTCCGGCGTGCCATGCGATGACGTCCGGCGGTTCTGGGGTTACGGGGCATGAACTTGTTCACCTCGTTCGGTGTCGTTGCGCGAAGCCCGGGGGAGCGGCGCCGGCAGCGCCGGTGTCACTGACTCCGCGTTGGCTGAAACGGTCCCGAACGAAGGGCGGTTCAAAAAGCGATCTCGCCGTTACCTTTTCGTTATCCGTGGACAGGGGAAGGCCCGGCCTCGGGGCAGTCGAGGCCGGGCCGGATTCCCGCTGGTCAGGCGTCCACCTTGTCCTTGGGCTCCGCCTCGGTGGCGGTGGGACGGTCAGGCAGGAAGCGCTTGATCAACGGGAAGAACAGGATCAGCAGGATGATCACGTAGACCACGATCGCGAACGGGGTGTTGACCAGCCCGGCCAGGCTGCCGTCGCTCAGCTGCAGCGCGCGCCGCATCTGCTGTTCGGCGGCCGGGCCGAGGATGACGCCGATGATCGCCGGCAGCACCGGCAGCCCGTAGCGGCGCATCGCGAACCCGATCAGGCCGATCACGAACATCACCAGCAGATCGAAGATGTCCGCGTTGACCGCGTACGCGCCGACGCTGGCGAAGAACAGGATCCCCGCGTAGAGATACGGCCGCGGGATCCGCAGCAGCTTCGCCCACAGCGGCGCCAGCGGCAGGTTCAGCACCAGCAGCAACGTCAGGCCGACGAACAGCGAGGCGATCAGGCCCCACACCAGCGACGACTCCCGCTCGAACAGCAGCGGTCCCGGCTGGATGCCGTACTGCTGGAACGCCGCGAGCATCACGGCCGCGACCGCGGTGGTCGGCAGGCCGAGCGTCAGCATCGAGACCAGAGTCCCGGCGGCGGAGGCCGACGACGTCGCTTCCGGACCCGCGACGCCTTCGATGGCGCCCTTGCCGAACTCGTCCTTGTGCTTCGAGAGCCGCTTTTCCGTGACGTACGAGAGGAAAGTCGGGATCTCCGCGCCGCCCGCGGGCACCGCGCCGAACGGGAACCCGATGAGCGGCCCGCGCAGCCACGGCTTCCAGGTCCGCTTGAGATCGGCGCGCGAGAGCCACGGCCTGCCGACCGGGATCGGTTTGAACGCGTTGCGCCGCAGGTGCGCGGCGACCCACAGGGACTCGCCGACCGCGAACAGCGCGACCGCCACGATCACCACGTCGATGCCGTCTGCCAGGTGCAGCGAGCCGAAGGTCAGCCGCTGCTGGCCGGTCATCTCGTCGAGGCCGACCAGGCCGATGGTGAGGCCGATCAGCAGCGACGCCACGCCGCGGATCCGGGAACTGCCGAGCACCGAGGTGACCGCGATGAACGCCAGCACCATGATCGCGAACAGATCCGGCGCGCCGATGTCGACGGCGTGCTTCGCGATCACCGGGGCCAGCACGACCAGCGCGATCGTGCCGAGGATGCCGCCGACGAAGTGCCCGATCGCCGCCGCCGCAAGCGCTTGCGCGCCACGACCCTTGCGGGCCATCGGGTTGCCGTCGATGGCCGCGACCACCGCCGCGCTCTCGCCCGGCGTGTTCAGCAGGATCGACGTCGTCGAACCGCCGAACATCCCGCCGTAGTAGATGCCGGCGAACATGATGAACGCGCCGGTGGGCTCCAGCCCGTAGGTCACCGGGAGCAGCAGCGCCACCGCCATGGCCGGGCCGATGCCCGGCAGCACGCCGATCGCGGTGCCGAGCAGGACACCGATCGCCGCCATCGCGATATGCGTCGGCGTCAGCGCGGTGCCGAACCCGTCGATGAGTTGCTGGAACATCAGAGCACCTCCATCAACGGGCCACCGGGGAGCGGGACACCGAGCAGGTTGTTGAACACCAGGAAGGTCACGACCGACATGCCCGCCGCGATCAGCGGGTCGCGCACCAGGTTGCGGCTGCCGAGCGCGTACGCCGCGCCCCAGAACAGGATCGCACCCGAGATCGGGAACCCGACCAGGCCGATCAGCGCCGCGTTGGCGAGGAAGGCGCCGCACAGCAACAGGACCGTGCGCAGGTCGGCGGGCTCGCTGAGGTCGATGTCCTCGCCGCCCTCGGCCTCGCCCTTGCCGCCGCGCAGCACGTCGCGCGCCAGCAGCACGGCGACGAGCAGCAGCAGCGAGCCGACCAGGATCGGCACCGCCTTCGGTCCCACCGGTCCGCGCTGGGCGAAGTCGGTGGGAATGCTCAGCGCGTCGGTGAGCACCAGCACGCCGAGCGCCAGGAGGACCACGCTCACCCCGAGTTCGGAGCGCTCCTTAAGCCACGTGGTCGTCATGCCAGACCCAGCTCTTTCAGCACCGTTGCCACTCGCGTGTTCTCCTCTTTGAGAAACGAACCGAATTGCTCCCCGGGCGCGAAGGCCTCGGTCCATCCGTTGCGCTGCAAGGCTTCCTGCCACTGCGGCGTCTTCTGCAGCCGATCGAACAGGCCGACCAGCTTCGCGCGGTCCGCCTCGCTGATGCCGGGCGGCGCGACGATTCCGCGCCAGTTGGTGAACTTGACGTCCACCCCGGACTCCGACAGCGTCGGCGCGTCGATCCCGGGGATGCGCTTCTCGCTGGTCACCGCCAGCACCCGGAGCGTGCCCGCCGCGATCTGGTCGCGGTATTCGCCGACGCCCGAGACACCGAACGCGACCTTGCCGCCGAGAACCGACGCGAGCAGCTCGCCACCGCCGTCGAACTGGACGTAGTTGACCGCCTTGGGGGCGAGCCCGACCGCCTTCGCCATCAGCATCGGCGCCAGGTGGTCCGGGCCGCCGGGAGACGAGCCGCCGCCGACCTGGACCGCGCCCGGATCGGCCTTCCAGGCCGAGATGAGCTGGCCGATCGTCTTGTACGGCGAGTCCTTGCCGACCACGACGATGTCCGACTCTTCGATCAGCTTCGCCACCGGCGTGGTGTCGAGCAGCGAAGACGGCGACTTGTTCGTGAACACGCTGCCGACGACGCCGAGACCCATCGACATGACGAGTTTGCCGTTGCCGCGTTCGGCCACCGTGCGGCCGAGGCCGACCGTGCCGCCGGCGCCGGGGAGGTTGAACACCTCCGCGTTGCCGAGCAGGTCCGCGTCCTCCATCGCCTTGGTCGCCGTGCGGGCCGTGATGTCGTACCCGCCGCCGGGCGCGTTGGGCACGAGCACCCGCATCGACCGGATCTGCGAGCCCTCGTCGGCTTCGCTGCCCGGGGTGAGCAACGGTGGCACCAGCAAGACGGCCACGAGTGCCGCCGCGATGGCCAACCAGCTACTGGGCTTCACTGTGATCCCCGCCTCTCTGCCGCGTGGTTGGACATGTTGCACTCGTGTAAACAGAGATGTCTCGGTTACGGGCCTAAGGGTTGTTTTGGTCGTTGTGGTCACGCGGAGGTGGCGATGGGTGCTCGGGGTTCCTTGGCCCGCCAGCTCCTCGTGTGGCAACTGGTAGTCGTCACCTGCCTACTGTGCGCGGTGGGCGTTCTGGTCGTCACCCAGGCGGGGAACAACTTCCGCACCACCGAGGGGCGCCGGGTGCTTTCGGTCGCGGAGAGTGTCGCCGCGCAGGACATCGTGGGCGATCTCGAAAACGGCCCCTTCGAACTCGCCGCACCCGCGGAGACCGCCCGGAGCCTGTCCGGCGTCGATTCCGTCGTCATCGCCGACGTGGACCGGTACGTGCTCGCTTCGCCGTATCCGGATCAACTCCGGACCAGGCTGGAGATCGGGGAGAGCACCGTCCTTTCCGGACGGTCGTGGGTCGGCGAACTCGACGGCTCGATCGTGGCGCACGTCCCGGTGCTCGACGAAAAGGGCGGCAAGGTGGTCCGGATGGTCGCGGCGGGCTCGAAATCGCCCGGTTTCTTCGCCGGGTTCCTCGACTCGCCGGACAACGCCCTGCGCGTGCTGGGTGTCGCGCTGGTGATCGGCGTGAGCGGTTCGCTGCTGCTGGCGCGCCGGGTGAAGAACCAGACGCTCGGGCTGGAACCGCACGAGATCACCGCGCTGGTGGAGAACCGTGAGGCGCTTCTGCACGGCATCAAGGAGGGTGTCGTCGGCCTGGACCCGGAGCACCGGATCACCCTGGTGAACGACCACGCCCGCGAACTGCTGGCCCTGCCGGAGGACGCCGTCGGCCGGTCGGTCGAGGACCTCGACCTCAACGAGCGGATCCGCGACCTGCTCACCGGCCGCGCGACCGGCGCCGACCAGATCGTGTTGCGGCAAGGGAAGGTGCTGACGCTGAACCGGATGCCGATCGACGTGCGGGGCGCCGTCGTCACCCTGAGGGACCGCACCGATCTGATGACCCTGCGGGACGAACTCGACGCCAGCAGGCACGCGACCGACACGTTGCGGGCGCAGGCGCACGAGTTCAGCAACCGGCTGCACACCATCTCCGGGCTGCTGGAACTCGGGGAATACGACGAAGTCCGCGGGTATGTCAGCCGGATCAGCTCGGCGCAGGGCGAGTGGCGCGCGGAGGTCGGCTCCCGCGTCGGCGACCCGGCCGTGGCCGCACTGCTGATCGCGAAGGCGTCCCTGGCGGCGGAGCGCGGGGTCGGCTTGCGCATGGCCCCGGACAGCGAACTGGACCGCGTCGAGGACGCGCTGTCCACGGATTTGGTGACCGTGCTGGGAAATCTCGTCGACAACGCGTTGGACGCCTTGGGTGGCGAGCAGGGCTGGATCGAGGTCGGCGTGTGGCAGGAGGAGAGTGAAGTGCGGGTGGAGGTCCGCGATTCCGGGCCGGGAGTCGCGCCGGAGATCGCGGAGGAAGTGTTCGAGCACGGCTTCACCACGAAGGCCGCGGCGCACGGCCAGCGCGGTCTCGGGCTCGCGCTGATCCGGCAGGCGTGCGTCCGGCGGGGCGGTTCGGTCGAGGTGCACAACTCCGGTGGCGCGGTGTTCACGGCGAGGTTGCCGCGATGATCCGGGTGCTCGTCGTCGACGACGATTTCATGGTCGCGAAAGTCCACAGTGGATACGTCGCGCGCACGGAGGGCTTCGCCGTCGTGGGTGTCGCGCACACCGGCGCCGACGCGATCCGCCTGGCACGGGAGCTGAAACCGGACCTGGTGCTGCTGGACGTCTACCTGCCGGACGTCGACGGGCTGTCCGTGCTGCGGGAATTGCGCGCCACCGAAGACGTCGACGTCATCCTGATCACCGCGGCGACCGACGTGGAGACCGTGCGGCAGGCGATGCGGGGCGGCGTCCTGCACTACCTGATCAAGCCGTTCGAGTACGCGTCGTTGCGGGATCAGCTCACCCACTTCGCGTCACTGCACCGGCGGCTGGACCGGCTGGCCGAGGCCGGGCAGGCCGACGTCGACCAGGTCTTCGGCTCGCGGCCGAGCGCGAAACCCGTGCTGCCCAAGGGACTCACCGCCGAGACCGCGCGGCTGGTGGAGACCGCGCTGCGCGGCGCGTCCGGCGGGATGTCCGCGAGCGAATGCGCCGAGGCGACCGGCGTCGCCCGGGTGAGCGCGCGCCGGTACCTGGAGCATTTCGTGGCGACCGGGAAGGCCGAGGTCACGCTGAAGTACGGCGGGACGGGACGGCCTGAGCGACGGTACCTCTGGTCCTGACCCGCCCCGCGCTGCATTTCGTCCTCTGAATGCGGCAGGACACCGCACTCGCGTGATCAGAGCCGGAACTCCGAGTGCGGCGTCCACTCACGTGAGTTCCGGCTCCAAGCACGCGAGTCACGTGTCCGATCACGCGAGTTACGCCTTCACCCTCGGCGATCCCTGTGGTTGGCCGTCTCAACGCGTGGGGTGAGGAGGGTGTTCAGGGCGCCATAGTCGAAGGACTCCTCCAGACGCGAGTACGTGCCGGTCGAGAAGAGCTCCCGGGCGCTTTCCCGCACGAGGGCGTACGCGGACTGGCTGATCCCGGAGCCGACGCTCACCCGCGCGACCCCGAGTCCGGCCAGTTCCTTGACACTCGGCGCGCCCGGGTGGGCCATCACGTTCACCGGCGCGTCGATGCCCTCGACGAGCGCGGTGATCACGGCGGGGTCGGTGGCGCCGGGCACGAAGATCCCGTCGGCGCCCGCCGCCAGGTACGCGGCCGCGCGCTCCAGCGTCTCCGGAACGCCGCCGAGTCCTCGGAGGAAGGTGTCGATCCGGGCGTTGACGAACACGTCGTCGCTCGCCGCGCGGGCCGCCGCGATCCGCGGGACCACCTCTTCGGGTGGCCGTGGGCCGTCCTCGATGTTGATCCCGACCGCGCCGGCCGCCACCACCGCGGCGACGGTTTCGGTGACGCCCTCGGGCGTGTCCGCGTGGCCGCCCTCGATGTCCGCGGACACCGGAACCGTTGTCACACGGGCGATCCTGGCGATCAGGTCCACCGCGAGGTCGCGGCCGATCAGGTCGCCGTCGGGGGCGCCGAGGCTCCACGCCACTCCGGCGCTGGTGGTGGCGATCGCGGCGGCGCCCGCGTCTTCGACGATCCGGGCGCTCGCGACGTCCCACGCGTTCGCCAGCACCAGCGGACTGGCCGGGACGTGCAGGGAGCGGAACAGCCGGGCTTGTTCGGTTGTCATGGCTTCAGTCCAGCAGGTTTGCGACATCCCGGTCTGGCGGATTCGCGACATCGACGTCGCGGGGCGAAGACGCCCTGATGAACCCGGCCAGTCGCCGGATGCCCTCCTCGAGTTCGTCACGGGTCAGCGAGCTGAAGCCAAGCCGGATGATGTTGGCTCCGCCGTCACCGACGTAGAACATCCGCATCGGCGCCCACACCACACCGTGATCGCGGGCCGAGGTCTCCAGGGCGGGGTAGCCCGCGTCGAACGGGACCTCCAGGAGCAGGAAGAACCCGCCACCCGGCACGTTCCATCGCACACCGTGCTCGGGGAACCGGGCTTGGGGGAAGTGCTCTTCCAGGCAGCGCACCGTGGTTTCGAGATGCCCGACGTAGAGGTCGGCCAGTTCACGGGTGGCTTTGCGCAGGCTGTGCCCGGCTTCGGCGAGCAACCCGCCGATCAGCGCTTGTGAGACGCCCGCGGTGTTCACCGTGAACATGCTCTTGACCTTGGCCAGTTCTTCGGCGAAGGGCCTCGGGTCACCGGTGCCGCCGAGCACCGGCTGATCGGCGACGAGGTAGCCGACCCGGGCACCGGGGAAGGCGGTCTTGGCGAAGGAGCCGAGGTAGATCACCCGCTGCTCGGTGTCGAGCGCCTTAAGGGTCGGGATCTCCTCGCCTTCCCGGCAGAAGAGCCCGTACGGGTTGTCTTCGAGGAGCAGCAGGTCCTCGTCGCGGGCGACCTCCAGCAGCTCACGCCGGGTCTCCAAGGACAGCGAGTGCCCGGACGGGTTGGAGAAGTCGGCGGTCACGTAGCAGGCGACGGGACGACGGCCCGCGGCCTTGACCCGCCGCGCGACCTCGGCGAGCGTCGCCGCTTCGAGCCCGTTCTCACCCTCCGGGACCGGTTCTATGTCGATGTCGAGCAGTTTCGCTGCCCCGGCGATGCCCACGTAGCAGGGGGAAACGGTGAGAAGCACGTCGTCCGGGGAAGCGAACAGGCCGCGGAGCGCGATCATCATCGCCTCCTGGCAGCCGTGCGTGATGAGGATCGACTCCGGTCCGACGTGAATGCCCTCGTCCGCGTTCAGCATGCGGGCCACCGCGTCGCGGATCACGCCGTTGGTGGGGCCGTACTGGAATACCGCCTTCTTGACGCGTTCCTCGGGCAGCCCGCGCGCCAGCGAATCGTCGACGAATCGGTCGAGATAGCGGTGCAGGTCGGCGAACTCGAAGAAACCCTCGTATGGCCTGCCGGAAGCGAACGACAACGCCTTCGGGTAGCGGAAGGACGTCTCGCTAAGCAGGCGCATCGAATCCATCCGGGGATCGGCGACACCAGGATGCAAGCAGGACAGGTGCAGGCCTGAACTCATCGGTAGCCTTCCTTCAGAGCTGGACAGTGCGGATTCGGCTGAGTAGGGTCCGGCGATTCGCCGCGATCCCCCAATGCGACTGTTCCAGGGCTCGCTCGAATACGGGTATCGCAATACTCGAAGGCAAAGTGACGCGCCGTGGTCCAGCTCACCCGCGCTGGTCTTTTCGAGTGAGCAGTCTTGTCTGCCTGGATAAATCCTTGACCCGCACTGGTGGTGTTCGTATACATGGAAGAGGGTCTTCTGCGGGGTTAATGAGACCTCTATCTGGAATGTGCATTGTTTTCCCGATTAATCCGGATAGTAAACGTGGAAATTATTCTTTGGGGGTTGACTTTCGTGCATATCGACCTGCTCGGTCCATTGGTGGCGCACCAGGGCGGCATTTCCTTCGTGCCCACCGCGGTGAAGCCGAAGAAGGTTCTGGCCCTGCTCGCACTGAACGCGAACCGGTTCGTGCACCTGGGGGCCATCGAGAACGAGCTCTGGGGTACTACGCCGCCGAAGAGCGCGCTGACCACCATCCAGACCTACATCATGCAGATCCGCAAGCGAATGGACGCCGCACTGGCCGACGGCGGGTCCTCGGCGAAGGATGTCCTGGTCACCGGAACAAGCGGCTACCGGTTGCGGATCGCGGCACCCGCCCTGGACGTCGCCCGCTACCAGGATCTCGTGGCCAGGGGTGAAGCTGCCCTCGTCTCGGGGGAGTATCGCCACGCGGCTTGCCTGTTCGCCGACGCGCTGGCCGTCTGGCGGGACGACGCGCTGGTCGACGTGCGCCACGGGCCCGCCATCGAGACGGAGGTCAGGGAGCTTGAAGCGTCTCGGACGCTCACCCTGGAACGCCGCATCGAAGCCGAACTCCGGCTCGGCCAGCACTACGGCGTGCTGACCGAGTTGACGGTGCTGACCAGGCGGCATCCCTTCAACGAGAACATGCACGGACAGTTCATGCGCGCGCTCTACCGTTCCGGGCGGCGGGCCGAGGCGCTTTCGCTTTACCGGCGGCTCCGGGAACGGTTCATCGGCGAGCTGGGTATCGATCCCTCTCCCTGGCTGCGAGAGCTGCACCAGGTCGTCCTCAACTGTGACGACTATCGGGACGAGGTGTTCTCGCTGGGGTCCCCGGCGTGAAATCCGCCTGCCGAAATGGACAATCAAGACAATTCCGATAATTCATCGAGTGACGAGTAAAGCGATTCGGCGGGATCCCCGATCATCGGGAGTCCCGCCGAATGGCTGTTCCTATGCCGATTCGGCGACGGCGAGCGCTTCATTGACCCGATCCAGCAGAAATCGGGGGGTGGTGGCTTCGGTTACGACGTCGTCAGGGAGCGAGATCCCGTTCTCTCGTTCTATTCGGCCGACCGTGTTGAATAGGGCGAGCGAGTCGTATCCGAGTTGCTCGAAGGGGGTGTCCAAAATGTCCCCATCAAGGTCGACGCCTTCCTCCTCGCCGGCGCTTTCCCGGAGGACGGAGGTCAGTTCCCGCAGGTTCATCTCGTTCCTTTCTCGTGGCGAAGATGGCTTAGTCCGCCCGGCGGAGGACCATCGCGGAGTTGAACCCGCCGTGTCCCCTGGCGAGCACCACCGCGACCTGCGGCGCAGTCGCCCTCGGCTCGTCGCGGACGAGGTCCAGCAGGTCGGGGTGTGCCGGGTGTCCGATATGGATGGTCGGCGGGACGACGCCGTCGCGGAGCGAGAGCGCCGCCGTCGCCAGGTCAAGGGCTCCGCCGCCGGCGAGCAGGCGGCCGGTCATCGTCTTGGGCGCGGTCACCGGGACGGCTCGCGGCCCGAACACACCCGCGATGGTCTCGGCCTCGACGGAGTCGAGGCTGGGCAGGCCACTCGCGTCAGCGAAAACGACGCCGACCTCGTCGGGTCGGGTCCTGGCCCGCTCCAGCGCCAGGTCGATGGCCCGGCGCAGAGCCGGACCCCGGCCGGAGCCGGGGCGCGGGTCGAACGTCGCGGCATACCCGGCGATTTCGCCATAGCTCCGGGAAACGCCTCTCGCCAGGGCATCCGCCCGGTCCTCGATGGTCAGCAGCGCCCCGCCCTCACCGGGCGCGTGCCCGTTCGCATGGCTGTCGAAGGGGCGGTATCCCTCCGCCGCGTCGGCGGCCGTGGTCAAGCCACCGGAGGCGATCATGCAGATCCATCCCCACGGGCATAGCGAGCCGTCGACCCCGCCGCTGACCATGAGAGACGTCCCGAGCCGCAGCCGCCGGACCGCCTTGGCGACCGCGTCGAGCCCGCCTGCCCCTTCGGCGACGACGGCGCCGCTCGCGCCGCGGATGCCATGCCGGATGGAGATCTGCCCGGTGTTGACCGGGTAGAACCAGGCGAACGACTGATAGGCGCTGACGTATGAGCCGCCCTTGCTCCACAGCGCTTCAAGCTCCCGCTGACCGAACTCGAAACCCCCGCCCGAGGCCGCCGTCAGCACGCCGACGGCGTAGTCCGGCAGTTGGCGGGGATCGGCGCCCGCGTCGGCGAGGACCTCGTCCGCCGTGATGAGGGCGAGCCGGGTCATGTGGTCGGTCTGCGGCAGGAGCCTGCCCGGCAGATGCCGTTCGGGGACGATGTGGGCCTGGCCGGCCAGTCGGGCCGAATAGTCGCGGGTGTCGAATCGGGTCACCGGTCCGATGCCGCTCTTCCCGGCCAGCGTCGCGGCCCAGTACTCCTCGACGCCCAGCCCGGTCGCGGCGACGACGCCGAGCCCGGTCACCACCGGCCGGACCGTCCTCGGGGCACCGCCGGTCCGGGCGGTCTCAGTCGCGGCCGTCATGGCTGCCGCCAATCCGGCGCGGTCAGCACGATCGCGCTTTGGAACCCACCGAACCCGCTGCCGACGCTGAGCGCGACGTCGACCCGGCGTTCCCTCGCCGCCAGCGGGACGTAGTCGAGGTCACAGGCGGGATCGGGTTCGTGCAGGTTGGCCGTCGGCGGGATCACCCCGTGTTCGATGGCGAGCGCGGAGGCGGCGATCTCCAGTGAACCGATGGCCCCGAGCGAATGCCCGACCATGGACTTGATCGAGCTGATCGGGACCCGGTACGCGTGCTCGCCGAGCGCGAGCTTGTACGCGCCCGTTTCGTGCCGATCGTTCTGTTTGGTCGCCGAGCCGTGGGCGTTGACATATCCGAGATCGGCGGGCTCCGTCCGGGCCCGCGTCATCGCGCCGTGAACGGCATCCGCCAGTTCACGGCCGTCGGGCCGCAGGCCGGTCATGCTGAACGCGTTGCAGCGCGATGCGTAGCCGCCGACCTCGCAGTAGACGTGCGCGCCTCTGGCCAGTGCGCGTTCCCGTTCCTCGAGGACGAAGAACGCCGAACCCTCACCGAGCACGAACCCGTTGCGCGTCCGGTCAAACGGCCGGGACGCGGTGTCCGGCTCGTCGTTGCGGGCGGTCGTCGCCTTGATCGCGTCGAAGCACGCGGTGGTGATCGGCGAGATCGGCGCGTCGGACGCGCCGGCGATCATCACCTCGGCAGAGCCGTCGGCGATCAGATCGGCGGCGTGCCCGACGACGTCGATCCCCGACGTGCACCCGGTCGACACCACGCCGACCGGTCCCTCCGCCTCGACGAGCCAGGCGACCTCCGCCGCCATGGACGACGGGACGAAGTAGTCGTACAGCTGGGACGAGCCGAGCTTTTCATCCACCAGCCAGTCACGGCCGCCGCGGCTGACCACGCCGTACTCGCGGTCCAGGCTCATCGTCAGCCCGACGGCCGTCCCGGTGAGCACACCGGTGGACGTCGGGCCGAGTTCGCCGAGCAGGCCGCTGTCCAGCACTGCCTCGCGGGCGGAGACCAGAGCGAACTGCGTGGCCCGGTCCCAGCGTCCGACGTCCTCCGGGGCCAGCCCGGCGGCGACCGGGTGGAAATCGCATTCGGCGGCGACGCGGGAACGGAACGAGCTCGCGTCGAACAGCGAGATCGTCCGGGTGGCGGTCCGGCCCGCGGTCAGCAGGTCCCAGAACTGCTTGGTCCCGGTGCCGCCCGGCGCGACGACGCCGATCCCGGTCATCACCACTCTTCTTTCCTCGGGATGCATGGGTCTCCTCGCCTTATCAGGCCTTCTCGGCGATGAAAACGGTGTGCTGCGCTTTCGGGCCCGTGTACCTCCGCGTGCCTGTGAACCCGCTCGCCGCGAGCATCCGCTCGTAGGTCTGGATCGAGTGGGTCTCGCCGTCGTGCGTCTGTACGAGCATGCTGACCGAGAACAGGAATGGCATCGGCGTACGCGCCGGATCCGCACCCTCGGGGAAAGTGTGGCCGACGACCGCGATCCGCCCGCCCGGCTTCACCGCGGCGGACAGTCGTTCCAGCAGCCCGGTCGCGGTCTCCTCGGCGAAGTGGTGCAGCACGTTGGTGAGCAGGACGAGGTCGTATGGACCGCCCAACGGGACCGAGAACATGTCGCCGGGAATCAGTTCGAGCCGGTCGGCCAGCCCGGACCGTTCGGCGTTGCGCCGCGTGTGAGGCAGGACGTTCGGCCAGTCCAAGCCCCAGATGCGGGCGCGCGGTTCCCGGCGGGCGAAGGCGAAACCATACGATCCGTGACTGCACGCGACGTCGAGGACGTCCACGCTCTCGCGGTCCTTCGCCCACGGCATCAGCTGGTCGGCGAGCAGATCCGCGGCACCGTTGTTGAACCAGGTGGTGTGCTCCGCGAAATCCTCCCAGTAGTCCAGATCTGGGGTGAGGTAGTGCTCGTCGAGTACGGTGCCGCCCTTGCGGACCGAGTCGGTGAGCCGCTTCTGCGCGTCCCACTCCCAGTCGCTCGCGCCGAGCCGCACGGCTCCGCCGAAGTACTGCGGGCTGGACGTCGGCAGATAGTTTTCGCCGCCGGGAGCGAGCCGGTAGCCGCTGCCCGCCTTCGTCAGCAGCCCGATCGCGACCAGGCCGTCGAGCAGGATCCGCAACGCCCGCGCGTCCACGCCGAGGGTGGTGGCGATCGCGCCGGAATCGGCAGGGGCGTCCACCATCGTGTCGAACAGCCGCAGATCGATCGCGGTGCGCAGCATGGCGGTCTTCAGATAGCCGCGGGAAATCTCGTGCAGCGTCTGCTTGGTGATCATGATTGCCTTTCCGTTTTCCTGGGGGTGGAGGGGTTCAGGACTCGACGAGGGCGGCGGCGCGGGCCCAACCCGCCCCGGCGCCGGCGATCTTCACCGGCAGGCAGAGCACGGTGAAGCCGGTCGCGGCGGGCAGCGCGGACAGATTGGCCAGCCGTTCGATCTGGCAGTACTCTCGGCGTCGTCCGGCGAAATGCGCGGGCCACAGCACGTTCTTGTCGTGGGTGCGCCGGTATTCGCCGATCATGTGGCCGAACGGGGCGTCCAGGCTGAACGCGTCGGTGCCTATCACCCGCACCCCGAGGTCGAGCAGAAGGTTGGTCGCCGGACCGTCGAGGCCGGTGAAATCGGTGAAGTACTTCGGGGTCCCGGCGAACTCGTCCGCGCCGAACCGCAGCAGCACGATCTCACCCGGCCGGGGGCGGTGGCCGATCTCTTCGAAGGCCGCTTCGAGGCGTTGGACGCCGACCGTGCCGACGGGTTCCTCGCCCAGATCGAGCAGCACCCCCGAGCCGATGAACCAGTCGAGCGGGAGTTCGTCGATGTGCCGGGGCCTGCCGTAGGCGGCCTTCGAGCCGTAGTGAGACGGCGCGTCCACGTGAGTGCCGGTGTGCGTGGTCAGGGTGAGGGTGTCCAGCGACAGCAGTTCGCCGTCCGGCAGATCGGCCGGGTCGAACTCGACGCCGAACTTCTCCGCCATCGCCTCGGCCATGTGCCGCCCGCCTTCTTCGGGCGAGAGGATCCGGTGCTCGACCGGATCTGGTTCCCACTGCCCGGCGTCGACCGGGGTGGACAGGTCGATGATCCGCATGAGTCTCCTCGTATCCGTTCGTGATCGGTGTCAGGCGAGCAGGGAGAGCCCGCCGTCCACGGTGAGCACCTGTCCGCGCAGTGCGGCGGCTTCGGCCTGGCAAAGCAGGAAAACGGCGTCCGCGAGTTCTTCGCGACGCGCCAGCCTGCCGGTCGGGGTTCGGACGGCGACCATCGCCGATATCGGGTCGTCGCCCTGTTCCACTCGCTCGTCGAGCTTCCCGCCGGCGACCGCGTTCACCGTGACACCGCGCGCCGCCAGGTCGACGGCGAGGTAGCGGACCAGGTTCTCCAGCGCCGCCTTGGCCATGCCGAGCCCGACGTAGCCGGGTATCACCGAACGCGCGCCCAGGCTGGACACCACCACGACGCGTCCGCCCTCCGCGGGGAACAGGTCGGTGAGTTTCTTGGTGCCGTACAGGAACGGCCCGAGGGCGACCCGCATGTCCGTCGCGCAGGACTCCGCGTCCAGATCGGACGACGCCATCGGGTGATAGGTGGCGGCGTTGTGCACGAAGACGTCGAGCCTGCCGTGCTTCTCACGGATCCCGTCGAGCAAGTCGTCGACCCCGGCGGCGGCGCTGATGTCCGTGCGGACCGAGGTGACTTTCCCCGGCAGCACGGACAGCGCGCGGACCACGGCCGCCGCACCGGTGTCGTCCTGCGCGTGGGCGATGATGACGTCGCAGCGCTCGGACGCGAGTTTTCGTGTGATGGCGAGGCCGAGCCCCCGGTTCCCGCCGGTGACGACGGCGACTTTCCCGCGCAGGCTCATCGGCTCGCCTTCGGACGCAGGTGGACGTCGCTCAGCACCGAGGTCAGGTCCGTGCCCGCGAGGGTGCCGCGTGCGGCCAGGTAGCCGTCCGGCCTGATCAGGAGGAAGTCACCTTCACGAGCGTCGAGCCCGCCGCGCAGGAGGTCGCCGGGATCGGTGAGCCGATGCGGAAAGGAGTCCACTGTGGATACAGTGCGGACCGACACGGCACCGGAGAAGTGTTCGTCGATCTCGGCCAAGGTGTCCTTGAAGCCCGCTTCGGTACCCGGGAACGCCAGCAGGGTCCAGCGGGGATCGGCGAGTTCGGCGCACAACGCCCGCCAGCCGGGAGAGGCCTGTTCGGTCTCCGCCGAGCAGCCGACCCGGTCGCCCGCCTGCAGCCCGTCCGCTTCCTTGACGCCCTGGCTCAGCGGACTCTCCCGGTAGTGCAGGGCGAGTCCGGACATTCCACGCAAGATCTTGCGTTCGATCCTGCGCCTCAACGGCGTGACCCGCTTGAGTATGCCGAGCCCGACCGGGAGCAGCACTGGTGCGCCGAAGTTGCGCAAAGCGATCAGCGCGGTCGCCGTCTTGGTGGAACCCAGCAGGACCTCGCCCACCGGGACGCGTTCCACGCCATAACTGTCCAAAAGAGACTCTTCCGCTTCGCCGCGGACGACCTGCGCCAGCTTCCAGCCGAGGTTGTGCGCGTCCTGGATCCCGGTGTTCATCCCTTGCCCGGAGGCCGGGCTGTGCACGTGCGCCGCGTCCCCGGCGACGAAACAGCGGCCGGACCGCATGCTCGGGATCATCCGCTGCTGGATGGTGAACGCCGAGACCCACGTCGGTGTCGAAACTTCCACAGGCTTCCCCAACGCGAGCCTCAGCTTCCCGGCGAAACGGGCGCCGACGGCGGCGTAGTCGCCGGCGTTGTCGACGTCGGCGGTGTCCAGCAGCCGCCACTTCCCCGGAGTGGCGAACGGGACCAGCAGCACGGTGCCGTTCCCGGTGTGCAGCCAATGGAGGCTGTCCCTCGGCAGATCCAGGTCGATCATCGCGTCCGCGACCAGCCAGGTCTCGGTGGAGTCGCCGAGCAGTTTCAACCCGAGGCTCCGGCGGACGAAACTGTGTGCCCCGTCGGCACCGACAAGCCACGGGACGGCGAGCTTCTCGGTGCCGCCGTCACGGCTCAGGTCGACGGTGACGCCGCGCGCGTCCTGGCCGAGCCCGGTCACCTCGCACGACCATTCGACGTCGGTCCCGAGTTCGCTCAGCCGCTTGCGGAGCACCTCCTCGGTGAAGACCTGATCAATCTGCAGGGTGAACGGGAACCTGGTCGGGAGTTCGGAGTAGTCGGTTCCGAGCCGGGCCAGCATCCGCCCGCCGCGGTGCATCGAGAAATGCCCGACCCGCTGCCCCCGCGCCAGCAGCTCCTCGAGCACGCCCATCTGGTGGTAGACCTCGAGAGTCCTCGCGTGGGTCGCGGTGGCGCGGCTGGTGGGCGCCGGGCCGTCCGCCCGGTCCACCACCCGGACGCCGACGCCGCGGCGGCGCAGTTCGTGCGCGACGGTCAATCCCACCGGTCCCGCTCCGACGACGAGCACATCGACCGTGTCCATCACGTTCCTCCAATCGGCATGACGCCAGCCTCACCGCAGCTGCTCTAGTCCGGGCACAACGGCGGTGGAACGTCGCGTCCTCGGTGTTCGACCCGTTTTCCAGTCAGTGCTGTGAGCCTGGAATCCGCGAACGGAAACCGGCGGAAGGACGGCCATGGCGGCGGGTGTGGAGAAAACGGGCGATCGGACGGTTTCGGGCCCGGGCCTGGATGCCCTCGGCTCACTCACCTGCGGGCCGAGGATCGACGATCTCCTTGCCCGGGCGGCGAAAACGGCGCCGGAACACATCGCCCTGCGATCGCCGGACGCCGCCGTCACATACGGAGAGCTGGACCGGCGGGTGACCTCTTTCGCCGCCGCGTTGTGCGAGCCGGGGGTGGACGCCGGGGAAACCGTCGCGCTGGCCGTCGGCCTCGATCTCGCCTTCGCCGTGGCCTATCTGGGGATTTCCCGGGCGGGGCGGGTGAGCGCGATCGTGAACCCGCTACTGCCGGACGATCGGCTGGCTGGCTCACTGGCCCGATCCGGTGCGACCACCGTCGTCGTGACTCCCCCGGTGTACCGGCGGCTGGCCGCCCTGCGGTCGGGTTTCCCGGCGGTGCGGCGGATCGTGCTGACCCACCGTGACGCCGAACTGGACGCCGAAGGGGCATCTTTGTCCACAATGGACGAACTGATCGCAGCGGGCTTCAGGTTGCCCGAGGTCACGGTGGGCGAGGTGGCCGCGCTCCAGTTCACGAGCGGCACCACCGGCCCGCCCAAGACCGTACGGCTGACCCATCGGAACCTGACCGTGAACGCGGCACAGACCGCGTACGGGAACCGGCTTTCCGGCACCTCGGTGCTGTTCAACTTCCTGCCGACTTTCCACCCGATGCACCTGACCACCGGGATCGCGGCGGGAGCGACGCACGTCCTCTTCCCAGGGAAGGATCCGGTCGAAGCGGTCCGGTTCGCCGCCGAGGCCGGTGCGACGCACTTCTACAGCCTGCCGATCCGGTTGTCCCAGCTCGCCGGCGATCCGCGGCTGCCGGGCCTGAAGGTGCCGACCCTGCGCGCGATCCTGTGCGGTGGCTCGGCACTCCCGCCCGCGGCCGCCGAGACGCTTTCCGCGCGGTTCGGCGTCCCCGCGATGCAGGGCTACGGGCTCGCGGAGACATCGCCGTCGGTCACCCTCGGGGATCCGGACCTGCCGAAGCCCGGATCGTCCGGGGTGCCCGTGCCGGGTACGGAGTGCCGGGTGGTCCATGTCGACACTGGATCGGTGCTCGGGCCGGGAGAGAAGGGGGAGATCCAGGTCCGCGGGCCACAGCTGATGAAGGGCTACCTCGGCGGCCCCGACCTGGCGCCGGGTGACTGGTTCGCGACCGGTGATATCGGCCGGTTCGACGACGAGGGCCATCTGTTCGTGGTGGACCGGATCAAGGACGTCTTCAAATGCGACAACTGGCTGGTCGCGCCCACTGAGATCGAGCGGGTGCTGAAAAGCCATCCCGCCGTCACGGACTGTGTGGTCTTCGACCGGCCGGACGACCTCCACGGCGCGGTCGCCTGCGGAATCGCGGTCCTCGCCGAACCCGTCGAGGAGGACGAACTCCTCCGGTTCGTCAACGTCCAGGTCGCCGAATACGAACGGCTGCACGAACTACGGCCGGTATCGGAGATTCCCCGCTCGCCCAACGGAAAGATCCCCCGGCGCGCACTGCGAGACCGGTTCCTTGCCAGTTGAACTCGAGAAACCGAGAGAAGGAGAGCGATGTTCCACTTCATCAACCGTTTCACCGTGACCGGCGACCACGCCGAGTTCCAGCGGATCCTGGGTGACATCAACAAGTACATGTCGGCGCAGCCCGGTTTCCGCAAGCACCGGCTCTACCACTCGGCCCGTGACTCACGGATCTACGTCGAGACGGCCGAATGGGAAAGCGCCGAGCTGCACAAGAAGGCGATCAGCGGCAACGAGTTCCTCGATGGCGTCAAGCAGATCATGGCGCACGCGACGGCCGAACCCGCTCCGTTCACCGTCGTGCGCGAGAACAGCGCCGCCGGTGTCCGCTGACCCGTTTTCCCGTCCATACCGCGAAAGGCGGTCCTAATGACCAGCACAGTTCCCCCCGCCGTGCGGCAGTTGCGGGAGATGGCCCTCAGCGCCGCGTGGGCGGCGTCGATCCGCGCCGCCGCCAAGATCGGAGTCGCCGACGCCCTCGGCGACGAGCCGGCCCCGGTCGACGATCTCGCCAAGGTGGTGAAAGCCGACCCGGAGGCGCTCAACCGGCTCCTGCGGGCGCTCGCGTGCCACGGCATCTTCGACGACCGCGGCGACGGATGGTTCGCCCACACCGACGTCTCCCGGTTGCTTCGCGACGATCACCCGAACAGCCTGCGGTACATGACCCTGTGGGCCACCGAACCGTGGACCTGGGAGCTGTGGGCGCGTCTCGACGAGGCGATCCTCTCCGGGGAGAACGTCTTCCAGTCCTTGCACGGCAAGGACTTCTTCGACTACCTCCACGCCGATGCCCCCGAATCGGCCGAGGTGTTCGACAAGGCGATGACCCAGGCGAGCAGGTTGTCGGCCCGGCGTCTCGCCGAGACACTGGACCTGTCCGGCGTCGAGACCGTGGTCGACATCGCGGGCGGACAGGGGCAGGTGCTCGCGACCCTGCTGGAGTCCGCTCCCCATGTCCGCGGGGTGCTGTTCGATCTGCCCGAGGTGGTGGCGAACGCCGATCCGAGGCTGGACGAGGGTGGCGCGCTCGCCGCCCGCGCCGAACTGGTGGCGGGCGACTGCCGTCGCAAGGTCGGCGTGCCCGCGGATCTGTATCTGCTCAAGAACGTCCTGGAATGGGATGACGACAGCACCGTCGACACCCTGCGGAATCTCGCCGTCGCCGCGAAACCGGGCGCGCGCATCGTGATCGTGGAGAACCTCATCGACGGCAGCCCCGAATCGCGGTTCACCACCGCGATGGACCTGTTGCTGCTGCTGAACGTCGGCGGCAAGAAGCACACCCAGGACGGGCTGCTCAAGCTCGTCTCGATGGCCGGGCTGCGGGTCGAGGAGGTCCGCCCGGTGAACGCGTACCTGCACATGGTCGTGGCGACGGTGGCCTCGTGAGCGGCGAGCACGCGCTGGTGCGGGCGGAGATCGACTCGCCCGCCAAGGTGGTCTACGACCTGCTGACCGATCTGCACACCTGGCCGTGGCTGTTCCCGTGGATCCTGCACACCGAACGGCTGGCCGGGGACGGGACCGAGGACATCGTCCGCTACTGGGGCGTCACCGCGGACGAGACGATCCGGACCTGGGTGTCCAGCCGCCGTCTCGACCCGGCAAGGCTGCGGATGGACTTCACTCAGCAAGGGTCCGTCGGCGAGGTGACGCGGCTCAGCGGTTCGTGGACCTGCGTCGAGCTGCCCGGCGGCGGGACCAGGGTCGAATCCGACCACGAGTTCGAGGTCGGAGAGGGAGTGTCGAAGGAGAAGGTCGCGGCGATGTTCGCCGGACGGGGAGAGGTCCAGGTGGCGCGGCTGCGTGAATGCGCCGAGCGCCAAGTGGACGTCGAGCGCCGTATGTTGTCCTTTGTGGACAAAATGTTCATCGCGGCGGACGCCGACACGATCTTCACCATCCTGGAGGACGCCGGCGCCTGGGCGGAGCGGCTTCCCGGTGTCCAGCGTTCGGACGTCGTCCGCTCGGAGGCGGACGTGCGGTTCGTCGAACTGGAGACCGCGGCCGGTGCGAGCCGGTCCGCGCGGCTTTCCCTGGCGGAGAAGCGGAAGGTGGTCTGGAAGCAGCTGGCCCCGGCGGACGGCCTCGGTCTGCGCGCAGGGCACTGGGAGTGTGTACCCACGCCCGAGGGCACGATCGTGCACGCGACGCAACTGGCGATCATCGAACCGTCGGCCGAGCCCGTCGAGCAGGCCCGGCGCCGGGTGCGCCGGGACCTGACGGGGGAGAGCGTCGCATTCCTGACAGAGGTGAAGGAGACCACGGAGTCCTGACCGGACTCCTCCGTCACGGGGTCGAGCGCCGGAGCCCGGAGATCAGCAGCTGCAGGCCGAATTCGAAGGAGGCGGCCGGATCTTCCTGGTGCTCGATCCCGCCCTCGTCCCCGACGTGCTGCTGCTCGTCGATCGCGCAGCCGAGGGTGTACCGGCTCACCGTCAGTATCGCGTAGACGGCGTCCTGTTCCGGGAAACCGGCTTCCAGCAACGGTTTGATCAATGGGGTCATCGAGGACTGTTCGGTGGGCCGGGAGCCCGCGTGCAGACGGGCGCCGTCCCGATAGGACAACAGTGTCCGGCGGATGGTGCGGGCGCGTTCGGCGAGCCATTCGGCCCAGTCGGTCATGGTGGCGGGGTCGTCCAGCGGAGCCAGTCGATCGTCCAGCATGGTCTCGGCCATTTGATCCAGCAACGCCTGCTTGCTCTTGAAATGCGTGTACAGGGCCGGGCCCTGTACACCGAGTTTCTCCCCGAGTTTGCGCAGGCTCAGCCCGTCCAGCCCGACCTCGTCGAGGAGCTCGAGCGCGGCACGTACGTAGCCATCGCGTCTAACGACCATGGGCACAACCTTCGCCGGTGGATGTCCGGCTTGACAACCCGAAGCCGGTCCAGCCAATATTAGCATCGCTAAGTTCTTAATGGTGCTAAGGTTTGGATCCCGATGACGAAGATGGCCCCGGTGGAGGCCCCTGACGACGAGCGCATCACGCCTGCGCTCTGGGGAATGGCTTCGATCTTGACCCTGGGCGGGGTCATGTCCATGTTCACGTCGACCGTGGTCAACGTGGCGCTGGGCACGGTCAGCGAAAAGCTGAACGCCCCGCTCGGCACGGTCCAGTGGATCGCCACCGGCTACCTCATCGCGCTCGCCGCGATGGTGCCGGTGAGCGGCTGGGCCAGCAGGCGATACGGCGCGACCAAGCTCTGGCTGGTGTGTGTCGGCCTGTTCGCGGTGTTCTCCGCGCTCAGCGCGATGGCGACGTCGATCGAGATGCTGATCGTCTTCCGTGTTCTGCAGGGCGTCACGGGCGGCCTGCTGGTGCCCGCCGGGCAGATCTTGTTCGCGGTGGCGGCGGGCCCGAAGCGGCTCGGCCGGATGATGAGCGTGCTCAGCATCCCGATCTACCTGGCCCCAGTGCTCGGCACGCTGTTCGGCAGCATGCTCACCGAGGGGCTCGGCTGGCCGTGGCTGTTCCTGGTGAACGTGCCGATCTCGGTGATCAGCCTGCTGCTGGGCTGGAAGTGGCTGCCGCGGCAGACCCCGACCGGTGAGCAGCCGCTGGACTGGCCGGGGCTGCTGCTGGCCATGGTCGGCCTGCCGCTACTGGTGTACGGTGTCGCGGAGTTCGGCGAGTCCGGTGGCCAAGCCGGGGCGATGCAGCTGATCCCGACGATCGCCGGCGTGATCCTGCTCACGGCGTTCGTCGTCAACGCGCTGAGGTCGAGCCATCCCCTGCTGAATTTGCGTTTGTTCCGCGACAGCGCGTTCTCTTCAGCCGCCGTGGTCATCTTCTGCATGGGCATCGCGCTGTTCGGCGCGATGATCGTGCTGCCGCTGTACTACCTGGACGTTCGGCACGAAAGCCTCGTCGACACCGGTCTGCTCACCGCGCCGCTGGCGCTGGGCACGGTGGCGGCATTGCCGCTGGCCGGCAGGCTGACCGACAAGATCGGCGGCGCGCGGGTGATCTTCGCCGGGCTGATCGTCACGATCATCGGCACGGTTCCGCTGGCGATGATCACCGAAACCGACAGCTACTGGTGGCTTTCGGCGGTGCAGGTCGTCCGCGGTATCGGCATCGGCCTGACCACGACGCCGGCACTGGCCACCGGGCTGATCATGGTGCCGAAGGAACAGATCTCCCACGCGATGCCCATCTTCAACATGCTCCAGCGGATCGGCGGCTCCTTCGGGACCTCGATCCTCACCGTGATCGTCGCCTTCCAGCTGGCCACCTCCGCCCCCGGGACGGCTGCCGGAGCGGCGGCGGCCATCGCCTACACCCATTGGTGGATCGTCGGGGTCACCGCGATCGTGCTGATCCCGTCCGTGATCCTCGTCCGGGCCGAAGCCCGGCGACGACGGGAGTCCGCCGCCGCCTGACCCCGAGACCGGGTTGTACGCGATAGGCACGTGAAGGACTCCTTCCCTCGGCTCAGGCCAGGGAAGGAGTCCTTCACGCTCTTCTGGGGTCAGCGCAGAGCGGCGATCTGCCGGACCGCGGTTTCGAGGACGGCTTCGGGCGACTCGGCGTCGCCGGTCACGCGCCAAGCGACCTGGCCGTCGGGGCGCACCAGCAGGGCGCCCGACGGGCCGATGCCCGCCTTGCGTTCCCAGATCCCGCCCGTGTCGAGGACGAACGCGGCGATCGCGACACCGGTCGCCTTCGCCACCGTGCTCGCGGCCTCCGTCCAGGCAGTCCCGTCCTGACCCGTGAGCAGGGTGAAGCGCTCCCGGGCCAGGTCCACAGTGGAGAGGCGAATGCCCTCGTGGTCCAGTTCGAGATGCGGTACGCGGGTTCCCGGCGAACCGTCGAGGTTGGCGCCGGCGTCGGTCCCGGACAGCGGTTCGGTGCGTGGCTCGACGATCGCCGCCGACCGGTACACGTCGCACAGGTGCGCGATGGAATGTTCCGCGATTCCCGCCGCCGCACGATCCTCCGCGGTTCCCTTGCCCCAGTGGAGATCGGGATGCCGCATGCGCAAGAGCACCTGCTCGGTGAGGAACACCGAACGCGGACGGCGTTCGGCGTCGTAGGAGTCGAGCAATCCTTCGCCCGCCTCGCCCCGGAGGACCATGGCGAGTTTCCACGCGAGGTTGTAGGCGTCGCAGATCCCGGTGGTCAGTCCGAACACGCCGACCGGCGGCAGAGTGCGAGCGGAATCCCCAGCCAGGAAGACCCGGCCCTCGCGGAACCGGTCGGCCAGCCATGAGGTGGGCCGCCACGGCGAGGTGCTCAGGATTTCCAATTCCTGGTCCGGTTTTCCCAGACCGGCCCGGATCACTTCGCGGCAGCGCTCCTCGGTGTAGTCCGCCGGTGTCGCGCCGCCGTCTTCCGGGACCATGATGTGATAGCACCACCGATTCCGTTCGGACAGGGCGATCAGCATCCCCGCCGCGTCGGGATGGGTGATGATGCTGGGGGAGAAGAAGCCCTTGCTCGCGATCAGTTCGCTCAGGTCGGCGCGGAACAACACGTTGATGTGATAGCCACCCACGATCCCCCGGCCGTCCCGGCCGATCCCGGCCAGCTCGCGTACGCGGCTTTCCGCGCCGTCGGCGCCGATGAGATAGTCCGCTTCGATCACGGTTGTCTCCTCGCCCGCGCGTACGGTGGCGATGACACGGTCCGCCTTCTGCTCGAAGGAAAGCAACTCGGTGGAGCGGCGCACCTCGCCGCCACCGGCTTCGACCACCCGCATCAGGATGGGATCCAGCTGGTGCTGTCCGCAGCCGCCGAGGTCGAAGGCCGGGGTGTGGTCCCGGATCAAGCCCACAAAGGACTTCGATACGTCCGACGGCGGTCCCGCCGCAGCTGGATCGAATTCGGCGATGCTCCTGGCCTTGATCGGCGGTTTGCTCTCGCTGCGTCGTTCCGCGACCGAGAGGAACTCCTCGCTCCGCCCGGCGCTGAGCAGCGCTTCCCAGGCGCGCGGTCCGATCGAGGTCGCCCGCGGATGGTCGGACAACGCGGCCCGCTGTTCCAGCAGTAGCGGTCGGATGCCTTGCCGGGTGAGGAAGGCGGCGGCCGCCAAGCCGACGGTGCTGCCGCCGGTGATCAGCACCGGCACACGTTCCGGATTCATCGGATCCCGTTCTCCTTCCGGCTCAAGCCAGGTCGTCGCGAGTGACGAAACGGTCCCGTACGCGCAACGCGCCGTCCTCCCGGACCAAGACGTCGCGGCAGACGCAGACCCGGTGCAGCCGGGAGGGCCCGCCCTCAGGTGAAGCGAAGACGAGCGCATAGCAGACGACGTCGAGCGCGCCGTCCGGCCGGTCGTCGACGGTGATCATCCCGTGCCAGTGGCGGTGCTTCTCGCCTTTCTCGGCGAGTTCCGCCCTCGTGCGCCGGACTGCGGCGATCAGCGCGGCGCGCCCGCGAGTCGGCTCGGGCAGAGTGGGCACCGCGAAGGTGCCGTCCTCGGTGAAGGTTTCCGCCCACGCCTCGGCTTCGCCTGCGTCGAGCAGTTGCAGGTGCCTCGAATAGAACCGTTCGATTTCGAGATAGGTACCGTCGGAAACGGTTTCTTCGGCCAGTCGCCGGGTCCGCATCGCCACTCCTCGCAGTCTTCGTCCTTCGTTCACCGACACCATCCCCATCCTCGTTCGAACGGCGCTGGAGGATCCGCGGCGCGACCTCCACCGGCGGTGAACCCGTGCTCCAGTCCCGATCCCGAGAATCGTCTTGGTCAGAGACCTGGCAGGCACAGGATGGAGGAACCGGGCAATGACTCGGAAAATTCACCGGGTGGAAGAGAGTCGTGTCATCGCGGCAGCGGCCGAAACGGTCCGTGGCCTGATCGACGATCTCGACACCTGGTCGCACTACCACCCAGCGGCGGTTCACGCCGAATACCTGGAGCGCAAGGGCGACGAGAGCCTGGTCGAGCAGTGGGCGCTGACCGGCGGCGAGACGGTGCGCACCTGGAAGATGCGGCGTTGGGACAAAGAGGGCGGAATCGCCTTCGCGCACGAGCCCGCCGCGGCTCCGTTCGCCGACGTGCACGGGGAATGGGTTTTCGAGAAACGGGACGACCAGAGCACCCTCGTGCGGATGGTGCACGAGTTCAAGCTGGCCGAAGAGGATGCCGCCGCCGCCGAACGGCACCGGGAGAAGATCCGGCAGGGTAGTGTCGGATTCCTCGACACGTTGCAGAACGTCTCGGAGAACCGCGAGGAACTGTCCCGGTTGACGATCACCTTCGAAGACCCGCTCTTCATCGCCGGGTCGATCGAAGACGCGTACGCCTACCTTTACGAGGCCGACAAGTGGCCGGAGCGCATGCCGCACGTCGCGGCGCTCCAGCTCGAAGAGACGGTGCCCAACATCCAGTTCTTCGACATGGACACCGCCGATCCGGACGGCGCGCACCGGCACAGCACGCGTTCGGTCCGGATCTGCCTGCCACACCGCAGGATCGTCTACAAGCAGATCAAACTGCCGAAGCTGCTCGACGGGCACACAGGACACTGGGACTTCTCGGAAACGCCCGAGGGGATCGTCGCGACCACCCGGCACACCGCCACCATCAAGCCATCCGCGCTGGACGTGCTCGGAGAGGGGACGACCGTGCAGGACGCGCGGAACTACCTCCGTCGTGTGCTGACCAACAACAGCATGAGCAACCTGCGCTTGACCAAGGCCTATGCGGAAGAGCGTGCGGGCTGGTGACCGCGCACGAAGAGCGCGCGCTCGCCGGCGTGCAGAGCTACAGCCGGAAGATGCTCGCCGTCTACGACCTGTGGATCCTCGGGGTGGTCTGCCCGGTGGTGTGGCACTGTTCGCGCGGGACGATGGCGGCGCACTACGCCCGCAACGTCGGGAAGCGACATCTCGACATCGGTCCGGGCACCGGATATTTCCTGCGACGCACCAGGTTCCCGGTTGAGCGGCCGGAGATCACGCTGGTCGATCTCAACGAGGACGTGTTGTACACGGCGTCCCGGCGGCTCGCGAAGTACCGGCCGTCGACCTTCCGCCGCGACGTGCTGCGCCCGCTCGGCCTCGGCGACAGCCGGTTCGACTCGGTGGGGATGAACCTGCTGCTGCACTGCCTGCCGGGTGATCTCACCGAGAAGGCGGTCGTCTTCGACCATGTGCTGCCCCACCTCGAACCGGGTGGACGCGTTTTCGGCAGCACTGTGCTCTCCCATGGGGTGAAGCACGGGCTCTTGGCGCCCAAGGCGCTGGAAGCGCTGAACCGGGACAACGACATGAGCAACGCCGAAGACTCGCTGGAGCAGCTGGAAACCGCGCTGGCGAAACGGTTCTCCGAGCACCGGATCACCGTCCGCGGATCGGTCGCTTTGTTCGAGGCGAAGCAGGCTTAGCCCACCTTCGCCGCCGCGTGGGTTTGTTGCCGCCCACGCGCGGCGGAGGGTTCCGAATGTCGTGGCGAGTCGAGTCGTGGCATTCGGGACACTCGGTGGACAACGCCGTAGGCTCGGGGGAATGAGCACGGCATCCACCACGGAGCATCCGATGGTCGAAACCCGGCACCAGACCCAGTTGCTCACCCTGTTGCGCGACGAGGGACCGATGTCCCGGGTCGAACTGGGGGAGCGGCTGGAGTTGCCGCGTGCCCGGGTGGGCGCCGAGGTCGCGCGCCTCGCCGAGGTCGGCCTCGTCGAAACCGCGGGCCCGTCGGCGAGCCGGGGCGGCAGGCGGTCCACGCTGGTCCGGCTGGCGGGAGACCTGCGCGTGCTCTCCGTCGACGTCGGCGCGACGTCGGTCGGGGTCGCCCTCACCGACGCTTCGTGCGAGGTGCTGGTGCACACCGTCGAGGATTGCGACGTCCGGCAGGGGCCGCACGCGGTCCTCAAACGCGTGACCGCCCTCGCGGAGAAGATCCGCGAAGAGGCGCCCGGAAAGCTGATCGCCGCCGGCATCGGGCTTCCCGGGCCGGTGAGTTTCGCCGAGGGCATGGCGGTCGCGCCGCCGATAATGCCCGGCTGGGACCGGTTCTCGGTGCGCGACCATCTCGGCGGGCTGCTGCGCTGCCCGGTCACCGTCGACAACGACGTGAACTCGATGGCGCTCGGGGAACGGCACGCCGGGGTCGCCCGTTCCATCGACGACCTCGTGTTCGTCAAGATCGGTACCGGTATCGGCTGCGGGATCGTGCTGGGCGGCAAGGTGTACCGCGGCGTCGCCGGCACCGCGGGCGACATCGGGCACATCCGCCTCGACGACTACGGGCCGACCTGCGCCTGCGGTGAGACGGGCTGCCTGGAGGCGTACTTCGGCGGCGCCGCGCTGGCCCGCGACGGTTTGACGCTGGCCCGCAGCGGCCGGTCGACCTACCTCGCCGACGTCGTCGCGGCCCGCGGCGCGATCACCGCCCAGGACGTCGGCCGCGCGGCGGCGTCGGGCGACTTCGGCGCGGTCAACCTGATCCGCGACGGCGGACGGCGGCTCGGCCAGGTGGTCGCCTCGCTGGTGAGTTTCGTGAACCCGGGCATGGTCGTGATCGGCGGCGGCGTCGCGCAGCTCGGGCATCAGCTGCTCGCCGAGATCCGCAGCTCGGTGTATCGGCGGTCGCTGCCTCTCGCGACCGGGAACCTGCCGATCGTGCTGTCCGAGCTGGGTGACACCGCCGGGGTCATCGGGGCCGCCTGGTCGGCCACGGACCGGGCTTTCACGCTGAGCAGCTGACGCGGCGGCGGGAGCCGTGAGCGGCGATCCGGCTTCTCTCGTGACTGGATGGACGACGCGCGTGATCAGACGGACGACACGTGTGATCAGGCGGACGACAGGCCGTGCGGCGGGAGGTCCTTGCTTCGGCTCCATGCCACGTTGGGCACCCACCTGATTCCGATTAGTAACGTCAAGATCGTACAGACTTTCGCTCGAACAGTGCAAAAGTCTGCGTCGATTTGGACGTCTATTCGGGTGATGGCGGGCTTTAGTCGACATTTCTGTCCTGTTGTCACCTTGACGAGTGACGGGCGCCACCCTACTTTCGCTGGCTAAGTAACAAAGTTTGTTACGGCCGACTTGTAAGTGAGGGATGTGTGTCCGCCACGGAACCCGGGCAGCTCGACCCGGTCAGCCCACGCACGGCGAACGGCGGTGACGGGTTCTCGGCGGGAAAACGTACCTCGAACCTCGCCGTGCTCCTGCGGGCGTTGCGCGTGGGCCCCCTCTCGCGTACCCAGCTCGCGGCGCGCTGCGGACTCACCAAGGCGGCCGTCTCCGGGCTGATCACCGAGCTGACCGACCGCGGTCTCGTCCGCTCCGCCGGACTCCAAGGCGGCGGCAACGGCAGGCCCGGCCAGCTGGTCGAGCTGAACGGCGCCAGCGCGTGCGGGCTCGCGCTCAGTGTCGAGCCCGACCGCTTCGCCGCCGTCGTCACGAACCTCGAAGGCAGTGTCGTCGCCGAACGCACCGAGACCGCCGACGTCGCCGCGCTCGGACTGCACCGGAGCATGGACGAACTCGCCTTCCTCGCCGGACAGGTGCTGGGCGACGAGCAGCCGGTCGGCGTCACGGTGTCCGTTCCCGGCCTGGTCGACTCGGCCGCCGCGGTGCTGCGATTCGCGCCGACCCTGCGCTGGCGCGACGCCGAGATCGCCGATCTCCTCGCCGCCCGGCTCGGCGTCTCGGCCGACGCCATCACCGTCGACAACGAGGCCAACCTCGGCGCGGTCGGCGAGGCGGTCGCCGGGGTCGGCCGCGGCGTGCGGGAGCTGTTCTACCTCAGCGGCGGGACCGGCGTCGGCGGCGGACTCGTGTCCGGCGGCGCGATCCTGCGCGGGGCGAGGGGATTCGCCGGCGAGGTCGGGCACATCGCCGTCGACCCGTCGGGCGAAAAGTGCCCCTGCGGCCGGGTCGGCTGCCTGGAGACCAAGGCGGGACTCAACGCCGTACTGCGCGGCGCCGCGTCGCCCGGCGACCCGCTGCACGATCCCGCGCTCGGCGTCGACGGCCGGGTCGGGCTGCTCAAGCACCGCGTGCGACGCGGTGACCAGCGCGCCGTCGCGGCGGTCTCGGAACTCGGGGTCGCGCTCGGCATCGCGGTGTCCACCGTGGTCGACGTCCTCGACCCGGACGTCGTCGTGCTCGGCGGCTACTTCGCCGAACTGGGCGAATGGCTGGTCGAGCCGGTGCGCCGCGAACTGTCCGCGCGTCCGCTCGGGCACGAGCCCAGCTGCCGCGTCGAGCCGTCGCCGCTGGGCACCACCGCCGCGCTGCGCGGCGCCGCACACCTTGCCACCGAACGGCTTTTCGCCGACCCGACGCTAGTTCCCAACTCGGCCGAGGAGGCGCCGGCATGACCCTGCTATCCGTCCGGGGGATCGTGAAGACCTTCCCCGGGGTCCGTGCGCTCGACGGGGTCGACTTCGACGTCGAACCCGGCGAGGTGCACTGTCTCCTCGGGCAGAACGGCGCGGGCAAGTCCACGCTGATCAAGACGCTCGCCGGGGCCCACCGCCCCGACGGCGGCGAGATCTTCTGGCAGGGCGAGCCGGTGACACTGCCGTCGCCCGTCGCTGCGCTGAAGATCGGCATCGCGACCATGTACCAGGAACTCGACCTGGTGCCCGGGCTTTCCGTGGCGGACAACATCTTCCTCGGCCGCGAGCGCGCGACGTTCGGGTTCACGCGGATCAGCGAGTCCCGGAACAAGGCCGCGAAGCTCATGGCCCGCCTCGGACATCCCGAGATCACGCCGTCGACCGAGGTCGGCAAGCTGTCCGCGGCGGGGCAACAGCTGGTCTCGATGGCGCGGGCGCTCGCGTACGACGCGAAGCTGCTGGTGATGGACGAGCCCACCGCGGCGCTGGCGGGCGAAGAGGTCGACAACCTGTTCCGCATCGTCGGCGAACTGACCGCCGAGGGCGTCGCGATCGTCTACATCTCCCACCGGCTCGAAGAACTGCGCCGGATCGGCCACCGCGTCACCGTGCTCAAGGACGGCAAGACCGTCTCCACCGGCCTCGACGCCAAGGAGACGCCGACCTCCGACCTCGTCGCGCTGATGGCGGGCCGCAAGGTCGAGACCGTGTTCGGCCCGCGTCACCAGGAGCACGTGGACCCGGCCAACGAGGTCCTGAAGGTGGAGAACCTGACCACCGTCGGCGAGTTCGAGAACGTGAACTTCACCGTGCGCGCCGGAGAGGTCCTCGGGATCGCGGGCCTCGTCGGCTCGGGACGCAGCGAACTGCTGGAGACGATCTTCGGCGCGCGCAAGCAGGACACGGGTTCGGTGTCGGTCGACGGCGAACCGGTCCGGCCGGGCAGCGTGTCCGCGGCGGTCAAGGCCGGGATCGGCCTGGCGCCGGAGGAACGCAAGAGCCAGGGGCTCCTGCTCGACCTGCCCGTCGTGCACAACGTGACCCTGGCGAGCCTGAGCAAGTACGCGACGTTCGGTTTCACCGAGCGGGGCAGGGAACTCGACGACGCCGGGGAAAGCCTGCGGCGTCTCGATCTCCGGCCCGCCGACCCGCACCGGATCATCCGCACGCTGTCCGGCGGCAACCAGCAGAAGGCGGTGCTGGCCCGCTGGCTGGTCCGCGGCTGCCGGGTCCTGCTGCTGGACGAGCCGACGCGCGGGGTCGACGTCGGCGCGCGGGCCGAGCTGTACCGGCTGATCGAGGAACTGGCCGCGACCGGGGTCGCGATCGTGCTCGTCAGCAGCGAGATCCCCGAGGTACTCGGACTGTCCGACCGGGTGCTGGTGCTGCGTGAAGGACGTGTCCTGGCTGAAAAGCCGTCTGCGGAGCTGACAGAGGCGGATGTGCTCGACGTGATTCTCGAAGGGAGTGCGGCGTGACCGACCAAGCCGAGTCGGTGCGCACGGAAGCCGCCGTGGAAACCGTGCCACCCAAGAAGAACGGATTCAAGTTCACCGCCGATCCCCGGCTGCTCGGGCTGACCGGTGTGCTGGTGATCCTGTGCGTCGTCGGCCAGGTGACCCGGCCCGACCAGTTCTTCACCGACGGCAACATCTCCACGATCCTGCGGCTCGCCGCGGCCATCGGGGTGGTCAGCGTCGGGATGACGTTCGTGATCATCGCCGGCGGCATCGACCTCTCGGTCGGGTCGATCGTGGCGCTCTCCAGCGTCTGGCTGACCACCTTGGCCACCCAGTCCTACGGCCCGTGGGTGATGATCCTTTGTGGACTCCTGGTCGGCCTCGGCTGCGGGCTGGTCAACGGGATCCTGATCTCCTACGGGAAGATAGTGCCGTTCATCGCGACACTGGCGATGTACGTCTCGGCCCGCGGGCTCGCGGAACGCATCAGCGGCCGCCGCACGCAGGTGGTGTCGGACGCGGGCTTCCTGGAGTTCTTCCGCGGCGACCTGCTCGGCGTCCCGGTGCTGATCTGGATGTTCGCGCTGGTGTTCGCCATCGGCTGGGTGGTGCTGAACCGCACCACGTTCGGCCGCCGCACCTTCGCCGTCGGCGGCAACGCCGAGGCGTCACGGCTGGCGGGCATCAACGTCAAGCGCCACACCGCACTCGTCTACGGCGTCGCCGGCCTGTGCTGCGGCATCGCCGCGCTGATGGTCGTCGCCCGCACCACCGCGGGCGCCTCGACCAACGGCCTGCTCTACGAACTCGACGCCATCGCGGCGGTCGTCATCGGCGGCACCCTGCTCACCGGCGGCCGCGGCTCGCTCATCGGCACCCTGATCGGCGTGCTGATCTTCACCGTGCTGTCCAACATCTTCACGCTCAACAACCTGGACACCGACATCCAGAACATCGCCAAGGGCGTGATCATCGTGCTGGCCGCGCTCCTGCAGTTCCGCTCCGTCAAGAAAACCAAGACGAGTACTTAGTGGTCACCCCCGTCACCGTGGATGGAGAGTCCTCATGACCGAACAATCCCTGCACCGCCGCCGTTTCCTGCTGGGAGGCGCGGCCGTCGGAGCGGGTGCGCTGCTGACCGCGTGCACCTCGAACGAGGCACCGGCGCAGAACAACGCGGCCAACGTGGCCAACGCCGGGGCGAACTCGCAGCCCGGAACCCCGGTCACCATCGGGTTCTCGGCCCCGGCCGCGGACCACGGCTGGATGGCGGCCATCACCAAGAACGCCCGCGCGCAGGCGCAGAAGTTCAGTGAGGTCACGCTCAACGCGACCGAGGGCACCAACGACGTCAACCAGCAGATCTCCCAGGTGGAGACGCTGATCAACGCCAAGGTCAACGTCCTGGTGATCCTGCCGTTCGACGGCAAGGCGCTGACCGCGGTGGGCCAGCAGGCGATGGACGCCGGCATCCAGGTGATCAACCTGGACCGCGTGTTCGACACCCCGCTCGCGTACCGCACCTGGATCGGTGGCGACAACTACCGCATGGGCGTCAACGCCGGGAACTACATCGCCCAGCAGATGAAGGCGAAGAACATCGCGAGCCCGGTGATCGGCGAGGTCGCCGGCATCGATTCGCTGCCGCTGACCCAGGAACGCAGCAAGGGTTTCAAGGACGCCTTGGCCCGTCAGGGTTTCCAGGTCGGCCCGCGGGTCTCGGCGGAGTTCACCCCGGAGTCGGGCGAGAAGCAGACGTCGAACCTGCTGCAGTCGGCGGCCAAATTGGACGCTCTCTGGAACCACGACGACGACCAGGGGGTCGGCGTCATCGCGGCGATCAACAACGCCAACCGCAAGAACTTCCTGATGGTCGGCGGCGCCGGTTCGAAGAACGCGATGAACCTGATCAAGTCCGACGCCGAACCGCTGAAGGCGACGGTGCTCTACAGCCCGTCGATGGCTTCTTCGGCGATCTCGCTCGCGCGTCTGCTCGGCCAGGGCAAGGGGGCCGGCGACTTCGCCGAGCACGAGATCCCCGCCGAGATCACCACGTACTCCGCGGTGGTCACCAAGGAGAACGTCGACAAGTACATGGACGTCGGCTTCGACTCGTAAGACCCGCGTACCCGACACACGCACGCGCATTTAGGAGGGGTATTGAGCACGGCAAAGGAAACGATCGGGATCGGCATGGTGGGCCACGCGTTCATGGGTGCGGTGCATTCGCACGCGTGGCGCAGCGTGCACCGGTTCTTCACGCCACCGCTGATCCCGCGACTCGCCGTGCTCGGCGGCCGTGACGAGGTGCGGGCGAAGGCCGCGGCCGAACGGTTCGGCTGGGAGGACGTCGAGACGGACTGGCGCGCCCTGATCGCCCGCGACGACGTCGACCTGGTCGACATCTGCACGCCGGGCGACAGCCACGCCGAGATCGCGATCGCCGCGCTCGAAGCCGGGAAGCACGTGCTGTGCGAGAAGCCGCTGGCCAACACCCTCGCCGAGGCCGAAGCGATGGCCGAGGCGGCGGCGAAGGCGCGGGCGAACGGCGTCCGGTCCATGGTGGCGTTCAACTACCGCCGGGTGCCCGCGCTCGCGCACGCCAGGAAACTGGTCGCGAGCGGGGCGCTCGGCGAGATCCGCCACGTGCGGTCGGTGTACCTGCAGGACTGGCTGTCCGACGCCCAGGCGCCGATGACCTGGCGGCTGCACAAGGACAAGGCGGGTTCGGGCGCGCTGGGCGATCTCGGCGCGCACATCGTCGACGCCGCCCAGTTCGTCACCGGCGAGAAGATCACCGGGGTTTCCGCGCTGACCAACACTTTCGTCAAGGAACGGCCGGACGGCGACGGCGGCACCGGGCAGGTCACCGTCGACGACACCGCGCTGTTCCTCGGCCGGTTCACCGGCGGGGCGGTGGCGAGTTTCGAAGCGACCCGGTTCGCGCTGGGCCGCAAGAACGCGATGCGGCTGGAGATCAACGGATCGAAGGCGAGCCTCGCGTTCGACTTCGAGTCGATGAACGAACTGTCCTTCTTCGACGGCGGCCAGCCCGCCACCGAAGCCGGATTCCGCCGGATCCTGGTCACCGAACCCGAGCACCCGTACGTCGGGGTCTGGTGGCCGCCGGGGCACCTCCTCGGCTACGAGCACACCTTCACCAACGAGGTCGCCGATCTGCTCACCGCGATCGGGGACGGCACGGATCCCGAGCCGTCGTTCGAGGACGGGTTGAGGGTCCAGCAGGTCTTGGACGCGGTCGAGCGCAGCGCGTCCGAAGAGGCGCGATGGACCGCCGTACCCGGCGTGGCCCCGAAGGGAAGTGACTGAGAAGTAGATCCAGCCGAAAGTCGCATGACGGCTATCACTGCGACTTGGTTCGATCCGAAACATCCGACCATCGGAGGTCGGGTTCTCGGGTTTGGAAAGGTGGAGGAAATGCCTGCTCAGGAACGCACGGGCATCTGGTTGATCGGGGCGAGGGGATCTGTCGCCACCACCGCCGCGGTGGGGCTGCTGGCCCTTCGCGCGGGGGTGACGGGCGGAGGCGGCTGTGTCAGCGAACTGCCCGCGTTCGCCGGGGTTCCGTTGCCCGGCTGGGATGATCTCGTCCTCGGCGGGCACGACATCGTGCACACCCCGCTGGAGAAGCGCGCCGAACAGCTGGCCCACGCCGGCGTGTTCGGGCACTCGGTGTTCTCGGCGGTCCGATCCGGGCTGGCCGAGGTGGACGCCGAGATCCGCGACGGCTACCACCCGGCGACGCATACGGGCGCCCAGGCCGACGCGGCCGCCCGGCTCACCGCGGACATCCGAGCTTTCGCCGGCCGTCACGACCTCGCGCGGGTCGTGGTCGTGAACGTGTCCTCCACCGAGGCCCCGTGCCCCCACCTGCCCGAACACGACGACCTCGACGCGCTGGAAGCGGCGCTGGCCGATCCCGCCCGGGCGGTGCTGCCCTCCAGTTCCCTGTCGGCCTATGCGGCCCTGAAGGCGGGAAGCCCGTACGTCGAGTTCACGCCGTCTGCCGGGGTCACCCTGCCCGCGCTGCGGAAGCTCGCCGAGCGGGAGGGCCTGCCGTACGCGGGTTGCGACGGCAAGACCGGCGAGACCCTGCTTCGCACCGTCCTCGCGCCGATGTTCAGCGCGCGGGCGCTGAAGGTCCGTTCCTGGGCGGGCACCAACCTGCTGGGCGGCGGCGACGGCGAGACCCTCGCCGACCCGGTGACCGCGAACAGCAAGCTGGAATCCAAGGCCCGCGGGCTCGCCGCGCTGCTCGGCGAGGACGTCACCGCGCCGCTGCACATCGACAACGTGCCGGACCTCGGCGAGATCAAGACCGCGTGGGACCACGTGTCGTTCGAGGGTTTCCTCGGCGCGCGCATGAGCCTGCAGTTCACCTGGACCGGCTACGACTCCGCGCTCGCGGCGCCGCTGATCCTCGACCTCGCCCGCTTCGTCACCGCCGCGCACGCCGGCGGCCAGAGCGGCGCGCTGACCGAACTCGGGTTCTTCTTCAAGGACCCGCTGGGCAGCGATGAACACCGCTTCGCCGAGCAGACCGCTCGCCTGGTCGCCTGGGCGGGAGCCCTGTGAAGGCGTACGTAGAACTGGTGCGGGCGCCCGCCGCGCTGACGGTGCTCGGTGACACGGTCGCCGGATCCGCCGCGGCGGGGCTCAAGATGACCGGGCGCCGACTGCTGCTGCCGCTGTCCTCGGTCGCCTTCTACTGGGCCGGGATGGCCCTCAACGACTGGGCGGACCGGAATCTCGACGCACGAGAGCGGCCCGAGCGGCCGATCCCGTCCGGGCGGGTGAGCGCGAGTGCCGCGCTCGCCACCGGCGCCGCGCTGACCGCCGCCGGGCTGGGCCTGGCCGCGCTCGGCGGCGGAGGCCGGGCGATGCGGGTCGCGGTCCCCCTGGCCGCTTCGGTCTGGGCCTACGACACCGTGCTCAAGCCGACCCCGGCCGGACCGGTCGCGATGGCGGCCTGCCGCACGCTCGACGTCCTGCTGGGAGCCGGTGACGAACCTCGGCTCGCGGCCACCGCGGCGGCGGCGGTGGGCGTCCACACGCTCGGCGTCACGGCCCTGTCCACCGGGGAGGTCCACGGCGCGAACCCGGCGACGGCCCGTGCCGCACTGGCCACCAGCTGTGCGGCGACAACGTTGGCATTGGCTGGACCAGCACGGGGAGGCTGGCATCGCGCGGCCTCGATGGCCGCCGGTTCGGGCTACGCGGGCCTGGTCGGCCGGGCCCAGGCGGACGCCGTCCGCGACCCGTCGGCGAAGTCCGTCCGCTCCGCGACCAAGAGCGGCATCCACGGCATGGTCCCGCTCCAGGCGGCGGTCACGGCCAAGGGGTCGGTCCTGGCGGCCGCGCTGGTCGCCGCCGCGCTCCCGATCGCCCGCAAGCTGTCGAGGAAGGTGAGCCCCACATGACGTTCTCGCTGGGATACGGCACCAACGGGTTCTCCAACCACCGCCTCGACGACGCCCTCGCGATCATCGCCGACCTCGGGTACACCGGGGTGGCGCTGACGCTGGACCACGACCACCTCGACCCGTTCGCCGACGATCTGGCGCGGCAGGTCGACCACGTGGCTTCCCGGCTTTCCGCGCTCGGCCTGAACCGGGTCGTCATCGAGACGGGCGCGCGGTATCTGCTCGACCCGTGGCGCAAGCACTCGCCGACGCTGCTTTCGGACGATCCCGCGCTGCGGGTCGACTTCCTGGCCCGGGCTTTGCGGATCGCCAGGGATCTCGGCGCGGACTGCGTCTCGTTCTGGTCCGGAGTGTCTACAGTGGACACCGGCGTCGCGTGGTCGCGGTTGCGTGACGGCGTCGCCGCGGTCCTGGAGCACGCGGACCGGCTGAACGTGCGGCTGGCGATGGAACCCGAGCCCGGGCACCTCGTGCAGCACCTGGGCCAGGTCCTGGACCTGCGCAAGGAGCTCGGCGAGCCGGAGCTGTTCGGCGTCACGCTCGACGTCGGGCACTGCGTCGCGGTCGAGCCGGTCAACGCGGCCGAATGCGTCCGCCTCGCTGGCCCGCTGCTGTGGAACGTGCAGCTGGACGACATGCTGCCGCGCGTCCACGAGCATCTGGAGTTCGGCGACGGGCATCTGGACCTGCCCGGGACACTCTCCGCGCTGGCGGAGATCGGCTACACCGGGCTGGCCGCGGTCGAACTGCCCCGGCACAGCCACGCCGCGCCGGACACCGCGCGCCGGGCCTTCGAGGCGCTCACCGCCGCGATGCCGCAGACGTGGTCGGCCAAGGCGGAACGCCGGATCCGGGAGAAGCCGTCGATGATCGGCTCGCTCTTCCCGGCGGTCGGCCGCGAGGTCGGCCGGGCCGCGCTGCGGCCGGACACCGATCCGCAGGGGCTGATCCACGGCACCGTCGACGACCGGGCGCGGGTCCGGCTCGTGACGGTGCTGGCCGACGTCCTCGACGACGCCGCGCTGGCCACGGAACTGCGCGATCTCTACCGGTTCGGCGACGACGCCGAGCGGCGCGGGGTCCTGCGGGCCCTCGCGGCGCTGGAGTCCCCGGGCGCCGAAGTCACCGACGCCGGGATCAAGCTTGTTGAGGACGCCTTGCGCGCCAACGACATCAGGCTGGTCGCCGCCGCGATGGGTGCCTTCGCCCGGTTCCTGGACGACCACACCTGGCGCCACGGCGTCCTCAAATGCGTCTTCGTCGGCGTGCCGCTGGCCGCCGTCGCGGATCTCGGCACCCGCGCGGACGACGAGCTTCTGAGAATGCTCGCCGATTTCGCCGACGAACGCAGGGCGGCCGGACGTGACGTTCCCGCCGACGCCCTCTCATTGCTCAAGGAGAACTGAGCCGATGCGCATCTTCGATCCCCACATCCACATGTCCTCCCGGACCACCGACGACTACGAAGCCATGTACGCGGCCGGTGTCCGCGCGCTGGTCGAACCCGCGTTCTGGCTGGGCCAGCCGCGCACCAGCGTCGGCTCGTACACCGACTACTTCGACGCGCTCATCGGCTGGGAACGGTTCCGCGCCGCGCAGTTCGGCATCCGGCACCACTGCACGATCGCGCTGAACCCCAAGGAGGCCAACGACCCTCGCTGCCGCGAGGTGCTCGACGTGCTCCCGAGGTACCTGGCCAAGGACGGCGTGGTCGCGGTCGGCGAGGTCGGCTACGACTCGATGACCAAGGAAGAGGACGAGGTCTTCTCACAGCAGCTGGCGATGGCGCTGGAGCACGACCTCCCGGTCCTGGTGCACACCCCGCACCGCGACAAGCTGGAAGGTACCAAGCGCACCCTCGACGTCGTCCGCGAGGCGGGCGTCGCGCCGGAACGCGTGGTCGTAGACCACCTCAACGAGGTCACCGTCAAGCTGGTCAAGGATTCCGGCGCGTGGATGGGTTTCTCCATCTACCCGGACACCAAGATGGACGAGCACCGGATGGTCGAGATCCTGCGCCAGTACGGGCTGGACAACATGATCGTCAACTCCGCCGCCGACTGGGGCCGGTCCGATCCGCTGAAGACCGCCAAGACCGGCCAGGGGATGCTCGACGGTGGCTTCACCGAGGCCGACGTCGACAAGGTGCTGTGGCGGAACCCGGTCGACTTCTACGGCCTGAGCGGCAGGCTCACGCTCGACCCGCTGCCCGGGTTCACCGGCGAGGCCGTGACGTTCGAGGGCAACTCGGTGCTGCGAGGTGCCCGCAAATGATCTCCTACTGCACGAACGTCCACCCCGCCGAGGACGTCGACGGCATCGTCGCGCAGCTGGAGCGGTACGCGCTCCCGGTGCGCGAGCAGCTGGGCGACGACAGGCTCGGCGTCGGGCTGTGGCTCTCCGCACCGGTCGCGCGCGGGCTCGCCGACGATCCTCAGGCACGCAAGGCCTTCCGGTCCGAGCTCGACGCGCGCGGGCTCAGTGTGTACACGCTGAACGCGTTCCCGTACGGCGGGTTCCACGACGAGGTCGTCAAGCACGCGGTCTACCGTCCTGAGTGGACCAACAGCGATCGGGTCGCGTACACGATCGACTGCGTCACGGTGCTGTCGGATCTGCTCGCCGAAGACGCCGCTTACGGCAGTATCTCGACACTGCCGTTGGCTTGGCGTGAACCGTGGACCGGACACGACGACCACAGCGCGGCCGCGGCCTTCGAACAGGTCGTCCGCGCGATCCGGGCCACCGGCGACCGGCCGATCCGGCTGGCCGTCGAACCCGAACCCGGTTGTGTGCTGGACACCGTCGCCGACGCGCTGGGCTGGCTGTCCGGGCGCGTCGACCCGGAATACGTCGGGCTGTGCCTGGACACGTGTCACCTCGCGGTGTCGTTCGCCGATCCGGCGGAGACCCTCAAGGCGATCGCCGAGTCCGAGGTGGACATCGTCAAGGTGCAGGCGTCCGCCGCGCTGCACGTCGAAAAGCCGGCCGAAGCGCGCGAGGCGCTGGCCGCTTTCGCCGAACCCCGTTACCTGCATCAGGTCCGGGAGTTTTCGGGAGGCGTCGTGCACAAGGCCGACGATCTGCCGGAGGCCTGGTCGGAACTGCCGGGGGAGGGGCCGTGGCGCGTGCACTTCCACATGCCGCTGCACCAGGCCCCGGCCGCGCCGCTGGCCACCACGACGGACGTCCTGCGCACCGTCGCCGCCGGGCTGCCCGGCGAACCGCACGTCGAGGTCGAGACCTACACCTGGAGCGTGCTCCCGGACGCGGGCGACCTCGTCGGCGGGATCGCCGCCGAACTCGCTTGGGCGAAGGCGAACCTGGTCACGGAAGGGGTTTCCGCATGAAGCCGCTGGTCGTCATCGACGTCGTCGGGCTGACCCCGAAGGCATTGCGGGACATGCCGAACCTGTCCGCCGTCGCGAAGGACGGCTGGCAGGCCGAGCTGGGCACGGTGCTGCCCGCCGTCACCTGCAGCGCGCAGTCGACGTTCCTCACCGGGCTCATGCCCGCGCAGCACGGGATCGTCGGCAACGGCTGGTACTTCCGCGAGCTCGGCGAGATCTTCCTGTGGCGCCAGCACAATCGGCTCGTCGGCGGCGAGAAGCTGTGGGAGACCGCGCGGGCGGCGCATCCCGGGTACACCTCGGCGAACGTCTGCTGGTGGTACGCGATGGGGATGAGCACCGACGTCACGGTGACGCCGCGGCCGATCTACCACGCCGACGGCCGCAAGTCGCCGGACGCCTACGTGCGGCCGCCCGAGCTGCACGACCAGCTGACCGGCGCGCTGGGGGAGTTCCCGCTCTTCCAGTACTGGGGTCCGACGGCGTCGCTCAAGTCGAGCAAGTGGGTCATCGGCGCGTCGCGGCAGATCCTGCGGGAGAAGCGGCCGGATCTGCTGCTGGCCTACGTCCCGCATCTGGACTACGACCTGCAGCGCTTCGGTCCCGACGGATCGCAGGCGCGACAGGCGGCACGGGACCTGGACAACGCGCTCGCGCCGTTGCTCGACGACGCTCGCAACGCCGGGGCGACCGTGGTCGCGCTCAGCGAATACGGCATCACCAACGTGCACCGGCCTGTGGACATCAACCGGGCGTTGCGGCGCGAGGGCCTGCTGGAGGTCTACACCCAGGCGGGTATGGAGTACCTCGACCCGTGGGCGTCGCGCGCGTTCGCCGTCGCCGACCACCAGGTGGCGCACGTCTACGTCCGCGACTCCGCGGATCTCGAGCGGGTGCGGTCGATCGTCGGCGAGCTGACCGGCGTCGACGAGGTCCTCGACCGCGAGGCACAGGCTCGGTACGGGATCGACCACGAACGAGCCGGCGAACTCGTCGCGGTCGCCGAGCCGGACTCGTGGTTCACCTACTACTACTGGCTCGACGACGAGCGGAAGCCCGACTTCGCGCGCGGCGTCGAAATCCACCGCAAACCGGGCTACGACCCCGCCGAGCTGTTCTTCGACCCGGAGGACAAGTTCGCCAAGGCGCGGGCCGGGCTCAACCTGGCGAAGAAGTTCGCCGGGCTCCGGTACGCGATGGACGTCGTCCCGACCGATCCGCGCTGGGTGCGCGGTTCGCACGGACGACTACCGGATTCCGCTGAGGACGGTCCGGTGCTGCTGTGCTCCGACCCGGCCTTCCAGCCGTCCGGCCGGGTGGGGGCGACCGACGCGCATCCGCTGTTGTTGTCGCTGCAAGGGCTCAAGTGATGTCGTGAGTGATTTGGGTCGTTAGAACGACCCAAATCACTCACGACACCCTCCCTCCCCACCGCACAGAAAGGCGCTCCACCCCGCATCCCCTTCCTTGATCGCCGCCGCTCATCGAAAGGATCGCCACCGCCATGTCCTTAAAACGACGATTAAGCGTGCTCGTCACCTCCGTGGTCACGGCTCTGACAGGCGTCGCGCTGCCGATGCAAACCGCGTCGGCGCACGACGCGGCGACAGTGCTCGTGTTCTCCAAGACCGCGGGCTTCCGGCACGATTCGATCCCCGACGGCATCAAGGCGATCAAGGATCTGGGGGCGCAGAACCACTTCGCTGTCGAGGCGACCGAGGACGCGGCGGCCTTCACCGACGCGAACCTCAAGCGCTTCAACGCGGTGGTCTGGCTGTCCACCACCGGTGACGTGCTGAACGCGGACCAGCAGGCCGCGTTCGAGCGGTACGTGAAGGGAGGCGGCGGGTACGTGGGCGTGCACGCCGCCTCCGACACCGAATACGACTGGCCCTGGTACGGCGACCTGGTCGGGGCGTACTTCAAGTCCCACCCGCAGATCCAGCAGGCGAACGTCAAGGTCGAGAACCACGAGCACGTGTCCACTGTGGACTTGCCGGAGACCTGGCCGCGCACCGACGAGTGGTACAACTACCGCGCCAACCCGCGGAGCAAGGTCAACGTCCTCGCCAGCCTGGACGAGAAGAGCTACCAGCCCGGTGACGGCGCGATGGGCGATCACCCGATCGCCTGGTGCCACGAGAACTCCGGCGGCCGCTCCTGGTACACCGGCGGTGGGCACACCAAGGAGTCCTACGCCGAACCGGCCTTCCTCAAGCATCTGGCCGGGGGCATCAAGTACGCCACCAAGCTGAGCGAGGCGGGCTGCGCGAAGCAGACCCAGGAGGACCCGGTCGACGCGGACTTCGACCAGATCACCCTGGCCAAGGGTGAGGAGAAGACCGGCGAGCCGATCGCGCTCTCCGTGCTGCCCAACCGCGACGTCCTGCACACCTCGCGCGACGGCCGCGTCTGGTACACCAGCTCGTCGGCGACGACCACGCTCGCCGGGCAGATCCCCGTCTACAACCACGACGAGGACGGTCTGCAGGGCGTCGCCATCGATCCGGACTTCGCGAAGAACCGCTGGGTCTACCTGTACTACGCGCCCAAACTGAACACCCCCGCCGGTGACGCGCCGGAGAACGGCGCCCCGGCCGACTTCGAGCCGTTCAAGGGCTACAACCAGCTCTCGCGGTTCAAGCTGGGCACCGACACCAAGCTCGACCTCGCGAGCGAGCAGAAGATCCTCCAGGTCCCGGCCGAACGCGGCATCTGCTGCCACGCCGGCGGCGAGATCGACTTCGACGCGCAGGGCAACCTCTATCTGTCCACAGGGGACGATTCCAACCCGTTCTCCTCCGACGGTTTCACCCCGATCGACGAGCGAGCCGACCGCAACCCGGTCTACGACGCCCAGCGCTCCTCGGGCAACACCAACGACCTGCGCGGCAAGGTGCTGCGGATCAAGGTCGGCGCGAACGGGAAGTACACCGTCCCCAAGGGCAACCTGTTCCCCAAGGGCAAGGCCAAGACCAAGCCCGAGATCTACGCGATGGGCTTCCGGAACCCGTTCCGGTTCGCCGTCGACCGCAAGACCGGCTGGATCCACCTCGCCGACTACGGCCCCGACGCCGGTGCGGCCGACCCCAAGCGCGGTCCCGGTGGCACGGTCGAGTTCAACCTGATCAAGAAGCCCGGCAACTTCGGCTGGCCGTACTGCATCGGCGACAACCAGCCGTTCATCGACTACGACTTCGCCACCAAACAGTCCGGCGCCGCTTTCGACTGCGCCAAGCCGAAGAACACCAGCCCGCGCAACACCGGGCTGACCGAACTGCCGCCGGTCGAGAAGGCCTGGATCCCCTACGACGGCGGTTCGGTGCCCGAGTTCGGCACCGGCCCCGAGTCGCCGATGGGCGGTCCGGTCTACCAGTTCGACGCGAAGAACCCGTCGCAGACGAAGTTCCCGGAGTACTTCAACGGCAAGACCTTCGCCTACGAATGGGAACGCGGCTGGATCAAGGAGATCACCGTCGGCAAGAACGGGGAACGCGGCGCCATCAAGCCGTTCTTCGACTCGATGGACCTGGTGCGCCCGATGAACATCGAGTTCGGCCCGGACGGCGCGCTCTACGTCCTCGACTACGGCACCGGTTACTTCGGCGGCTCCAAGGAATCCGCCGTCTACCGGATCGACTACACCAAGGGGCGCAAGACCCCGGTCGCCCAGGTGGCCGCGGACAAGACGTCCGGCCAGGCGCCGCTGACCGTCAGGTTCGACCCGGCCGGGACGAACGACCCCGACGGCGGCGCGCTCACCTACGCCTGGGACTTCGACGGTGACGGCACGACCGACTCCACCGAAGCCGCCCCGGTTTCCCACACCTACAGCGCGAACGGCCAGTACACGGCGAAGCTGTCCGTCACCGACTCCACCGGCCTGACCGGCTCGGCGAGCGTGGTGGTCACCGTCGGCAACACGGCACCGGTGGTCACGCTGCAGACCCCGGTCAACGGCAGCGTGTTCAGCTTCGGCGACACGGTCCCGTTCAAGGTCGAGGTGACCGACGCGGAGGACAACCCGATCGACTGCTCGAAGGTGACCGTCGAATACATCCTCGGCCACGAGGGACACGGACATCCGCTGAGCCGCGCGACCGGCTGTGAGGGCACCATCGCCACGCCCGCCGACGAAGGACACGGCGCGGACGCCAACGTCTTCGGCGTCATCAACGCCAGTTACACCGACAACGGCGGCAACGGCGTGCCCGCGCTCACCGGCGACGCCGAGTCCATCCTCCAGCCCAAGCTGAAGCAGGCGGAGTTCTACACCCAGTCCAGCGGGATCGAGGTCGTCGGGCACGCCGGCGCCAGCGGCGGCAAACGCGTCGGCCACATCGAATCCGGGGACTGGATCAAATTCGACCCGGTGAACCTGGTCGGTGTCCGCGGCATCGGCTACCGGGTCTCGTCCGGTGGCGAAGGCGGCACGATCGAAGTCCGCTCGGGCGCGGTGGACGGGCCGCTGGTCCAGACAGTCACCGTCGCCAACACCGGCGGCTGGGACACCTACGCCGACATCCCGGCCTCCGCCATCACCGACCCCGGCGGTACCGGCTCCTTGTTCCTCGTGTTCAAGGGCGGTTCCGGTGGCTTGTTCGATGTGGACGCACTTAATTTCGAGGAGAACTGATGAGCCGTCCGATCACCCTGTTCACCGGTCAGTGGGCGGATCTCCCGTTCACCGAGGTGTGCAGGCTGGCCAGCGAGTGGGGCTACGACGGCCTCGAAATCGCGTGTTCCGGCGACCACTTCGAGGTCGACCGCGCACTGTCCGAAGAGGACTATGTGCCCGGCCGCTTGAAGTTGCTCGCCGAGCACGGCCTGAAGGTGTGGGCGATTTCCAACCACCTCGTCGGGCAGGCCATCTGTGACGACCCGATCGACGAACGCCACCAGGCCATCATCCCTTCGAGGGTGTGGGGCGACGGTGAACCGGAAGGCGTCCGGCAGCGGGCCGCGCAGGAGATGGCCGACACCGCCCGCGCGGCGGCGAAACTCGGTGTGGACACGGTGATCGGCTTCACCGGTTCGAAGACGTGGAAGTACGTCGCGATGTTCCCGCCGGTCTCGCAGGCGGTCATCGACGAGGGGTACACCGACTTCGCCGACCGCTGGAACCCGATCCTCGACGTCTTCGACGAGGTCGGCGTGCGGTTCGCGCACGAGGTGCATCCCTCGGAGATCGCCTACGACTACTGGACCACGAAACGTGCGCTCGAAGCTGTCGGCGACCGTCCGGCATTCGGGCTGAATTGGGATCCTTCGCATTTCATCTGGCAGGACCTCGACCCGGTCGGTTTCATCCTCGATTTCGCCGACCGGATCTACCACGTGGACTGCAAGGACACCAGGAAGCGGTTCGACGGACGGAACGGAAGGCTCGGCTCGCATCTCCCCTGGGGAGATCCCCGACGCGGCTGGGACTTCGTTTCGACCGGGCACGGCGACGTGCCTTGGGAGGACTGTTTCCGCGCACTGAATTCGATCGGCTACGCCGGTCCGATCTCGGTGGAGTGGGAGGACGCCGGCATGGACCGGCTCCGGGGCGCGGCGGAAGCCGTGACCTATCTGCGGGGGCTCCTGTTCGACAAGCCGTCGGCGGCCTTCGACGCGGCTTTCAGCAACCAGAAGTGAGGGCGGTTTCATGTGCGGTGAAGAAGCTGAGCGGTTCCACTCTCGACGGTCGCTCCTGCGGGGCGCCGCGACGGCGGCCGTCGCGGTCGGCGCGGCGGTAGCCCTGCCGGGACTGGCGAACGCCGCCCCGGCGGCGCAAGCAGAGACACAGAGTCACGGCCACGGCCGGGTCCCGGTGGACAAGATCAGCATCCAGCTCTACTCCCTGCGCACCGCGTTGCAGGCCGATCTGCCGGGAACCCTGTCCGCGCTGGCGGACATCGGCTACCGGAAGGTCGAACTCGCGGGCACCTACGGCCGGACGGCGCAGGAGTTCCGCGGTCTGCTGGACAAGAACCACATCAAGGCGTCGTCCACGCACGTCGGCATCGACGGTGACCTCGACAAGACCATCGCGGACGCGAAGGTCCTCGGGAACACCCGCGCCAATGTGCCGTTCGCGGCCTTCGACACCATCGACGGCTGGAAGCAGTTCGCCGGACGGCTCGACACGGCGGCGCGGAAGTTCCGCCGGGCCGGGATCCCGCTCGGTTACCACAATCACGCGCACGAGTTCGCGGCCATCGACGGCGTGCGCCCGTACGACGTGCTCACCAGGGGCACCAACCCGCGTTACGTGCACCTGGAGATCGACCTGTTCTGGGCGGTGGAAGGCGGTGTCGACCCGGTTTCCCTTTACCGCCAGCACTTCCCGCGCGTGGTGCAGTACCACGTCAAGGACCGGACGGCGGACGGAAAGATGGTCGACCCCGGCAAGGGCGTCATCGACTTCCCCCGCATCTTCGGGTGCACCCGCCCGAACCTGCACGAGTACATCGTCGAGCACGACAACCCCACGGATCCCCTGAGCACCGCCCAGACCGGATTCACCTATCTCCGTAACGTTCGCTTCTAGCCGGGGAATCCACCATGGACAAGAACAAACGCGGGCTGTCCCGCAGATCGATGCTCGCGGGCACCGCGGCCGGGGTCATCGCCCCGGTCGTGGTGTCGGCCAGCGCCGGTTCGTCGCCCGCCGCGGCGGCCGGGATGACCCGCAACATCACCGTCTACGCCGACTACGTTCCCGGTTCGACCCGGGTCGGTTACGGGCTGGAGCCCGGAAAGCCGACGATCCCCGGACCGCTCCTGGAGTGCTACGAGGGCGACACGCTGGTGATCGAACTGGTCAACAACACCGACCAGCGGCTTTCGATCCACCCGCACGGCGTCAACTACGACACCAAGTCGGACGGCTCGCCGTTCAACGATTCCTTCAACAAGCCCTACGAGACCAAGACCTACACCTGGAAGACGCGGACGGCTTACCAGGCGGCCAACGGTTTCTGGATGCCGGGCAGCGCGGGGTACTGGCACTACCACGACCACGCGTTCGGCGGCGACCACGGCACCGCGGGCCTGATGAAGGGTCTCTACGGCGGCCTGATCGTGCGCAAACGCGGGGATCTGCTGCCCAGCAAGCAGTTCACCGTGGTGTTCACCGAAATGTGGATCAACCACCAGGTCGCCCCGAACACCCCGATCTTCGAGGCGAATCTCGGCGAACGCGTCGAGTTCATCTGCATCGGGCACGGCAACCTGATGCACACCTTCCACCTGCACGCGCACCGCTGGGCGGACACCCGCACCGGCATGCTCACCAGCGCGACCGACAACGCCCCGATCCTCGACAACAAGACCCTGGACCCCGGCAACTCCTTCGGGTTCCAGGTGATCGCCGGTGACGGCGTCGGGCCGGGCGCGTGGATGTACCACTGCCACGTCCAGCAGCACTCGGACGACGGCATGTCCGGAGTGTTCCTGGTCCGCAACGCCGACGGTGGGATGCCCGCGGGCGCCCAGGAGGCGATCGACCGCTTCAAGGGACATCAGCACGGCACCATGTCCGCCCCGAACGCCACGGGCGCTTCCGCCCATACCCACCACTAGACTCGAAAGGAGCGAGATCTTGAGACGAATCTTCTCGCAGCGCCGTCTCCGCAGACGGTCACTGGCCGCGCTGGCGGTCGGCGCCGTCGTCACGTCCGGGCTTCCGCTGGCCATCGCCCCGGTGACCGCCGAAGCCGCGACGAACGTCCCGGTCAACGTCCTGGTCTTCCACGGCACCGCCGCGGACCAGAAGGACCCCGTCTTGCGCGCCACGGACGCGATCGCGAGCCTGGGCCAGGCGAACGGGATCTCCGTCGCGTCCTCTTCGGACCCCACGGTGTTCACCAGCGCCAACCTCGCGAAGTACCGCGGCGTCGTCTTCCTTTCCGCGCAGGGCGTCACGCTCAACCGCGACCAGGAAACCTCGCTGCAGAACTACATGAAGGCGGGCGGCGGCTTCATCGGGCTGTCGGACGCCGCGCGGGCCCAGGACGGCTCACAGTGGTTCTCCGGCCTGATCGGCGCACGTCCGGTGGGGGCGCGTCCCACCCCCGAAGCGGTCGCCTCGGTCACCGCGAGCGCGGAGAACGCGCCCAACGAGGGCAAGGAGAAGCTGGCCGACAACAACGAGAACACCAAGTGGCTGGCCTTCGCCAGCACCGCGTGGATCGCCTACAAGCTGGCCGCGCCGGTCGCGGTGAGCAGCTACGCGCTCGTCTCGGCGAACGACTACGCCGGGCGTGACCCCAAGAGCTGGACCCTGCAGGGCTCCAACGACGGGACCACGTGGACCGATCTCGACACCCGCACCAACGAGGTGTTCGCGGACCGGTTCCAGAGCCGGACCTTCACCTTCGCCAACACCACGGCCTACGCGAACTACCGGCTGAACATCACCGCCAACGCCGGTGAGACGGCCACCCAGCTGGCCGATTTCAAGCTGTTCAAGGACCAGTCGAACACCCCGCCGCCGCCCGAGACGGAACCGGCGCAGGCCACGGTCGACGTCCTCGACAAGGCGAACCCCGCCACGGCGGGGCTGCCGCAGAAGTGGGTCCGCACGGACCGGTGGCTCAACTGGGAGGTCAACCCGGTCGGCACCGTCCACACCGTCGCCCAGGTCGAGGAATCGACCTACAAGCCGGGCGTCGGCGCGAACGGCGCCTTCCACCCGATCTCGTGGTGCCGTGACTACGACGGCGGCCGCTCCTTCTACACCGGGATGGGCCGGACCGAGGCGAGCTACGGCGAAGCCCAGTTCCGCAGCCACATCCTCGGCGCGCTGAAGTGGACCACCGGCATGGTGCGCGGGGACTGCAAGGCGGGCATCGCGGCCAACTACAAGGTCGAACGCCTGACCGCGAAGAACCAGGCCGGGCAGATGGACCAGATCGGCGAACCGCACGGCCTGACCATCTCCCCGGACGGCAAGGTCTTCTACATCGGCCGCGCCGCCTGCGCCGGCAACGTCGTGCCCGCCCCGAACGACTGGAGCAACCCCGAGATCGGCGCCGGCTGCGGCACGATCCACCAGTGGGACCCGGTCACCAAGAAGCCGAAGCTGCTCACCACGCTCAAGGTGATGGGCAACCGCGGCAGCGGCGACGAGCTGGTCAAGAACGAGGAAGGCCTCCTCGGACTCGAACTGGACCCGAAGTTCGGCGAGAACGGCTACATGTACGCCTACTGGATGCCGCACGAGTCGATCGACCGCGACAAGCAGATCGGCAAGCGCACGGTGTCGCGCTTCACCTACGACCTGAAGAAGCAGACGCTGGACCAGGCGACCCGCAAGGACCTGCTGTCCTGGGACGTCCAGATCCACAGCTGCTGCCACGCCGGTGGCGGCATGGCCTTCGACAAGGACGGGAACCTCTACATCGGTTCCGGTGACAGCAACTCGTCGCAGGGCTCCAACGGGTACTCCGGCAACAACTGGAGCCAGGACTACAAGGGCGTCTCGTTCCAGGACGCGCGCCGCACCGCCGGCAACACCAACGACCTCAACGGCAAGATCCTGCGGATCCACCCCGAGGCCGACGGCACGTACACGAACCCGGCCGGCAACCTGTTCCCCGAGGCCAACGACCCCGGGAACAAGACCAGGCCCGAGATCTACGTGATGGGCGTGCGGAACATCTCGCGTCTGCAAGTCGACAAGAAGACCAACTGGCTGACCGCCGCGTGGGTCGGACCGGACGCGTCTTCGCCGAGCCCGGAACTCGGCCCGGCCAAGTACGAGACCGCCACGATCATCACCGAGGCGGGCAACCACGGCTGGCCGTACTGCATGGGCAACAAGCAGCCCTACCGTGACCGCAGCAGCAGCGACGCGGCGGTCCTCACCGGCTGGTACGACTGCGACAACCCGGTCAACACCTCGCCGCGCAACACCGGCCTGGTGAACCTGCCGCCGGTCAAGAAGAACATGATCTGGTACTCGCCGGACGGTGGCGGGCCGGTGTTCCCCAACCGCCCCAACAGCTCCGTCCCGTCGTACAACGCGGCCGAGGCCACCTACACGCAGCCCTACCTCAAGGGCGGCGGCCAGGCGGTCATGACCGGGCCGACGTACCACCGCGACCTGGTCAACACCACCAGCGGTGTCGCGTGGCCGTCGTACTGGAACGACAAGTGGTTCATCGGCGACCAGAGCAACGGGCAGAACCGGATCGCGGTCACCGTCGACCCGAACGGCGTCGCCAAGCAGGATCCGCCGGTGTTCGCCGAGACCCTGCGGCAGATCATCCCGACCGGTGGCGGCGACACGAAGCTGCAGAGCTGGATGGACGCCGAGTTCGGTCCGGACGGCGCGCTGTACGCGCTCGACTACGGCAGCGGTTTCTTCACCCTGCAGGACAACCAGAAGCTGGTGAAGATCAGCTACACCGGCGGCGAGGCCACCCCGTCCGCGGCGGCGATGTCGACGATGGTGCAGAACAAGCCGCTCACCGCGGCCTTCACCGGGTCGAAGTCCGGCGGCGTCTCCTACAAGTGGGAGTTCGGCGACGGCACGATCTCGACCCAGCCCGACCCGCGGCACACCTACCCGCGCACGGGTCTCTACACCGCCAAGCTGACCGTGACCTACGCGGACGGCGAGACGGTGACCACGCGGAACTCGGTGAGCATCGGGTGCCTGGTGCCGGATTCCGGCGCCACGGTGACCATCGGCGACACCGACACCGGGGTGACCAACCGGAACGCCGGTGGCGGCTGCACGGTCGACGACATGATCGACGACGAGAGCACGTGGACCTCCCACGCGGGCTTCGTCAATCACGTCACCCAGGCCGTGGACCGGCTGGGCGACCTCGGCGTGCTGAACGCGACCGAGTCGGACAAGATCAACGCCGCGGCCGCCGCGTCGCCCATCGGCAACAAGGGCGTCACCGGCTACGACGCGATCTACGACGGCACGGCGGAGTCGTTCCGCAACTGGTCGCAGGCGCCGTCCGGGCAGTTCGCCATCCAGCCGGACGGGTCGCTGCGGCCCTCCGGTGGGCTCGGCATGCTGTGGTACTCGGCGCGGCAGTTCGGCAACTTCTCGGTGAAGCTGCAGTTCAAGGACATCGCGCCGACGGGCAGCGCCAACAGCGGCGTGTTCGTCCGGTTCCCGGATCCGCGCACTCCGCTGGAGCAGCGGCCGCCGGGAAGCTGCGGCACGGTCGGGTCGGCGAAGACGTCGCAGGCCTGGGTCGCGATCTACTGCGGTCACGAGGTCCAGCTGTACGACGGGGCCACCGGTGAGCCGCAGAAGACCGGGTCGATCTACAACTTCGACCCCCGGCCGCTGGACCAGGCGGGCGTGAAGCCGAAGGGGACCTGGAACGAGTACGAGGTCAAGGTCGTCGGGCAGAAGTACACGATCATCCGCAACGGCGTCGTGATCAACGAGTTCGAGAACGCGCCGGGCATCCAGTCCACGCGCGCGGGTGACCCGTCGACCGACTTCCGGCAGTTCGTCAGCGGATTCATCGGTCTGCAGAACCACAGCGACAACGACGTGATGGAGTTCCGCAACATCCGGGTGCGGCAGCTGTAGCGCGAAAACCGGCCGGGCGCGGCCTCCCTCGCGCCCGGCCGGTCTCCCTGTACGGAAGGTTTCCCTGCGATGTCCCCAAGAACCCTCGTCGTGGCCTTGCTGGCCGCGGCGCTCGCGATAGCGGGCCTGGTGTTGCCCGCCTCGTCCGCACCCGCCGTCGCCGCCCCCGTCCAGACCCTGGAATGGACCGCCGGCGACAGCACCGACCACTACCTCAGCGCGCCGACCACCGCGGTGGCGGGCGAGACCACGATCCTGTTCAAGAACACCGAAGCGCTCGGCTCGACGATGTCGCACACGCTGACGTTCGACACCACGACCGAGGGCTACAACCACGACGTCAACCTGAACATCCTCGCCAACCCCTACGACGAGCAGAACGGCGAGCACCAGGCGACCGTGACGCTGACCCCGGGGAAGTACCGCTTCTACTGCACGATCCAGGGGCACAGCAAGATGGTCGGTGAGCTCGTCGTCACCGACGGCGGCGGTTCCGACACGACCCCGCCGACCGTGACCGCGAACGTCACCGGCACCAAGGACACCGCCGGGAACTACGTCGGTTCCGCGACGGTGAACCTGGCCGCCAGCGACAGCCAGTCCGGAGTGGACAAGGTCGAGTACAAGCTCGACAGCGGTGCCTGGACCGCGTACACGGCGCCCGTGGTGGTCAACGCCGCCGGCGCGCACATGGTCCACTACCGCGCTTCGGACAAGGCGGGCAACGTTTCGCCGGAAGGGATGTCGTCGTTCACCGTCGTCACCGGCCAGCCCGGTGACACGACCCCGCCGACGGTGACCTCCGAAGTGACGGGGACCAAGGACGGTTCGGGGAATTATCTCGACACCGCGACCGTGAAGCTCACCGCCACCGACGCCGGTTCGGGCGTCGACAAGGTCGAGTACAAAGTGGACGAAGGCGCGTGGACCGCGTACACCGCACCGGTCGCGGTCACCGCGCCGGGCATGCACATGGTCTCCTACCGTGCTTCGGACAAGGCGGGCAACGTCTCGCCGGAGGGCATGGCGCACTTCACCGTCGTCAGCAGCGACACCACCGCCCCGGCGGTGACGTCCGAGGTGACCGGGAACAAGGACGCCGACGGCAACTATGTCGGCAAGGCGACCGTGACCCTCACGGCCACCGACGCCGGTTCGGGTGTCGGCAAGGTCGAGTACAAATTGGACGGTGGCCCGTGGCTGACGTACTCGGCGCCGCTCGCGCTGACCGTCGTCGGCGCGCACACGGTCACCTACAAGGCGACCGACAAGGCGGGCAACGTCTCGGCGGAAGGCACCGCGACGTTCACCATCGTCGAAGGCGACGACAGCACCGCGCCGGTCGTCTCCGTGGTGGTGAGCGGTGATCTGGACGGAAACTGGTCGTACATCGAGGACGCGACCATCACCCTGACCGCGACGGACACCGGGTCCGGCGTGGACAAGATCGAGTACAAACTGGACGGCGGGGCCTGGGTGGCGTACACCGCGCCGGTGAAGGTGACCGCGCTCGGCACGCACACGCTGACCTACCGCGCGTCGGACAAGGCGGGCAACGTCTCGGCGGAACAGGGCGGCGCGTTCACCATCGTCGCCGCGCCGCCGGGGCCGGACGCCTGCCCGGACTCCGACGTCCGGGACACCGTGTTCGTCGGCACGGCGGACAGCCAGGTCGAGAACCGGGACACCGGCAACGGCTGCACGATCAACGACGTGATCGACGACGAGTCGGACTACTCGTCGAACGACCAGTTCGTGGCCTACGTGCGGGCTGTGACGCAGGAGCTGCTCGACGGCGAGGTCATCTCGTCCGATGAGCGGAACCTGATCGTCACGGCGGCGATCGACTCGGGCATCGGCGGCCCGGCCGTCGAGCCGGAACCGCAGAAGAAGCCGGAGACGAAGAACCCCGGCATGAAGAAGACCGTGAAGACGCCCATCCGGGAGCTCTGAGCCGGTCTTGTCCGTGAAGGCCTCCTTGAGGGACCCAGAGTCCCTCAAGGAGGCCTTCACGGACTTCGGGCGAGCCCCACCGGTTACCTTTCTCGCGCCGTACTCGTCATGTCCATGACGGATCGGCGCGAGAAAGGTATCGACATGACCGGCGAAGCCCTGGCCAGCACGTTCGAGGAGCAGCGCGGGCGTCTGGTGGCGGTGGCCCACCGGATGCTCGGTTCGCGCGCGGACGCCGAGGACGCCGTCCAGGAGGCCTGGCTGCGGCTGGCCCGCCAGGACGCCGACACGATCGACAACCTGTCCGGCTGGCTCACCACCGTCGTCGGCCGCGTCTGCATCGACGTCCTGCGCTCCCGCAAGACCAGGCCCGAGGAGTCCTACGACGAGCCACCCGAGCTGCTGATCCTCGAAGACTCGCCGGAAGAGGACACGCTGCTCGCCGAATCGGTCGGACTGGCGCTGCTCGTGGTGCTCGACACGCTCGGCCCGGCCGAGCGGCTGGCCTTCGTGCTGCACGACCTGTTCGCTGTCCCGTTCGCCGAGGTCGGCGAGATCCTCGGCAAATCCGCGGACGCGGCCAAGATGCTCGCCAGCCGTGCCCGCCGGAAGGTCCGGGGACAGCGTCCGGCCGACGAACCGCGGCAGCGAGCCGTGGTCGACGCCTTTCTCGCGGCGGCGCGCGAAGGCGACTTCGACGGGTTGATCGAGATGCTCGACCCCGAGGTGACGTGGCGCTCGCAGACCCCGCACGGCGTGGTCGTGCGGCTGGGTGCCGCCGAGGTGGCCACGCGGGTCCAGCGCGGCGTCCGCGCCGTGGCGGCCACGCGCCCCGCCCTCGTCGACGGCAAGCCCGGCATCGTGACCTGGGACAAGCGCGGCAGGCTGGGCGGCGTGATGGCGTGCACCGTCGTCGACGGCCGCATCGTCGCGATCGACTCAGTGAGTGATCCACGTCGCCTCGCGGCCCTGGGTGTTACCTCTCTCGAGGCCCCCTCGTCCAAGTAAGTGAACAACGGACGAGAAGGAGAGAATCCCATGCAGGCACGACTCGAACTCTTCAAGACCGCTCTCGCGCCCAAGCTGGTGAAGCACCTCGTCTCGGCGGGAAAGGTCCTCGAAAGCACCGAACTTCCCGCCACGACAAGGGAATTGGTGAACATCCGGGCCAGCCAGATCAACGGCTGCTCGGGCTGCCTGGACATGCACACCAAGGAGGCCGCGGCGGCGGGGGAGACGTCGACCCGGCTGAATCTGGTCGCGGCGTGGCGGGAGGCGACGGTCTTCACCGAGGCCGAGCGCGCCGCGCTGGAACTCACCGAACAGGGCTGCCGCATCGCCGACAGCGCCGGTGTCACCGACGAGGCCTGGGCAGCGGCCGCCAAGCACTACGACGACGAGCAGCTTTTGGCGCTGGTGACCCAGATCGCGCTCATCAACGCCTTCAACCGGCTGAACGTCATCACCCGGCAGCCCGCCGGCGACTACACGCCCGGCCAGTTCGCGGCGCTCTGAAGTACAGGAAGGCCCCCATCCCGCACCTAGGCGCAAGGATTGGGGCCTTCCTGTACTACCCGGGACTCAGGTGCGCTGCTTGGAGCGTCCGAGGAGGCGACGGCGGTGATGGCCGTTGGTGCGTTCCTCGTGCAGTTCCTTCAGCGACAGCATCATCGCGTCTTCCTGCTTCATCAGCGGGTCGTTGCGCAGGTCCTTCCAGACCGACACGCACAACCCGACCATCACGAACACGAACGGCACCGCGATCAGGATCGTGAGATTCTGCAGCCCGGTCAGCGCTTTGTCCCCGCCGACCAGCAGCATCACCGCCGCGACGGCACCCATCAGCACGCCCCAGAAGATGACGACGCTCTTGCTCGGATGCACGCTTCCGCGCTGCGACAGCGTGCCCATCACCACCGACGCCGCGTCCGCGCCGGAGACGAAGAAGATGGACACCAGGATCATCACCAGGATCGCGATCGGGACGAACCACGGCAGGGTTTCCAGCAGTTTGAACGTCGCCGATTCGGCGCTGCCCGCGCCCGCGATGTCCGTCCCCGCCCGTTGCCTGCTGATCGCCGCGCCGCCGAAGATCGCGAACCAGATCAGGCTCACGACACTCGGGATCGCGATGACACCGAAGATGAACTGCCGGATGGTGCGGCCGCGGGAGATCCGCGCGATGAACATGCCGACGAAGGGCGTCCACGAGATCCACCACGCCCAGTAGAAGACCGTCCAGCCGCCGAGCCACGTCTGCATCTCGTCGCCGCCGGTCATCCCGGTGCGGCCGGACATCTCCGCCAGTTCGCGGAAGTAGTCGCCGATCGCGCCCGGCACGATGTTGAGGATCAGCACGGTCGGCCCGACCACCAGCACGAACACCGCGAGCACCGCGGCGAGCACCATGTTGATGTTGGACAGCCACTGGATCCCCTTGGCCACGCCGGACACCGCCGAGGCGATGAACGCGATGGTGAGGATCGCGATGATCGCGACCAGCAGGCCGCGGCCGGGGCTGTCGATCCAGCCGACGGCGCCCATGCCGCCACCGACCTGGAGCGCGCCGAGGCCGAGGGAAGCGGCCGAACCGAACAGGGTGGCGAAGATCGCCATGATGTCGATCGCCTTGCCCAGCGGGCCTTCGGTGCGCCGCTTGCCGATCAGCGGCGCGAACACCGAACTGATCAGCTGGCTGCGGCCCTTCCGGAAGGTGCTGTAGGCGATCGCGAGACCGACGACGGCGTAGATCGCCCACGGGTGCACGGTCCAGTGGAACAGCGTCGTCGCCATCGCGGTGTGGACGGCTTCGTCGGAATTCGGGGCGGCGGTGCCCGGGGGCGGGCTCGCGAGGTGGGAGACCGGTTCGTACACACCGAAGAACATCAGGCCGATGCCCATGCCGGCGCTGAACATCATCGCGATCCACGACGACGTCCGGAATTCGGGGAGTTCCTTGTCCCCGCCCAGCGGGATCCGGCCGTAGCGGCTGATCGCCAGGCAGACCGCGAACAACACGAAACCACTGGCGGTCAGCACGAAAGCCCAACCGCCGTAAGGGATCACGGCGTCGTTCAGCAGGGTCGACGCGACATTCGCGAGGCTGTCCGGGAAAAGCACACCCCAGACGATGATCGCGAGCGCGAGGGCCGCGGCGATGCCGAAAACGGTACGGTCGGTTTCGGCGGGCCGGTCGGCTGCGAGGTCGAGGGGGACGTGCTCATCGGGCGGGTGGCCCGGACCTGTCGTGTCCGGTGCGTGGGCGAGGTCGGCCGCGGTCTCCGCGACTGCCTCTTCTTCCGCTTGTTTACCGTCCTGCGAACTCATGTTTCAGCCCCGCGCCGATGACGGCGCGATCTCCTTCCGCCCGAGTTAACCCGTTTGCACCACTGCACCCTAACCAGAAAACTGGTAACCGGCAGAAAATACGGGCGGAAAGGTTTAAACCGGTGATTGTGGGCCTGACCTCGACGGATGTGGGCCTCCGTCACCGGTCTCGGCGGCGAACGTGTCGCTCGTGACACCGTGCCGCCGAAACCCTGGGTACCCGATGGTGTTCAGACGGTGGCGCCTCCCCGCCAGAAGGGCTGGTAGAGCGGATCGCCACCGGCGACGTCCGGGCGGCCTTGCCGGGTGTGGTTGCGCTCCAGGAGGTAGGTGACGAGGGCGATCAGGGCGAGGGTGACGATGATTGCGGTCATGGCAGTAATTTTGCGCCACGGGACATCCTGCCAAAAGTGGCAGTTCTGTCGTTGTGCGACAAAATCCTGCCAGCTATGCTGCGGGGCATGCTGAAGAGCGTCGCCGTGGTGCTGCTGGACGACTTCGCCCCCTTCGAGTTCGGCGTCGTCTGCGAGGTGTTCGGCTACGACCGGACCGAGGACGGAGTGCCGCTGCTCGACTTCCGCGTGTGCGGGGAGCGGGCGGGGGAGTCGCTCAGCCTCGGGCACGGCGTCAAGGTGACCCCGGAGCACGGCCTCGAAGCGACCGGGGACGCGGACCTCGTCGTCGTCCCCGCCTGCGACGTGCGCGACGAATACCCGCCCGCGGTGCTCGACGCGCTCCGTGCGGCTTCGGCGCGGGGCGCCACGCTGCTTTCGGTCTGCACCGGCGGGTTCGTGCTCGGCGCTGCCGGACTGCTCGACGGGCGGCGGTGCACGAACCACTGGCGGCAGAGCGACCGGTTCCGGAAGCGGTTCCCCGATGCCCTGCTCGACCCGGACGTCCTGTTCGTCGACGACGGCGACATCATCACCAGCGCGGGCACGGCCGCCGGCATCGACGCCTGCCTGCACCTCATCCGCCGCGAACTCGGATCCGCCGCGGCCACCGCCATCGCCCGGCGCATGGTGGTGCCGCCGCAACGGGAGGGCGGGCAGCGTCAGTTCGTCGAGGTGCCGATCCCGGAATGCACCGGCGACAGCCTCCAGCCGGTGCTCACCTGGATGCTCGACACCATCGCCGACGAGCACCCCGTCGCCGATCTCGCCCGTCGCGCGCAGATGTCCGAGCGCACGTTCGCCCGCAAGTTCGTCGCCGAGACCGGCACCACGCCGCATCGCTGGCTCTCCACGCAGCGGGTGCTGCACGCGCGGTCACTGCTGGAGGAGACGTCGATGGGCGTCGACGAGGTCGCGCGCCGCTGCGGCTTCGGCTCGGGCGCCCTGCTGCGCCACCATTTCCACAAGGTGGTCGGCGTTTCCCCGCAGGACTATCGCCGGACCTTCGCGCCCGCGAGGGTGTAGTCCACAAAGGACTTCCGTCAGGCCGGCCGCCGCCCGACCGCCTCGAAGATGTCGTGGGCCAACACGGCGGCGCCCTCGGTGAACCCGTTGATGAGGATCTTCCGGCCGTCGGTGAGCTTGACGAGGCAGCCGACGTCGCCGCCGAACGCCTTGGCGAGGACGTTCTTCCTGGCGTGGTCGACGGCCACCTCGACCGCGGTCCACGGCACGATGACGGTGGATTTCCGCCAGGTGTGCACGAAGCCCTGCTCGTACAGGGTGAAGGCTTCGCCTCGTTTGCCGACGGCCTGCCAGCAACCCCACGCGCCCAGCAGTGCCAGCCCCAGCCCGCAGCCGACGACGAGCCCGATGAACGTCTCCCCGCCGGAGACCCCGGCCTTGTCGTTCATCACGAACAGCAGCACTCCGACGAAGGCGACCGGTGCGCCGATCAGGATCGCGGCCGCCCCCCGGAGCGCGCGGCTGCGCGTGTTCGTCTCGAAGCGTTCGACGTAGGCGCCCAGTTCGGTCACGGGCAGGACGCTAGCCGTGGGCGAGGGGGACCGGTCCCTAGTCCTTCTGCTTCTTGTTGAACAGGCCGAGGGACTGGGCGAACGTCGCGGCCCCGACCAGGAAGACGAGCGGCAGCGTCTTGGCCCAGAAGGCGCCTACGTCGAGCGAGATGAGCAATGCGAGGAGCCCGCCCGCCAGCGCGGCCAAGACGAGCATTCCCAGCGCGACGCGGGGTTTCGAGACCATGTGTCCTCCCGAAGGTTCGGAAGGGCAAGCCTGGCGACGGCGCCGGCGCGGAAAGAGGTCATTTTTGCCGCGTCCCGCTTTCAGGCGGCCTCGCGGAGCACGACGTGCAGCACGCCGCCGGGCAGGCGGCTCGTCGCGTGGACGAGGAACCTCGGGCCGAGGTCGATCTCCGCGCAGTCGTGCGTCGTCGGCGAGTCCCCGGACTCGGCGGAGCCGTCCTCGGCGAGATGGCGAAGCTGATCGCTTTCGAGTTCGAAGGCGCGGCGGCTGCCGACGAGGAAGAGGGTGTCCGCGGCGATGCCCGGGCGAAGCTGATCGCGATCGACCCGGTAAGCCCGGTGTTCTTCGTGGCTGAAGACCGGGAAGGCGTTCGGCGGCAATCGCACCGTGTGAGGTGCCCCCGTGCTGAGCCTGCCGCGCACGCTTTTCCAACGGGACAACGGGAACTGAAGGCTGTGGTGGAGCAGGACCAAGTCCAGCTCCGGGCCTTCGTGACCCTGTTCGCGGACTGTCCGGCTCGCGCGGCAGGGCAGGTACACCAGGCTCCGCGGGGAACGCGCGGCCAGCCACCAGGCCGCGGCCAGTTCGCGCGCCGAGGGCTCGTCCACGTCGAGTTCCGCGCCATGCCGGCTCTCGACCAAGGGACCACGCGAGACGGGGCCTGCCGGACGGATGACGCGGTAGGTCTCCTTGCCGAGGCGGACCTGACTGATCAGCGTGCGCCATTCGTACCCGTCCAGTTTCACCGTGGTGCGTTCCCTTCTCGTCGGCAAGGGAACTGTAGGGAGCGGGCGACGCCGTGACCACCGAGTTTGCGGGCGGAGCGGACCAGGGCATACGATCAGGGCAGTCGTACAGGACGAACGCCCTGGGAGGCGAAGGTGGCAGGTTCTCCGGCCGCGGAACGTGGTCAGGTCGCTCGGCGGCGATTGCTCGAAGCCGCTGTCGTGTTGGTGCCCGAGCTCGGCTGGTCCGCGGTCAGCACCCGGATCCTGGCCGAACGCGCGGGTGTCACGCCGAGCGTCGTGCACTATCACTTCCCCTCGTTGCAGGCCTTGATGATCGAGGCCGTGCTGGGCGCGATGCGCGAGGTCGCCGGTGCCTTCGAACCGGCGCTCGAAACCGTCGAGACGCCGGCGGAAGCGGTGGACGCGCTGCTGGCGTCGGTCGGCGAGTACTCCGGCACCGATCCGATGTCGTTGCTGTTCGCCGAGGCCTACCTGGCCGCGACCCGCGATGACACCTTGCGCCAGGGCATCCGCGACCTGCTCGCCGACTTGCGTGCCAGGTTCGGCGGGTGGCTGGCGAGGCACGGCGTCGCCGACGCCGCGGGCACGGCCGCGGTCCTTTTCGCCACGGTGGACGGGCTGCTGCTGCATCGCGCGCTCGAACCGGACTCCGATCGCGAGGTGCCCTCGGCGGTCCTGCGCAGGCTGGTCGGCTGAACCGAAAGGGAGGAACCCGATGAAGGTGGCGATCTGCGGAGCCGGGATCACCGGCCTGGCGCTGGCGCACCGGCTCGCGGCGCTGGACGTCGAGGTCGTGGTGCTGGAGCGAGCGGCGGGGCCGCGCGAACAGGGCTACATGATCGATTTCTTCGGTCCCGGGTTCGACGCGGTCGAAGAGATGGGCCTGTTGCCTCGGGTCGAAGACGTCGCGTACCAGGTGGACGAGGCGAGCCTGCTGGACGACCACGGCCGCCGCCGGGCGGCGATCGACTACGTCCAGTTCGGAAAGTCGTTGCGGGGCAAGCTGTGCAGCATCATGCGGCCCGATCTCGAACGCGTGCTGCGCACGGATCTCCCGTCCACAGTGGACGTCCGGTTCGGCGCCGGGGTCACGGACGTAGAGGACCTCGGCGACCGGGTGCGGGTCACTCTGGTGGACGGTCAAGTGGTCGAAGCCGACTTGCTGGTCGGGGCCGACGGCATCCATTCGACCGTACGGCGGCTGGTTTTCGGTGAAGAGAAAAGGTTCCTGCGTTACCTCGGATTCCAGACGGCGGCGTTCGTCTTCGAGGACGAGGAGATCCGCGCGCGGGTGGGGGAGCGGTTCTGCCTGACCGACACCGTCGGGATGCAGATGGGTTTCTACGGTCTCCGCGACGGCAAGCTCGCGGCGTTCGCCGTACACCGAGCGACGGACCCGGCCCTGCCGGACGACGCGCGCGCGGCACTGCGCGAGATCTACGGTTCGCTCGGCTGGGCGGTGCCCCGGGCGCTCGAACTCTGCCCGCCGCCCGGCGAGGTGTACTACGACCAGGTCGCGCAGATCGAGATGTCGTCGTGGAGCCGCGGCCGCGTCGTCCTGATCGGCGATTCCTGTTACGCCGTCTCACTTCTCGCCGGTCAGGGCGCCTCGCTCGGGATCGCGGGCGCTTTCGTGCTGGCCGAGCAGCTCACCCGGACGTCGTCGATCGAAGCCGCGTTCGCCGAGTACGAAAGGCTGGTCCGGCCGGTGGTGACCGAGAAGCAGCAGGTCGCCCGCCGGGGAGCGCGATGGTTCCTGCCCGCGAACCGGCTCCTGCTCCAAGCGCGCCGAGTCTTCCTCAGCGTGGCACGGCTTCCAGGACTCGAACGTACGCTCGCGGCCGCCGTCACGGGCAAGTCGACGGCGCTGGTCACGAACCTGCGGCACGGGACCGAGATCCGGAGCCGGTGACGCTTCGGTCCAGGTGGTCGTGAGTGGTAAGTGTCGTTCTAGTGGACTCGTATGTGCTTACCCACTGGTACGGCTGGCGGTCGTGTGGGGAGGATTGGGGACGTTCAACGTCTTGATCCTTCACGCTCGGCCTCGTCTCGGTGCCGAGTGGACCTTGTGCCGGACGGCGGTGTGGTCGACGGCAGATCGCGCGACCTCTCGCGCAGGTCAGGCGTGGGTAGGTAAATACTGGTCCGCTCTAACAGGTCCGGGTGATCGCGGGCAACGCGGGCAGTTCGGTCGAGCTGGTCCTGCCGGACGAGGAGGCGCCCGCCGAGGTCGACGCGCGCCGCGTC